>JAEYJO010000018.1 GCA_023408815.1 Bacillota bacterium | reverse complement strand
GCTCATGAATTCCCGCATCGCGGCTTTTTGTGGTGTGTCATTTTTCCTTGCCATAATAAAACCTCCAAACTGAGTGATTTTATCTTACATCAGTCTGAAGGTTTACACAAACTTTGGGATACTCCCGCCTTTATGCAGGTTTGTGGGCTCTCTTTATGTCTCGGGAATTTGGCCTGCGTTAAGCATTGTTAAAACGCTCCATCTCATTTGTCATCTATAACCTTTTGCTCTTCCCTCACAGATTACCACCCCTTATCCCCCTAACCTTCCCATTCATCCAATGCCTTCCCACATTACGATACAAAAAAGTCTTCACCCCCGACATTTCCTGCCGATGCTCCCCGAACAGTTCATCCGGATTGTCATAGATGCCAAAGTCCTGATTAATTCCCTCGCTCTGAATATAAGTGTTATTACCGTTCCAATCGATCACAGGATTCTTGAAATCCTTAACAGCAACGCCATATCCGCAGAAAGCCCCTTCACAATCCTTATTTATCTCCTGCAATTTTTCCAGATAAGCTTTATCCAATATAAAGCCTTCCAGCTCATACCAAGTATTGTCATAGAATACTTCCACCCAGCTATGCAGCACATTGCGGGGAGCATTCTTATAGATCAATCCTGTCATGGCGCCCTTTTGTAGTTCCTTATCGATGGTAAAGCCATGCACTCTGCAAGGAATTTTAACTGCTCTTAACAATGCCATAAAAAGAGTTCCCTTGGTATTACACTGCCCGTACCCATCGGACAAAACCATAGATGCAGCTATGTTATCATCCACATTATATCCGAATAGAATCTCATCCCTTACATAATTATATACTGCTTTAATACGGTTGAATTCGTCTAACTCTCCCCATTTTTTCTCATTTACCAAAGCTTGTATCCGATGGTTGGAGTAATCCAGCATCCTGGTTTCCAATAAATACCTATCCATTTCCATTATTATCATACCCTCTCTAATCTATTATGAAGAAATGATACACCATGCTTTGCCTGAAGTCTTTCAAAAATCAGCTATTTCAAAACAGCGGTGATGGATATTCCGGTCTGTTTTTTGCACATGGCCGCCAGATGCGCCGCACTGGAGAACCCGGCCTCTAATGCTGCATAGACGATAGGGTGTCCTTCCAAAACCAATTTATAGGCTTTTTCCAGTTGTTTAATGTTTAGGTAACCTTTTAAAGAACTGCCGGTCTGTTCCTTGAATATATGAGAAAGCCTTCCGATTGACAGGAAATTTTCCCGTGCGATCTCTTCAAGGAGGCTTTCCAAATAGCGATAATTCTTAATATCCACGATAAGCTTTGCGACACGTTCATAACTTGCATCTGTACCTACCCCTTCGGCGTGTTCTCTCCTTGGCAGATTCATTTCTTGAAGCAAGCTTTCTACAAAGGAAGCAACCTCATGCTGTGAGTCATCAGCAGAAAAGGCATGGGTTAACATAATGTTTTCTGTCAGTACAATTTCATCCTCTGGAAGATAATCCGATTTCAGCTTTTCTGCCAGAAAACTTGTAGGATCGATCAAAAGAAATAGCGGGCACTGCTCTATTGGGGGCATCTGGTGCCTGACGTTTTTATCCACGATTAACGCGCGATAACAATTCTTACTTCCCTTTTTTTGCGATAGTAAGAATATATGAAGAAAATTATGCTTGTGAATAGAAACACTTTTAAAAGTCGGGATGACTACGATATAGTCATTTTCAAAATATATCTTACTCACGGAATGAACTCCTTTTGTTGCATAGACTGGCGGTTACCCTCGCAAGTGGTATTGTAATGCTCCGGCAATATAATCAGAGGCGTCTGTTCCATACTTTTCATCATTAACTGCCTTGATAGTGTCATGAGAATAGCCCTCTATTACCATATCCCAGAAGCCTTCGCCCATATCTATTCCCAAATTATTTTTATTAGAAAATTCGATGATTTCATGAACGATATCCTGAATCTCATTAGAAGAAACATCTCTGGTCATATCGGAAGTCAATTTAAGGTATAGCTCATCGCTTTTCTTCATAATTTCATCCTTGTTCTCGATGATAGCATTTGACTGTTCCATTAATTCTGAAAAATGTTCCAAATTGTATTTCATGGCTTCCGTATATTTTTCAACACTGCCAAATTGCTTAATGGCAAGCTCGGCTACATGGGACTCATCGTCCTTGACTTTTTGAATAAACTCATTAAATTTCTCGATGCTTCCCCAATATTTGATTATATCATCTTTCTTTTCGCTTTTGAATTGTTCCAATGCCTCAATATATTCGCTTAGGTCAAACTCTTTAAAACTCATATACTGCTCTCCCCTCTCCAATCTGCTTAGAAGCTCTATGAGCTTGTCGATCCGGTTTCGTTTTAAGCTGAGCAGCTTCTTTTGCTTCTTAAAAGCCTCAATTTTATCGAATTCGGGATTTTGCAGAATCTCTTTGATCTCCTTTAACTTAAAATCAAACTCTCTAAAAAGTAAAATTTGCTGCAGCTTTTGCAAAGCATCATCATCGTACAGGCGATAGCCTGCCGGCGTCAATTCGCTTGGCTCTAAAAGCCCGATTTCATCATAATATTGCAGGGCCCTTACGCTTATTCCTGAAAATTCAGCAACTTGGCTTATAGTCTTCATGATTACCCTCCCCTCTTAAAATTATAAAAACTGATGTAGAAAAATTTTCATGGTTGTCTGTTCCCGTCTCCTGGATAATATAGTACACTATCACGTTGCGTGGGAGTCAATACTTTTTTTTCAAGGGGGTGTCTAGCCCCTGCAAAAGCAGTTTCCATACGCATAAATTTAAGATTTCCCCAAATGTAGAATATACTGTAACAAAGTGTCGACATAAACTTATTTAATGTTGAAGACGGATGTTATAAAATTAAGGAAAGTAATGAGTTTCGCAAACGTTTTATATAACATAAAAAGAAGGGATGAAGGAAGGATGGATAATTATTTTGATTTAACAGGAAAAGTAGCGGTAGTGACGGGTGCCAGCTCCGGACTTGGGGCAGATGCCGCGCTCGCCTACGCAAAAGCGGGAGCGGATGTGGTGTTGCTTGCAAGGCGTGCGGAAAAGCTGGATGCGGTAAGGGTTGAAATTGAAAAAACAGGGAGAAAAGCGATAGCGCAGGCCTGTGATGTGACGGATGAGGAAAGCGTAAAGGCGGCAATCAGTAAAATACTGGAAGTCTTCGGGCAAGTTGATATATTGCTGAATAATGCCGGGATAGCAGTGCGGGGCGGCGTAGACAGTATGACGGTGGAAGAGTGGGATAAGTCCTTTGACACGAACGTAAAAGGAATCTTTTTGGTGAGCAAGTATATTGTTCCTCATATGAGGGAAATCGGATATGGTAAAATTGTCAACATCGCGTCCATCAATGCAGTTGTTGCGGATAAGTCCGATATATTTATCAGACATTCCTACAATTCATCTAAAGCGGCAGTGGTCGGCCTGACCAGAGGTATGGCGGCGTCCTATGCCAAATACGGTATTACGGTAAATGCTATTGGTCCGGCACTTTTTGAAAGCGAGATGACCAGCGGAACCTTGTTTAAGTCCGAGGACTTTTTGAAGGGATATAATTATTCTAATCCTACGGGGCGTCCGGGCAATCGAGGAGAATTAAACGGCACGATTCTTTATCTTTCCAGCGACGCTTCCAGCTATGTGCAGGGACAGTTTATTATTGTGGACGGCGGCAGTTCTCTGGTATAATATTATCGAATATACTATGGAGGTTCTCCCATGCACGCACCCAATCCTATCGGTACTCTCCTGAAACTGGAGCGTATAAAACAGAACAAAGGTCAAAAAGAGGTATGCTACGGCATCTGTGTACCTTCTTATTTGAGTAAAATAGAACACGGGAGCGTGACTCCGGATGAAGAGATTGTTGAAAAACTATTCCGAAGGCTGGGTATTTCCTATGAAGGAAACCGGCCTGAATTTACGGTATACGGAGAAGAAATCGAAAAGTATTTCTATGCTCTTCACTACCGGCTGGACACGAAAAGTCAATACACCTTATTATTAAAGCATGATTTGCAGCTATCCTACAGCGCTTTAGCAATCGATTGGCTGCTCATCAAAGGACTGGAGGGTGAGCAGGTTAGCCCGCAGCTAAAGCCGCTGCGAGAGAATATGAGCGCGAAACAGAGAGCCTATGATACCTTTCTGCGTTTCGACGAATATACGGATTCGGGCCAAAGGGTATTGGACATCGAGGAAGCCTTCGGGGCAGTGAATAATTCCTTTGCCATGCTTCGGCTTTGTATGGCATATTTTCTCCACGGGGACTATTCGTCGATTCACCGGATGGAAAGCAGGATTGTGGCTATGGCTCTGGAGGAAGGGAATACATTTAGTTTGGCAGAATATTATTTGTTCAACGGCTCCGCTTATGCTTGCTTGGGTATGGAAGAAATGATGATGACAAATTATAGCCGTGCGATTCGGCTTTTGCAGAATACGGGTTGGAAAGAGGAGCTGTGGGGAGTGTATTATAATATCGGTTCAACCTATATCAACCTGAATAACTATGGATTGGCATTAGAATATTTGCAGAAATCACAAGAGATGAGAAAAACTCCTGAATTTCTTACTCTTCACAAGCTGGCAATCACATATATCCGAAGTAATAGGCTTAAGGAGGGCAGAGACTATCTGAAACAGATGGAGGAAATGCTTTTAAGCAGTCAGACGGATTCAGGGCTGGAACACTTGATCTACGAAGAAGCTCTCATGGAATGTCAAAAGGGTTTTCCGGAAAAAGCCTTTCTTGGCGACCCGAAATATTTGGAATTGCTGGAGCGGCTTATCACAGTGTTAAAAAGGGAGCGACACTTCGGGTTCCTATATTTTTATAAAGACATGGTGGTGGAAGCCTATAAGAAACAGCGAAAATATAAACAGGCATTGGAGTTTGAACAAGAAATTTCTTCGAAAATCACAAATGAACGTTCTAAGCAATGAGTTATCGGGCATAATTTCTCAAAAATAATGATTTTACAATGGGTAAAGCTTACTGTTAAAATGTCTCTATCTTGTACATGAAGGAGGTTCCTATGGAACATTCAAAGAAAAAGAGCATTTGGACGAAAGACTTTACCTATATTACTGTGGCGGTTGTTTTATCTTCCATCGGCGGAGAGGCGATGAATCTGCCGGTCAGTCTGCTGGTTTTTGAAGAAACGCAGTCAACGTTCCTCTCCGCGATAGTAATGGTTTGCGGTATGCTGCCCGATATTGTTCTGCCGATATTCGTAGCGCCGCTTATCGATAAGGGAGATAAAAAGAAATGGATCGTAGGGCTGGACGGGCTGTTGGTGATTCTCTACATGGTAATGGGCATTTGGATAAGCGGACATGAGTTTTCTTATGGACTGTATCTTGTTTTTGTTTTGGCAGTCGGAACTATTTCGGTGTTCTACCGCCTGGCGTACAGCGCATGGTATCCGGATTTGATTCCTGCCGGATTGGAGCAAAAGGGGTACGCGGTAAGCGGAACTATCTACCCCACGGTAATTGTCGTAATGTCGCCCGTAGTTACTTTCATCTATGGCAAGGTCTCCATGGGAAATCTATTTCTGGCAGTGGCGGCAGTCACTTTCATATCCGTTTTGGTGGAAAGCAGAATAAAATCCACGAGGAAAAACGGACAGGAGGTCTACACCTTCAGACAATACCTGGAGGATATGAAAGAAGGCTTTCGCTATATGCGAAAGGAAAAGGGCATAAGAAATATCTATACCTATATGAGTATAGCCAACGGAGCTTCCGGGGGAGTAAATATAATTACACAGGCCTATTACCAGACGCAGCCATGGCTTACCGTAACTATGCTCGGGTTTTTAAAGAGCGCAGAAATGATTGGCCGCGTGCTGAGCGGCTTGTTTCAATATAAGAAAGAAATACCGCAGGAAAAAAGATATGCTTTTACCAAGGGTGTTTACTTGTTCTATGATGCCATGGACTCAGTGTTACTGTTTATGCCTTACCCGCTCATGCTTTTGAACCGCTTTCTATGCGGCGGGCTGGGCACCGGCAGCGCAACGATACGCGAGACGGCCGTGCAGTCCTATTTGCCTGAGGGGATGCGCGCGAGGGTAAATGCGCTGTTCAGTGTCATATTTTCCATCGGCGGAATTGCATTTCAATTGCTGGCAGGCATATTGGGACAGCTCATGCCTTACCGATATGCGGCCTTGTTTATAGGAATCCTGACCTTACTCAGCGTGTTCCTTTTTATTATACTGCCTGCAAAAGAGAATCGGCCGGTATACGAGGCGGTCCGGGAAGCAGCGTCTTAAGCTGATTTGTTGATGAATTTGTAAAAACATCAATCTGCTGCTGCATGTACTTTGATCCTACACTGCTGCATATACTTTAAATCCTATATTCTCTTGATTTAATTCGGTTAAACGAATACACTAAACACATATATTCTGTTCTAAGATGCGGAAAATACTGTTGATAAGCGAATAAGGAGGATGAATGTTGAGCAATAAAATTTTACTCTTAGAAGATGATATCAGTTTAGTGGATGGATTGAAATATTCCTTAAAGCGCAATGGATTTGATGTTGAAGTTATCCGTACGGTAGAAGAAGCTATAAGCCGCCTGCCCGAGATGGATGCATATGACTTATTGATTTTTGATGTAACATTACCGGATGGGACAGGCTTTGAAGTTTGTGAAAAAGTCAGGGGCCAGGGAAAGAACATACCTATTATATTTTTGACCGCTTCTGATGAAGAAGTGAATGTCATTCGGGGGCTGGACAGCGGCGGAGATGATTATGTAACAAAGCCTTTTAAGCTAGGCGAGCTGTGTTCCAGGATTCGTGCTTTACTGCGCCGGACCGGTATATCCAATCAAAACAATAATGCCGCCATCGAGTGTGGCGATATTACGATTGACCTTTTGGGAAGCCGTGTACTGTTGGGAGGAAGGCCCCTGGACTTAACAAGTGCGGAATATCGTCTTATTTGCTTATTAGTAAGGAATGCTAATAGAGTAACGACTCGCAGCAGTATTTTAAATGAGCTATGGGACAGCACAGGCGACTTCGTGGATGACAATACACTTTCTGTTTATGTACGGAGGCTTCGTGAAAAAATTGAAGTGAAGCCATCTCACCCGGAGCATTTGATAACGGTTCGTGGATTCGGCTATCAATGGAACGAGGTAACGTTATGAACCTTTTTCGTGATAAACAGATAAGCTATTTTAGTGCTTTTCTTTTTTCTTTCATTTTGTTGATTTTTCTTTCCGGCATGGGATTGAATACAGTACAGGAAAAGGCCATACGAAATTTATTTCTATCGTATGACAATGCTGTTGCGACCTCCCTTTTGGAACAGGGTGTTTCAAAAGATGTGATTGCTGAAGCCATTACGAGTACGGCAAACAGCCAAGAGGGTACGGCTTTACTTGCTAGTATAGGTGTAACAGAACATACCGCTGTAATATTTCTTCCTTATGCTTCTGAGTTTCAGCAGATTTCAAGGTATTACACGCTGCCTGTAGGAGCGCTTTTATCTATATTGCTTTGTGGTGGAACATTTATTTTTTTATGGAAAAGAGAGCAGATTTATCTGCAAGCAGCAAGGGTGATTTCTCATTTTACAGAAGGGGATTTTTCTTTGCGCATGCCTCAGATGAATGAGGGGACGATTTACCGTCTCCTTGCCTCGGTAGATCAACTTGCCGCAATACTCCAGGCAAAAAACGAAGATGGGCAGAACGCAAAAGTTTTTTTGAAAAATACCATTTCAGATATATCACATCAGCTGAAAACACCGCTTGCTGCTCTTACAATGTATCATGAAATCATTTCCGGCGAACCGGATAATATTGAAACGGTAACAGTGTATTCTGAAAAGACAGGCTTGGCATTAAAGCGTATGGAACAGCTTATTCAAGCCATGCTGAAAATTACCCGACTAGACGCTGGCAGTATTGTCTTTGAAAAGGAAAGCTGCCGTATTTCAGAATTGATTCATCAAGCAATCAGCGAATTAACAACGCGGGCAGTGGGTGAGGGAAAAGAAATTACGATAGATGGATCACCGGAAGAAACGATTATATGTGATAAGCAATGGACGAGAGAAGCGGTTGGAAATATCGTAAAAAATGCCTTGGATCATATGGATTTGGGCGGAAAAATAAATATCTCGTGGAACAGGACCCCTGCTATGCTTCGCGTTATTATATCCGATAATGGAACAGGGATTGCGCCTGAGGATTTACACCATATATTCAAACGTTTTTACCGCAGCAAAAAATCTCTGGATACACAGGGAGTAGGCCTCGGCTTGTCACTGGCAAAAGCTATTGTTGAGGGACAAGGAGGCATCATCTCTGTTCAAAGTACTATACATGAAGGGACCGTTTTTACGCTTTCCTTCCTTACGGAACTGTAAGCTGTTATTCACCCAATTGTAAGGTGTACCTGTTATTCTTTTCAGGAAGGGAGGTACTTGAGAGATGGAAATTTTAAAAGTACAGCATTTAACAAAAACCTACGGAAAAGGTGAAAATCAGGTGAATGCCCTAAAAGATGTTTCTTTTACATTGAAACAGGGAGAATTCGCGGCGGTAGTGGGCGAATCAGGTTCCGGTAAAAGCACGCTTCTAAATTGCATCGGAGCCTTGGATACGCCTACTGCCGGAAATATCTATATGGACGGAAACGATTTATTTTCCATGAGAGAGGAACAGCGCACTATTTTCAGGCGGCGCAATATTGGCTTTGTGTTTCAGTCATTTCAGCTGGTTGCGGAATTGACTGTGGAGCAAAACATCATGTTTCCGATTCTTTTGGATTACCGTAAACCGGAGCAATCGGCAGTGAATGAGATTTTAGAAGTCTTAGGGCTGAAAGAACGCCGCCATCACCTGCCAAGCCAATTATCCGGAGGTCAGCAGCAGCGTGTTGCAATTGGACGGGCGCTGATTACAAGACCTAAACTGATCCTTGCTGATGAACCCACCGGAAATCTGGACAGCAAAAACAGTCAGGATGTGATAGATTTACTGGTTAAGGCATCACGCCACTACCAACAAACGATTCTAATGATAACACATAACAATAATCTGACCGCTTCAGTAGACCGTGTGCTGCGCGTTTCGGATGGTGTGTTGACTGATTTGGGAGGGAAAGAGAATGAAAAGTTATCTTGACCTTGTTCCCATTTCAGCCAAAGTCCATAAAAGGCAAAACAGAATGTCTGTATTTTGCATTGTGTTAGCGGTGTTTTTAGTCACAGCTATTTTTGGTATGGCCGATATGTTTATACGCAGCCAGATTATGCAGGCTCGTATAGAGGATGGTAATTGGCATGTGATGGTTAGAAACATAAACGAAGAACAAGCAAAAATAATTTCTGTACGGCCGGAGGTAACTGCCTCTTCCTGGTATGGTGTCCTCAATTACCGAGGAGATCAAGGCTATACTTTATCGGGGAAAGACGTGGCCGTTTTTGGAAGCGATAAAGACTGGGTTACAAAAATGCAAACCGAAGTCATTCAGGACGGAGCATTTCCGCAAGAGGCCGATGAGGCTATGGTCACTGAACGCGCAAAGACAATGCTTGGGCTACGAATTGGAGATCCAATTTCAGTCGATACACCTGATGGAACAAGTTATCAATTTACGATTTCCGGCTTTATGAAGGATGTACCTAAAACAATGGAAGAAGATTCCTATGCGGTTTGCCTGACGACCGAGGCGTTTCGTTCCTTATATCCCGGAGTCACGAATGGTGAACCTGCGGAGTATAACAGTGTCTTTTGTGTGCAGTTTTCCACTTATAGCAATATACGCAATACGATTGTTGATATGAAGTCTCAGCTTGGACTTTCAGACGAACAGGTTTCGGAAAACACGAAGCTGTTGGGCTTACTCGGCCAAAGCGGAAATTCTTTCATGCTGCAAATCTATAGCTCAGCAGCCGTTTTGTTTTTATTAGTTTTACTGGCGGGCATTATGATGATTGCAAGCAGTCTAAACAGCAATGTCGCACAGCGTACAGAATTTTTTGGAATGATGCGCTGTATAGGTGCGACGCCCAAACAGGTGATGAGATTTGTCCGAAAAGAAGCCCTTGGCTGGTGTAAATTTGCGATTCCGCTGGGCATTTCAACAGGAGCGGTTGTAATTTGGATTTTGTGCGCTTTACTTCGTTTTCTTAGTCCGGAATATTTTGCCGGAATGCCAACCTTCGGAATAAGCCTTCCAAGTATTGCAGCCGGTATTTGTATAGGTATCCTGACTGTTCTTCTCGCAGCTCGTTCCCCGGCAAAAAGGGCAGCAATCGTTTCACCGCTAGCCGCTGTGTCAGGAAATGCTAATTTTTTACAGCCTGTACGAAAAGCTGCTAATACTGCTGTTTTCAAAATAGATACTATTCTTGGCTTCCACCATGCAAAAGCGAGCAGAAAGAATTTTGTTTTGATGGTCGGATCCTTTTCCCTGAGTATCATTCTCTTTCTGGGGTTCTCGGTCACGGTTGATTTTATGCATCATACGCTTACGCCCTTGAAGCCATGGACACCGGATTTATCTGTTGTAAGTCCTGACAATACATGCTCTATCAGTAATACATTGGTAAAAGAATTTCAGGATAACGCAGCGATCGATCGGGTATACGGGAGAATGTTCGCTTACGATCTGCCTGTTACAGTAAACGGGGAAGAAAAAAGGGTGGATTTGATTTCTTACGAGGAAAACCAGTTTAAGTGGGCAAAGGATTATTTGCTTGAGGGATCTTTGGATACCGTTCAAAACGAGAACAACACCGGACTGATTGTTTTTGAAAAGCAAAATACCATAAGATCCGGAGATACGGTAACGCTGCACATAGGGGAGGGAACTGCGGATATAAAAATTGTCGGTTTGCTCTCATCCAGTCCTTTTAACAATGCTCCTGATGTTGGAACGATTATCTGTTCTGAAAACACCTTCCGGCAGTTAACCGGACAAACGGATTATACAATTATAGACTTGCAGTTATCTGAGAATGCAACCGAAGCTGACGTTGATGAAATTCATAAATTAGTTGGTACAGAGGTTACCTTTTCCGATGAACGCTCCGGGAATCGCAGCGTAACAGGCTCTTATTACTCTTTTGGATTGTTTATCTATGGCTTTATGGCTTTAATTGCTTTGATTACCATATTCAATATAGTAAACAGCCTTTCAATGAGCGTTTCATCCCGCATGAAACAGTATGGTGCATTTCGTGCCATCGGTTTAAGTAATAGACAGCTAATAAAAATGATTATTGCTGAGGCTTTGACCTATGCAATCACAGGAAGTATCTGCGGCGGTGCTGTCGGATTAATAATGAACAAGTTTTTGTATACGAGGCTGATAACCTTTCACTGGGGCGAACATTGGGATATTCCATTTGCAGAAGTTACCACTATCATAGCAATTGTAGCTGTATCTGTTATCTTTGCTATACGAGGCCCGGTAAATAGGATTCGTAATATGTCAATTGTAGATACTATCAGCGCGCTATAATATTAAGCAATTACTAACCGGCTCGGTTTAAACGGAGCCGGTTTTATTTTGCGAAAATGAAAGCCTGACATCTCATCAGTTATGATTGGACGTAATCATATCGAGCAATATTATTGACAACAGTCAATTATGATGATAAAGTATCAGATGATACGTAACATATGTTTCTTTAAAAAAGGAGAATACCTTGCCGCCCAGGATAAGAATTACACAAGATCAAATTATAAAGACATCTATTGGCATTGTTAGAGAAAAAGGCATGGAGAACTTGAATGCCCGAGCAATAGCAGAGAGGATCGGATGCTCCGTACATCCCATATTCCGCGTATTTAGATCGATGGACGGATTAAAGGATGAAGTTTATAACGAGACAGAAAAAATATATAATACAGTAATGTTCGAAGCTATGAGTGATCCTGATAACGGTTTTTTAAATATTGGCTTAGCATATATTGAATTTGCAAAAAGAGAAAAGAATTTATTTAAGCTGTTATTCATGTCAGATGCATTCAAAAGTAAAAGCATGCTGGAAATCGTCGGTTCAACAGAAGGTGATGATGAAGTTCTGGAAATGATAAGCAAAATGACCGGCCTGGGTAAACGGTTTTCCCGGGAATTGTATGCGGGAGTCTGGCTTACCGCACATGGTATTGCATCGATGTATGCAACAAATAATTGCCGTTTTAGTGATGATGAAATAAGAAGATTATTGAATAATTCATTTAGGGGATTGATGATGAAACTGAAGAGTGAAGAAGGAGAAAAACGATGAAAGAACGGTTCAGCAAAAGGCATCCATATATATGTGCGATAGGTGCGGCATTTTTATGTACATTTATGACGGGATTGGGAACTGCAATACCGCAGATTTTAAACTTACCAATAGAAATGCAGCTTATTGTAACTACTATCTTTTTGATTTTTTCTGTTTTCATAAGCCTGTTCATAATGAATAGAACAGGGCTGTCATTTATAGATTGCGGGTTCAGGCTGGAAAATAAGAATACACTAAGGAAAGCCATGTATTACATTCCGCTGATTGCGATAGAAATAATAGCCATATTATTATTAGGATTTTCATCGGAAATAACAGTAAAGCAATATATTGTTCTTTTATTGTTTGTGATCGCAGTAGGATTTAATGAAGAAATATATTTTAGAGGAATTGTATATAATTTTCTGCTTGTAAAAGGAAGTAAAACTGCTATTATTTTTTCATCAATTATATTTGGTTTATTGCACTTAGCGAATGCCTTTAACGGGAAAAATTTAGCGTACCTCATATTACAAATGATTTTTGCATTTCTGGTTGGCTTTGTTCTTGCCGAAATAGTAAATATTACGAAAAGTCTGTGGTTTCTAATTATATGGCATGCACTTCATGATTATATTGCAAGTATAACCCGTGAAGACTTAGGAATAAAAACAACTGTTGCATTGGCTCTACAAGTATGTATATTATTGATTTATGCAATTATTATGTGGAAAACGAACAAGAAATTTGACTCAGACACAACTCAATAGACGACAGATAAGGAGGGGCCAATGGATTTTTATAAAATATATAAACCAATAACAGCCGCTCCCTTCGCACATGGCCCTGACTATATGGAGTTCGAGCCGTGCGACGCGCTGAAACCGTTTATCAGGTGTTTCTGGGGCAGCAGTAAACCTTACATACAGCCGGAGACGGACATCCCTACGCAAGGGCTGGTAACGCCGGATACCTGCATGGACCTCATCTTCGATGTCAATTTCACAGAAAATACTCTGAAAGGAAGCTTTTGCGGAATTGATGACAGCTCTTTTTTTACCAGTCGCATAAACGACAGGCGAATGGCGCTTTCCACCTTTGCCATCCGCTTTTATGCGTGGAGCGCAGTTCTCTTCTCGGAGGATTCCATGAAGGATGTTAAAAATGGATTTTTTGATGTGGATTATCATTTTTCCAGGCTCCGGAAAGAACTTTATCCCCTTTTGTTCGACATTATAAATATAGAGGATAGGATTGCCATTGCGGAGAGGTTCTTATTACAAAATATCCGTCCCGAAAAAAGCAATCCTGTTGTCATGGAAGCGGTGTATAAAATTCTGCGAAGAAAAGGAAATCTCAGGATCGAACAGCTTTCCAAAGACAATCACATAAGCGGCAGGCACTTGGAACGGATTTTCCGGGAAAATATAGGGGTTTCTCCCAAAAAGTTCTCCTCTCTTATAAGGTATCAATATTTATGGCACGATATGCTGTTTCGAAAGGACTTCAATGTTCTCGATGCGGTATATGAGCTTGGCTATACGGATCAGGCCCATCTGGTAAACGATTTCAGGCAGTTTCATACTATGTCCCCTCAGGAGGCGAAGGGCTTTGCAATGAAGGATATCCTGCAGAAAACTGATGTAAAAAAATAGTGGTTTAAGTAATAAATATTAAAAAAATGCGGTAAAAGGAGTGAATTTTATCCGGTAAATTTCCTTTATTTTCTATGCTAATATAGAAAAGGTGAAAAAGAATCTGTCAAAGGGGACGGTGGCGATGATAGGAAAAAAGGAAACGGAGAAAAAGGCACAGAAGAAAAAGGCCAAAAGAGGTCTCAGCCTAAAGGTCCAGCTTACGGCTGGATTCTTGATACCCGTGTGCATGGTGGCCTTGGTGGGGAATTTTGCGTATAACAAGGCTTCAAAGGGCATGCTGGATAATTACGGGGAATCGGCGAGAACGGCTTTACAGATGACTGCCAGGCTTCTGGATTTCGGCTTTGAATCGGTGGATTCGGATTCTATTCAGCTGTTTAACGATTCCAATATCAAGAACTACGTATCTGATACTTACAAAAACGATCAAAGCGCTAAAAATGACGCCTTTACGAAAGCTCAGACCTTGATTACGACAAAGCAGAACAGCAACAAGTTTATCAAGGACATCATTATCGTTACCGCGGATAGTTTGAACGATTTGGCAACTACCACCGGAAAGGGCGACAAGACCGGTTTTTATGACAGTTTCATGGAGGAGAGCAGGGAGATCGCGGACAATCCGGATAAGTCAAAGACCTGGTCGGGGGAGCATCCGGTACTGGACGCACGGTTTGGAACGAGCAGCGATAATTATATCTGCTCCCAGTACCGGATGGTGAACTCGAAGAATGCTTGTGTGGTCATCGATGTCAGCACAGAGAGAATTAAGGAAATCTTAAATGATCTGACGCTCGGAGACGGAAGTATCATCGCTTTTGTTACGGCCGATGGACGGGAGATTTATTCCGGTGAAAATTCCGGTTTTGCTTTTTCAGATAAAGAATATTACAAGAGCGCTGCTGAAGAGGAAAGCGGCAGCTATAGCCGCGACGTGGAATACGACGGTAAGGAATACCTCTTCATGTACAGCAAGTGCGAGGCAAATCAGGCGGCTGTCTGCGCCATGACACCCAAGGACAGCTTGATGAAGGAAGCGCTGAGTATCAAGAACGGTATATATTTATGGGTATTTCTATCCTGCGTGGTGGTATTGATCGTAGGAGCTGCCATCTTGTTCGGAATCAGCCGGAATATGGGAAGCATAACGAGAAGACTTGCTAAGGTTTCCCAGGGAGATCTGACCGTGGATATGCGCATCCGTGACAGAGCGGAATTCGGCAGGCTCAGCGGACATATCATGGAGACGATTTCCAATACGAAGAAGCTGATTATGGAGGTAAGGGATACCTCTCTTCAGGTGAATGGCTGCGTAGGCAATGTAAAGCAGGCGGGGACAGAGCTTAAGGCGTCTACGGAATATATTCAGGGAGTTATGAAGGAGATTGAAGGCGGCGTAGGAAGTCAGGCGCAGGATGCGGAGCAGTGTCTTGAGAAGATGGACTCCTTATCCGACAAAATTTTGAGCACTGTAGAAAATGTAAAGGAAATGGAAGGCCTGGCGGACGATACCCGCAAAATGATAGGCGAAGGAACGAAAGGAATGGACACTCTTATCGCCCAGTCAACAGAAGCTGGGGAGATAACGGGGCAGCTTTCCGGGAAAATAAAGCTGCTTTCTGAGAAAATTAACAGCATACGGATACTTACCGATACTATCGATGAGATTTCTGAGGAAACCACTCTGCTTTCCTTGAACGCCTCCATAGAAGCAGCAAGAGCAGGAGAGGCAGGAAAAGGATTCTCGGTGGTGGCGGAGGCTATTAAGAAGCTGGCGGACAGTGCGAAGAACTCCTCGGAGGAAATAAGAAAGGTCATCGAAACCATCGAAGGAGTTTCCGATGATACCATCATGGCATCGGGAAAAGCCGGCAGAATCGTGGAATCACAGGGCGCGGCGGTAGAAGAGACGAGGCGCAGGTTCTCCGATATGAGCAGGAACATGGAAAAGCTGCTGCAAAATATTTCTGTAAGTGTCCGGGATGTAGAAGGGATGAATGCCAATCGCAGCGATACCTTGAATGCAATTGAAAGCATATCAGCGGTATCGGAGGAGACGGCAGCATCGGCAGTCTGCGTGGATGAAACAGTTAACAAGCAGGTACACCAGGTGGATCAGTTATCAGAGGCTACGAAGGAGCTGGAAAACAAGATGGATGAGCTGCTGGAAGCTATTCAAATGTTTATTGTTTAAATGAGCAGACGAAATTGCAGTGCTTGCCCTTAAAATAAAAAGAGAACCGTTCATTATCTGGCAGATGAACGGTTCTCTTTTTTCTTTTATAAAAAATACCCTGCTGCCCCGGATTGCATTACACCGTTACTGTAACCTCTTTATTTCCGCTTCCCGTCAGCGCGATAACAGTATCTGCGCCATCTTGCGATAAATCTCCTTCTGAAGCAGAAATCCCTTTCACATTGATAAGCCGTAACTTACAAGGCCCGGAAGCGGCAATAGATACTTTAACAGCATTTCCGGCCTTGGAAGCCTTAATTCTGAAAGCTTCCTTATTCTCTATATTATACACAACGCTGGAAGTCTCTGCACCGTCCTTCAATGCATAGATTCGGAATTCCGGATCCTTGCCGTAATCATAATCCGGCCTCTCATCAGTATACCCAAGAGTTACAATAGAATTTTCTTTCACCATAAGAGGAATGCTCATATACCCGTGAGACTCCGTGACCCAGACAGGTCCTTTTTTCACTTCTCCAGTGAAGAAATTGGTCCAGGTTCCCTCCGGCAGGTAATATTCCGCAAGGTTTTCGTCATTGAAAATAGGAGTGACTAATAAATTATCGCCCAGCATATATTGCTTATCCACATAGTGGCAGGTCTTATCCTGAGTATATTCCAAAACCATGCTTCTCATAGTAGGAATTCCGCTGACCGAGGTGTCCACAGCGGTTTTGTAAATATAAGGCATAAGCCGCGCCTTCAGCTTTGTAAAGAATCTTACTACATCCACCGCTTCCTCATCGTATGCCCAGGGCACCCGGTAGGAGGAGCTTCCGTGGAGACGACTGTGTGAAGACAGCAATCCGAAGGCAACCCAGCGCTTATATACGTCGGAGGTGGAAGTGCTTTCGAATCCTCCGATATCGTGAGCCCAGTATCCGAAGCCGGACATTAACAGAGACAGCCCGCCTCTGAGGCTTTCCTCCATGGATTCGTAATCGGACCAGCAGTCGCCTCCCCAGTGTACCGGGAACTTCTGCCCGCCGGCCGTTGCGGAGCGGGCGAACAGTACTGCATTTCCTTTGCCTTGTTTTCGTTCGAGAAGTTCATAAACGCATTTGTTATAGAGATATGTATAATAATTGTGCATTTTTATCGGGTCGGAGTGATCGTAATATACCACGTCTTCGGAAGGGATTCTTTCGCCGAAGTCCGTCTTGAAGCAATCCACTCCCATATCTAACAGTTTCTCCAGCCCGTCTTGGAACCACTTGCAGGCCGCCGGATTCGTAAAGTCCACCAGTGCCATTCCAGGCTGCCACATATCCCATTGCCATACCTGACCATTGGTGCGTTTGAGGAAATATCCGTTTTTTACGCCCTCATCGAAAAGACAGGATTCCTGCGCGATGTAGGAGTTGATCCACACACAGATTTTCAGTCCCTTATCCTTAATTCTCTTAAGCATACCCTCAGGGTCGGGGAATACCCGGCTGTCCCAGATAAAATCTGACCAATGGAATTCCTTCATCCAGAAGCAGTCGAAATGGAAGGTGCGCAGCGGAATCCCCCTGTCCAACATTCCGTCTACGAAGCTCATGACTGTTTTCTCGTCATAATTGGTAGTAAATGAGGTGGACAGCCACAGGCCGAAGGTCCAGGGGGCCGGAAGCGAAGGCTTGCCGGTTAAATCCGTATAGCGGGTAAGCACTTCCTTCATGGAAGGCCCATTGATAAAGAAGTAATCCAGAACTCCGCCCTCTACGGAGAACTCCGTCTTCGTTACCATTTCTGTGCCGACCTCGAAGGACACTTTCTCTGGATGATTCACAAATACACCATAGCCTCTGTTGGTCAGGAAGAAGGGAATGTTCTTGTAGGATTGCTCCGTGCTCGTGCCTCCGTCAGCATTCCATATGTCCACACTCTGTCCGTTTTTCACGAATGGGGTGAAGCGCTCGCCCATGCCGTACACCAGCTCCCCTACCGAGAGGGAAAGCATCTGACGGATATAGGTTTCCTCATTGTCTCCCTTGTCGTAAGCGTCGCCCAGCCAGTTAGTCTTCATGAGAGCGAGGTCCCTGCCGTTGCTGGAGGTGATGAATTTACCGTCTCTAAGCCAGGTCATAGACCAGTTTTTTTTCGTGATGACCAAAGTGAGACCGCCGCTGGCAATGCGGATTTCCCCTTCACTGTCGGCAATTGAGAGGGGAAGTTCCTTCGTAAGAGACAGTTCGAAGGCGGGAGTATCCGTTATCGTTCCTTTATGGTGATAGGTACGGACCCTCATAATATCTGGAGCGGGAGACGTGATTTCCAGAGTCAGATTAATTCCCCCCAGCGTGTCGCCTCTGTGCCGGATGTGATTAGTGGGGGCCAGAAGCGTTACTTTATGACTTTCTGTTTTGGTAAAATAAATTTCCTGCGGCGCAAAGCAGGAACAGCCTTCCTTTTGCAGCCAGCATCCGTTGCTGAATTTCATGTCTATGTACCAATTCCTTTCCTGGGGCGTGTCTTTTTATTATAAACAAAACGGATGCAGAATAATACCGTCCTAATTTCATCTCTATTACCGCTATTTTTCGCTGTTTACAAATGATTCCGGTATTTATATACTAGGGGTAGAACACCGGAGGAAATTACGGGGCAGATGGGAGACTTAGGATGAAAGTACAGATGTTCGGAGCGCTGAAAAAAGCTAATATAAAGAAACAGCTCTATACCATATATTTTGTTGCGGTTATTCTGCCCATAACTCTTATCGGTTCGTTTCTTCTTATCAATACATACAGACTGCTCACCAACTATCACCGTGACCTGCTGGAATCCGATAATCTCAGGGTTAAGAACATATTATTTGAAATAACCACTCAGGTCTATAATATTTCGGAGGAGCTGGCCTTCAGGGAGGATATTAGAGATATTTTGAAGGACAATTACTTTTTTAAACGAAGCTTTGTCCAAGAGGTGGATGCGCTCACTTCTTTGGATAATTATAATACCAACTATGCCGAAATTGATGAAATCGAAATATACGGGGACAATCCCACCTTGAATGACTATAAGCAGTTCCATTATGCGGATGAGGAAATAAGGGCTAAGGAGTGGTATCAGCTGGCGGTTAACCAGTCCAGCGTATTCTGGATGCCGATGACGGACACCGATAAGTATGGGAATGAGTATTGGAATCTCTGTCTGATCAGAAAGATTCCGGTAATTAATTCCAAATATAATGCCGTATTAGTCATCAAGCTGTCCGACAATTATCTTAAGACGAGAATCGGAAGCAAGGAATATGCTACTATGGTTTCCATCAACGATGGCCCGGTTTTTTTCAGCTCGGAAAGAGAGGCCTATGGAAAGGCGCAGGAAGTTTATATCGATTATGAGGATAATTATTACCGGTACGTAGGAAATATTAAGCTGGAAGATGAGGTATGCTTCGTGGACGTATCCACGCTGCCGCTGTACCAGTCGGATTCCAGAATATATATAAGCACCATGAGCGGGCAGGCTTATACCAATATCAGAAGTATCCTCTATATCTGTCTCGCTATCATCGTATTTGCTATTTTGATTACAGGCATCATCATACATTTTTTCACTACCTACTTCACGTCACGTGTGCTTACGCTAAGGCATGCGATGCACCAGGCAAGTAATGAGGACTACGAGATTACCGATTCGGTAAACGGACAGGATGAGCTGTCGGAGGCTTTTTCCGACCTGGAGATCATGGTGCAGAAGATTAAGCGCAAGGATGCGGAGATGTACGAGGCCAGCATTAAGGAGAAGGAGCTGGTAAACGAGCAGCAGGAGATGGAATTCAAGATGCTGGCCAGTCAGATCAACCCGCATTTTCTCTATAATACGCTGGAGACCATCCGGATGAAGGCTTTTACGGCAGGAGACCGTGAGGCGGCTACGTCAATAAAGCTGCTTGGGAAATCCATGAGGTACGTATTGGAAAATACGGGTACCTCCTTCACTACGCTGACTAAGGAAATCGAACATGTGATGACCTATCTGACGATACAGAAAATGCGCTTCGGCGATAAATTCGAAAGCTTTTTTTACATTGCGGATGACGTGCAGACAAAGGCGCTGTACATATTGCCTCTGCTTCTGCAGCCGATCGTGGAAAATGCCCTTTTGCACGGACTGGAGGAGAAGGAATCGGGCGGGGAAATCACAATCTCCATATATAAGAACGAGGAGCTTCTGTTTATCGATATAGGGGATAATGGAAGGGGAATGTCGGAGCCGGAGCTGGCTGCTCTTCGCAAAAACGTGGAGATTAAGGATGTGAGCAGAAATAAGAGTATCGGTCTGTATAATATCAATCAGAGAATCAAGCTTTGCTATGGAAAAAGTACAGGCATCCGAATCAATTCCGAGCTGTATAAAGGGACTACAGTACGAATTATGCTGCCTTTGGAAAAGATGAAAAATTTAAGGTAATTTTAATCCAGTATTTGCGGTATTTTTATTTTTACCAGTTTTTTATAATGAATACATCATCGAACAGAAATGTTCTTTGATGTATTTTTTAATGTAATAGGAAAGTGCTCCTATTACATTAAAGTGGATGCGCAGCTACGCGCGCGGAACAAAAGCTGTGCTGCGGGAATATTGGCTCGCGAGAGTGTGCGAAGCACACTTATGTTTCTATTATTTAGAAAGGAATGAAAGCAAATGAGAGGAAGCAAAACATCAAGAAAGCTGATGGGAGATAAACTCTTTTACGTAATAAGGATCGCCGTTTTACTGGCAGTTATATTTTTGTTCGTACCGGGGCTTAATCCGGCTAAGGTAAGCGGTTTGATTAACAGGAACCTTTCGCTGTTTACATCGGGTATCTCTTATTCTGCTCTGACGGAGGATTTCGGAAGGGCAATAAAGAAGGAGTGGGTTCAGGAATCCACCCTGCAGCTTCTTTATATTTCGGCGATGTCCATATGTATCGGAGCGGCAGCGATGGGAGCGGGCGGTTGTATGACTCTCGGCAATCTGAAGTTCAAGAGGCTGAGCGCATTGCTGGCAGCGGCCGGAGGGGTGTTGGAGCTGGCAGGGCTGGCGGGAATCTTTATTTCCTACGAACAGATTTCGATGACCACCAATGTGAAGAAGGTGGAGCCTCAGTTTCAGGGCAGTTTCTGGATTATATTTGCGGTAGCCGTCATAGTGTTGATAACGGCTCTGATAGAGTTGTTTCTGTTGCCTAAGGCGGCGAAGGGAGATAAATATGCGATAGAAGCAAAATACCAGCTTTTTCTGATGTTCATGCCGTTTATCGCGTTGATAGCGGTATTCTCCTATCTTCCTTTGCTGGGATGGAGATATGCGTTCTTCGATTACAAGGTAGGCGATACCCTGAGCATGAAAAACTTCGTCGGCTTCAAATGGTTCAGGGAGCTTCTGAATAATCCGGCTACGGTAAGAGACATCGTCAGAGTACTTAAAAACACCTTGGCGATGAGCGGCCTTGGTATAGCCACAAGCTGGCTTCCTATGGCCTTCGCAATCTTTTTATCGGAAATAAAAAATGTCAAATACAGAAGATTCGTTCAGGTATTTACCACTATACCTAACTTCATAAGCTGGGTTCTGGTATACGCAATTGCTTTTTGTATTTTCTCTACGGACGGCTTCGTCAGCAGCCTGTTTGTCAATATGGGAATCTGGGATCAGGGGGTGAATCTTCTGATGAGCGGAGAACATACATGGCTGAAGATGCTTGGCTGGGGACTTTGGAAAGGTGTGGGATGGAGCGCCATCATATACATAGCGGCGATTTCCGGCATCGACCAGCAGCTCTACGAAGCGGCTACGGTGGACGGAGCGGGAAGATTCCAGAGAATGTGGCACATCACGGTGCCGGGTCTGATTCCCACCTTCTGTGTACTGCTTCTTATGGCTATAGCGAATATTTTGAGCAATGGAATGGACCAGTACCTGGTATTTAAAAATGCCACGAATCTAAACGACATCATGGTATTGGATCTATACGTTTATATGCTTGGTATCGGAAAGGGCTCCATTCCGCTGACTACGGTGATCGGTATGGTGAAATCTATTGTCAGCGTTACTCTGTTGTTTGCAGCCAACGGAATTTCTAAACTGATTCGCGGCGAAAGTATCGTATAGGAGGTGAGGACATGGCAAGAACAGCACAGGAAAAGGCAGACTTTAGAGCGGAGAAAAAATACGAGAAGATGCATAAGCGCAGCTTTCGTCTGAAACCGGGAGATATTATTTTCAATGTACTCAACTACTTTGTATTCGGATTATTTGCTCTGGCATGTACGTTTCCGTTTTACTACATATTTATCAATACGATCAGCGATAATGATCTCGTAATCAAAGGAGTGATCAACTTCATTCCAAGGGGCTTGCATCTGAGCAATTATATGGCGCTGATCAACGTAAGCGATTTGTCCAATGCATTTATCGTATCGATAGGAAGGACCCTGATTGGTACGACGCTCATGGTAGCAGCTTCCGGCTTTGTCGGCTATCTGGTGACGAAGCAGGAGATGTGGGGGCGGAGGTTTTGGTACCG
This sequence comes from Bacillota bacterium, assembly GCA_023408815.1. Lineage (GTDB taxonomy): Bacteria > Bacillota > Clostridia > Lachnospirales > Lachnospiraceae > Kineothrix. The sequence goes on along the minus strand of JAEYJO010000018.1, from coordinate 28,212 downwards.
TTTTCTCATCATTACCATGTATTTCAATGCCGGCTTGATTCCGTGGTTCTTAAATATGCAGATGTTAGGGCTGACCAATACGTTTCTGGCATACATCATTCCGGGAATTGTAGTGCCTTACAATATCATATTGGTTAAGACCTACATAGAATCCATTCCGGCGGAGCTGGAAGAAAGTGCAGCAATAGACGGCGCTAGCTATATGACCATATTCCGGAAAATCATATGGCCCTTAAGCAAGCCGATTCTGGCTACCATCGCTATCTTCGGGGCGGTAGGGCATTGGAATTCCTTTACGGATTCACTGATCTTGATGCAGTCGGCACCGACCTTATATACCTTACAGCACCGGCTTTATATTTATCTGAACACGGCCTCCAACCTAAAGGCATTAATGGAATCCGGCGGCCAGGTCAGCGATGCGGCACTCAAGTCGGCAATGAGCGGCAAAGTCATAAAATATACCATTTCCATGGTAACTGTTATCCCTATTCTGTGTATCTACCCGTTCATGCAGCGTTACTTCGAAAAAGGCATCATGCTCGGTGCGGTAAAAGGTTAAGGGAATATAGGGAAGGTAAAAAGGTATCAACCGTAAAATTACGGTTTCAATACACAAATAAAAGGAGGAAGAAAAAGGATGAAAGCAAAAAGAATTACGGCATTGCTTATGGCAGCAGTAATGACTGCTTCTCTGGCGGCCTGCGGCGGCACCGGCACTACGGCGGCGACGGCTGAGCCTGCGGATGAAGTAGCGGATGAGGAAACAACCGGAACAGATGACGCGGCGGGGGAAGCAGCGGATACAGAGGCGGCAGATTCAGATTATGACGCCATGCTGGAGGATATTATTCCCGAAGAAACGATAACGTTGGACGTATTCGACCAGCTGGCAAACTATTCCGGCGAACAGATCGGATGGTTCGGTCAGGTTATGCTTGAGAAATTCAATGTTAAGCTGAACATCATTCCCGATCCTGACGGCGTATATGAGACCCGTATGGAATCCGGCAATCTGGGAGATATCGTTATCTGGGGACAGGACGGGGATGAATATCTTCAGGCGGTAAATAAGGGAATGCTCTTCGACTGGAATGAAGACGACATCTTGTCTGACTACGGCCCGTATATCAAAGAGAATATGCCTTATGCCCTTGACAAGAACACTAACCTTTCCGGTGGAACCACCTACGGTATCGGCCATGATATTGCAGTAGACGCTGCAGCTCGTCAGGACTTCATGTATACATGGGATTTGCGCTGGGATCTTTACAAGGAACTAGGTTATCCTGAAATCAAGAATCTGGATGATATGGTTAATGTACTCGCTCAGATGAAGGAAATCTGTCCTAAAGATGATAATGGAAAGACCACATATGGAGTAGCATTGTTTGACGACTGGGACGGCGATATGGTGATGTATGTTAAGTCTCTTGTTACGGCTTATTACGGTTATGATGAATTCGGCTTCGGCTTCTACGATCCGGTAAATCAGAAATATATCCCCGTTTTAGAACAAGACGGTCCTTACATGGAAGCTTTGAAGTTCTACAATACTCTATACCGTCAGGGTCTGTTAGATCCCGATTCTCAGACACAGAAATACGATGGTATGCAGGCTGACTATCAGAATGGCACTGCATTCCTTAATATCTTTAACTTCCTGGGCTCTGCTTTCTATAATTCGGAAAGCCATGCGGCAGACGGAAAAGCAATGTTCCCTTGTCCGCCTTCGGAAGCAACGCCTATCTGTTATGGTCAGAACGTATATGGTTCCAATAGAATCTGGTCCATCGGTGCTAAGACGGAATATCCGGAACTTTGTATGGCGATCATCAACTGGCTGGCAACTCCGGAAGGCCGTATGACGGCAGAATATGGACCTAAGGACGTGTGTTGGTACTACGATGAGAACGGTATGACACAGTTTACCGATTTGGGGCGTGCTGCCAAGATGGACATCAAGACGGAAATGAGCGACGGATATTCAGGAACCTTCGATGATGGAAGCTTTAAGATGAACAACACCACATGGGGAATCGATGCGGCTAATCCGGATTCCAACGGTGAGACCTACAACTACAGAAAATGGGAAAGCTTCACAGCAGAGCCTCAGTCCGACATAGAGGCGGATTGGAGAGACTATACCGGCGCTAAGACCCCCGATGAATATATGGGAACCACCGACTTCAAGCTGTCTTTGGGAACCACTTATTCCCAGTCTCCCAAATCTGATGAGCTTATGGTTCTCTGGAATCAGGTAGCAACATGTATTAAGACAGAATCATGGAAGGCGATTTATGCAAATTCTGATGATGAATTCAATAGTATCATAGACGGCATGGCTACACAGGCGAAAGATTATGGCTATGATCAGTGCGTAGAGTTCCAGCAGAACGAAGCGACCTTAAGAAAAGCAGCGGAAGACGCTGTGAAATAATAATACTCTATAACAATAGCAGTGATGAGCAGTAAATAATAATAGGTGATAAATATTTGTCAGGTGTTCTGGGGCTCCAAATGCGGGGCCTTAGAATTTCCGGTTTGAAAGGAATGTGATAAACGATGAAGTTTTTCAGTGTAGACAGTTGTCTCTATCGCTTTCTATCGAGATTTTTGGATGTAATAAAACTGAATTTTTTCTGGATTCTGTTCAGTCTCCCTATCGTAAGCATGGGAGCTTCCACGGCAGCAGCCATGTCCGTAGCATTGAAAATGGCAGATGATGAGGAAGGCTATATCGGAAAAGACTTTATAAAGGCTTTCAAAGAAAACTGGAAGCAGGGAACCCTGCTGGGAATCATTACTATCATTGCGTTCTATGCTGTCTATCTGGATTTTGAGTTGATGCGGGCATCCGAGGATGGCTCTGCGTTGCTTCTCATTATAGGGATAGTGTCGGCCTTCATAGTGGTCATGGCACTTTCTTATTCATTTCCGCTTATCGCCCGGTATGAGAACACTTTGCCCAGATCCATTCAGAATTCCCTTCACATTTCGAGAAGGTTTTTTGGACGCACGCTTCTGATGCTGGTCGTAATCTTGATCGAATTTCTCGTCCTGCAATTTAACGAAATCATGTTATTTTTCGCAATTGTTATCGGACCGGGACTGATTATCTTTACGATAGCTGCCTTCAGCAAGAGAATCTTCGTGATGCTTGAAAAGGAAATGGAGACAGAATCATAACACTCCTTCATCCTCCAGCTTTTTGCGGTATTCGGCAGGGCTCATGCCTATATATTTTTTGAATTTTTTATGAAAATAATCTACGTTCTTATAACCCACCTGTTCAGAAATCTCATAAACTTTCAGATTTTTTTCCTTCAGCAGTCCGAGAGACTGATCGATTCGTCTATGATCCACATAAGAATTAAAGCATTCGCCCATATGCTTGTTGAAAATCTTGCCCAGATAAGCACTGTTATAACCAAAAAGCGGGGCGATGCTTTCCAATTTAATATTTTTTTGAAAATTATGGTCTATGTAATAAATAATATCGTCCAAAACAGTATCTCTGGAAGGATTTCCGGTGGCGTTCATGATCATATCCGTCATCTCCGAGATGTAGAGAATGATCTCATAAAGGTGATGACAGCCTTCGATATGTGAAATGGCCTCCGCATTGTTAGGGAAAGGGACATTAGGGCTGCCGTAGGTATGGTTTATTTTTTCTTTGATGCGCAGATACAGGTCTGTCAGAAACAGCTTGACGGAAGAAATATCGTTCTTCACTCCGTATAGGTAATCTTCCAGGCCGGACAATGTTTCCGCCACCATGCGGCGGTTGAAGGCGAGCAGATAACCGGTAAGCCTGTCGCTGTATTCCGTTAAAAGTTCGTTGTCTATTTCCCGGTTGAGGCTTTGCACGTCGGGAAGCTCTTCGAATCCCAGAGTATGCTGTCCCTGAATACAGAAAAATCTTCTGTTTTTAAGCGCCGATGCCTCTTCATAGGAAAGATGTATATCTTTCAAAAGATTTACCGGATGTCCGTATGCCAGAAAAAGGGAATCGAGCGGGCTGCCGTTCTGGGGGCAGGAGTTCTCGTAGTGTGACAAAAAATCCTGAAACTTATTGATCGCAAAACTTCCTTTTAAAAGAATTATTTCATTATTATCCTTTTTAAAATAATCGAAAGTATGATTTCCTTTATTAGTTATCTTCAGCAGCTCGGCAAAACTATAGCCGGGGTCGGAAGGGTCGCTGCTGAACTTTTCATAGATGACTACCTGATAAATGTCCGAAGTCAGATTCAGCTCCTTCAGTTCGGAATCGGAAAGGCTGGGGGGCTGTTCAGAATCATACATTCCGGTAATTACTTCGTAAATGATGGATTCTCTGGCTTTGCTTTTGAACAGAGCGATATTATCTGACTTATTTTTTTCTGCGATAAGAATTTCCTTGATTTTCTCCACCGCTCCCTGAAGTTCATCCTCCTCGATGGGTTTCGTGAGATAGAAGCTGGCACCGTAACGAATGGCCGTCTGCGCATAGGCGAAATCGGAATAGCCGCTTAAAATGATGAACTTTCCCCGATATCCGTTTTCTCTCGCAATGCGGATTATATCCGTACCGTACATTTTCGGCATACGGATGTCCAGGAGCACAAGGTTTGGTTCGGTCTGCAAAATGGTCTGCAGAGTATCCTCTCCGTTAGACGTTTCCCCACAGATGGAAAAGCCCATATTCTCCCAATCCATAATATATTTAAGTCCTTCCCGGATGCTGGCTTCATCGTCTGCAATCAATACCGTATACATAAACTACCTCCCGATTTAATTACAGTATAAATGAGCTTTTTGACCTTGTCAATTTTTGAAAAAGCTATAATTTTCCTAGTATACATTGTTTAATTGTTTTTGTATTTTATTCGTTAAATTGTTGTTATAATTTAAGTAAAAAACTTTGTTTCAGTAAAAGAGGTGTGTACATGAAAAAGAGAAAACATTATGCTGCTATGTGTATCATCTGCCTTCTGTTTCTGATGGGCTGTGGATTAAAGATGGATATTAGCTACGACGAGCCCCTCGTTGTGGATGTATTTGACAGTGTGGCTAATTACGAGGGAATGCAGTCGGGGTGGTTCGCCAAGGTGGTGAAGGATGATTTCAATATGGAATTAAATATAATTGCCCCCAATGTGGCAGGAGGCGGCAATACTCTTTTCGATATACGTTCGGCAGCGGGCAATCTGGGCGACCTGATCATATGCAACGGGGAGGACGATACGCTTCAAAAGCTGGTGAATTCAGGCCTGGTTCTGAATATGGAGCCTTACCTGAAGGATAAAGAAATCATGCGTTTCGAGTCGGCGATAAGAGATATAAATAATAATTTATCACCGGAAGGAATTTACGCGATTCCCTCAGAAATATCCTTTAATTCGCCAAAGATGGCAAGTGAAGCTTTGGAGTTAACTTATGGACCATATCTGCGATGGGATTTGTACAAGGAATTGGGATATCCCGAAATGGGCACCTTGGAGAATTTGTTGCCCATTCTTACCCAGATGCAGGAACTTGAACCCTTTGCAGATAATGGGGAAAAAACATATGCATTTTCTTTTTTTAAGGATTGGGATAATAATATGATGAATGCAGCAAAACAGCCTTGCTGCTTCTATGGCTGGGATGAATTAGGATTCCTTCTCCTAAAGGCTGATAGTGATGAATATCAAAGCATCATCGATTCCGATTCTATGTACGTGCGTGTTCTGAAATGGTATTTCGAAGCGAATCAATTAGGATTGGTAGACCCTCAATCTCAGACACAAAGCTACAACGATGTAGCCCAGAAGTATGAGGATGGGCAGGTGCTATATTCTCCATGGCCGTGGGTGGCACAGATAGAATACAATACTCTGGCAAGGAGAAGTGAAGGAAAAGGCTTTATGATAGCAGATATAGAAGATATGAAAATATATTCCTATGGCTGTAATCGGAGCGGTAATCGGAAAAGGGTCATTTTAATAGGCTCCCAGGCAAAGGACCCTGAGCGGCTGATCGACTTTGTGGACTGGATATATTCCTCAGACGGTATATGCAGTATCGGGTATCAAAGCTTTGCTGGGACTGCGGGACCAGAAGGAGTTTGCTGGGAATACGACGAAAAAGGTGCTCCCCGGCTGACGGAGTTTGGAAGGAGAACATTGTCAGATCCTAAAGTGGAAATGTCGGATGAATGGGGAAGCGGAACGTGGGCGGAAGGAATCTCCGTACTGAACTTCATGCCTGTGGCCTCCTGTGAGGTGGATGAGGACGGCTATCCATACGCGTACCGGCTCTGGGATTCCGTTCGGGATATGGAAGAGACAGCTTTGGAAAAAGACTGGAAAGAGGTCATGCAGGCGGATAACACCCGGGATTTCCTCTTAAAGAATGACAAGATGGTTGTTTCCCCGGGCTGCAATTTTACATATACAATCAGTTCGGAGATAGAAACGCTGCGGAGGCAGTGCAGGAGCGTAATCCAGAAATATTCATGGGAAATGATATTTGCTGAGGACGAGGCCGAATTTTATCAGTTATTGAGCAAGATGCAGAATGAAGCGCTGAGCCTTGGCTACGACAAGGTTGTAGAGGTGGATATCAAGGATGCCCTGAGTTTTCAGGCGGAGCGTGTCAGAGTGGTGGAGGAGTACGAAAATGATAGAGAGCAGTAAAGTAAAAAAGATTCTTTATGGAGGAGATTATAACCCGGAGCAGTGGCCAGAGGATATATGGGAAGAGGACATGAGAATGTTACGTCTGGCAAGTATAGATGTGGTGACCTTAAATGTGTTCAACTGGGCGATGCTGCAGCCTCATGAGGATGTTTACGATTTCGGTAAGCTGGATAGGATAATGGATATGGTAAGAGGGAACGGCTTAAAGGTCTGCATGGCTACCTCCACAGCAGTTCATCCTGCATGGATGGCGAGAAAGTATCCCGATGTTCTGCGTACCGAGCATAACGGAATAAGAAGGAAGTTCGGCAGCAGGCATAACTCCTGCCCTAACAGTCCCGCCTATCGGAAATATTCCGTTCTTCTGGCGGAGAAGCTGGCTGACAGATACAAGGACTGCGATAACATCGTGGCGTGGCATGTTTCCAACGAATACGGCGGAGAATGCTACTGCGAGAACTGTGAGAAGGCATTTCGCAGATGGCTGATGGAAAAGTACGGTACCGTTGAGGAACTGAACCGTGTATGGAACATGGCCTTCTGGGGACACACCCTCTATGATTTCGAAGATGTGGTAGCTCCTAATATGCAGTCGGAGGAATTTCTCTGGGATACGGTGAGGACGAACTTCCAGGGAATTTCGCTGGATTACCGCAGATTCATGTCGGACAGCATGTTATTCTGCTACCGCATGGAATACGAGGTATTAAAAAAACACATGCCGGATGTCCCGATCACTACCAACCTGATGGGCTTCTACAAGCTCTTGGATTATCAGAAATGGGCCCGGTATATGGACTTCGTGTCGTGGGATAACTACCCCTCCTTCGACACACCCGTCTCGGAAAGCGCCATGAATCACGAGCTGATGCGCGGATTAAAGCAGGGAAAGCCCTTTGCTCTCATGGAGCAGACTCCGGGAGTAAGTAACTGGCAATCCTTCTGCACGCTGAAACGCCCCGGAGTTATGCGTCTTTTAAGCTATCAGGCAATAGCGCACGGCTCGGATACCGTGATGTTCTTCCAGATGCGAAGAAGCATCGGAGCCTGTGAAAAATATCACAGTGCGGTCATAGACCATGCAGGGCATGAGAATACGAGAGTGTTCAGGGAAGTAGCAAAGCTGGGCGAAGAACTGAATAAAATAGGCGGCCAGACTCTGGGAACGAGAACCGCCGCAAAGGCGGCAATTATAATGGATTGGGACAACTGGTGGGCATCCGGATATTCCGCCGGCCCAAGCAGACTCATCGATTATAAAAAGGAAATTTTCTGCTATTACAGAGCATTTTATGAAAATAACATCCCGGTGGACATTATCAGCGTGACGGACGACTTATCCACTTATCGCTTGGTAACCGCTCCCCTCCTATACATGTGCAAGGAGGGCTTCGATGAAAAGGTCCGTTCCTACGTAAAAGACGGCGGACGCTTTCTCACCACATATTTCAGCGGCTATGTAGAGGATCACGATCTGGTAATAACCGGGGGCTATCCCGGAAAGCTAAGGGACATTCTTGGCATCTGGGTGGAGGAATCCGATGCCATTCCCGAAGGAAAGCATAATTCCTTCGTATACAAAGGCGAGACCTATCCCGCCGAGGTACTTTGCGATCTTCTTCACTTAGAAGGAGCTGAAGCTTTCAGCCGGTACCAGGAAGACTTCTATGCAGGAATGCCTGCGATGACCAGCAACCGCTACGGAAAAGGCCGGTCCTACTATGCAGCGACCCATTCCAACCCCGAATTCTACCGCACCTTTGTCAGGGACATATGCGAAGAAGCGGGGATTCCCTCCCTGCTTCAGATACCGGAAGGTACGGCTGAGGGCATTGAAATTTCATCCCGGGAAAACGAGACGGACAAATTCCTGTTCCTATTGAACCACAAGGATAAAGCTGTTAATTTAACATTAACGCTAAACGCTCTGTCAACCGACATTTTGACCGAAACTACCTATTTACCAGGAGCCTCGATAACCATTCAATCCAAAGATGTGGTGATTTTGAAGAGTGTGAAGTGAGGTAAGAGGATGAAATTTCCTGCACAATAGGGAAGCTGTGGAGGGAAGGCCGGGTATGGTCATAGGATTAGGGCGTCAAAAGGTCCTTTTTGCGAACGTCCTTGGACAATATGCTCAAAACAAAAAGACTCCTGCGCCGAATTCCAATATATAAGAAGTTCTAATTCTCAGTCCATCTCCGCCAAACATAACAGAAAACAAATGTCCAGAGAAAGAACTTCTAAATATTTTCATAGGCGCAGTCGTTCTTTTTATTTTGGGCATATTGACTTGGATATTTTTAAATAGAACCTTTTGGCGCCCTAATCATAATAGGAAAATGCTCCTATTACACAAAAAGAACTCTGCACAGGATGCGCACGAATACAAAAAGAAGATGTCACTGCGTGATTGCATTCGGCGCTAAAAAAGCAATAGGAAATTGCCAAGGTTTTCAAATACCTCATTTCACCATCTTCGGTGGAAGAAAAATAAGAGCAACTGTCTATGCCGCCGTAACCTAATTCGTAACGTTGCGCGAGACTTTCTTCGGGGTTCCGGTTTGGAGTCGTGTAGTAAGCGGGCATATTTTCTTAATGAAACCGTTCAATAACCAGGGCAAACGCCGCATGGAGGCGGTGTTTAGGCAGCACAGTACATGGATGTACTTTGCTGCCGACCCGTCCGTTATCATCACCTTCACAGTTTCATTTAGAAAATACGCCCGTCTTACGTCAGACGAGAAACCGGAACCGCCGAAGAAAGTCTCTCACAACCTACCTAATTTTCATAAAAATTGAAGAAAGTGAGACTAAAACATGAACAACAAACAATACTTATCCCAAATAGAAGCCACCATTCAAAACGGCCCTTACGCCCCTACATGGTCCTCCCTGTCGGAATACGAAATTCCCAGGTGGTTCAAAAACGCTAAATTCGGCATCTTCATCCACTGGGGCTTATATAGCGTTCCAGCTTTTAATAACGAATGGTACTCCCGCAATATGTACATACAGGGAACTCCCGAATACCGGCATCACATCGACACCTATGGCCCCCACAAGGATTTCGGCTACAAAGATTTTATCCCCATGTTCACCGCTGAGAAATTCAGCGCTGAGGAATGGATAGCCATTTTCAAGGAAGCTGGAGCGAAATATATCGTTCCGGTCGCAGAACACCATGATGGATTTCAGATGTATCCCTCCGAACTTTCCCGCTTCAATGCAGCGGAAATGGGGCCTAAAAAAGACATTATAGGAAGTCTGAAGAAAGAAGCGGAAAAGCAAGGTCTCGTATTTGCCACTTCTTCCCATAGAGCGGAACACCAGTGGTTTATGGGAAACGGCAAGGACTTTGAAAGCGATATAAAGGAGCCGCTTAAAAGGGGAGACTTTTACTGGCCTTCCGTACAACAGCAGCCGGATCAGCAGGATATTCAGTCGGAACCTTATCCGGACGAGGAATATTTGGAGGACTGGCTGCTTCGAACCTGTGAGCTGATCGATAAGTATCATCCCAGTCTGCTTTACTTCGACTGGTGGATACAGCACGAGGCATATAAGGAGCAGGTCAGGAAGATGGCTGCCTACTATTATAATAGAGGTGCGGAATATGGATTTTCCGCAGGAATTTGCTATAAGCAGGAGTCCCTCGCTTTTGGGAGCGGTATCGTGGATGTGGAGAGAGGAAAATTTGCCGAGGCAAAGCCTTATCCCTGGCAGACAGATACTGCTATTGCCCGCAATTCATGGTGCTATACAGAGACCCTCGATTATAAGACCGGAAGGGAAATCATATGCTATCTGTGCGACGTGGTCAGTAAGAACGGCAGCCTGCTGTTGAATGTAGGACCGAAAGCTGACGGTACGATCGACCGGAAGGATAGAGATATATTGAAGGAAATCGGACAGTGGCTCTCCGTAAACGGTGAGGCTGTCTATGAAAGCAGATGCTGGCGTTTTGCACAGGAAGGGCCTACTGCAGAGAACGAAGGGCAGTTCAGCGATGGAAAAGAAACTGTCTATACCTCACAGGATTTCCGGTTTACGGCAGCTCATGGAAATATTTATGCTATCTGCATGAGCTATCCCACAGACGGCAGAGTGACCATTTGTTCTCTTTATAAGGAGAAAGACTTGAATAAGCCGGTCTTTCAAGGTATACTTCATAAGATATCCGTCTTGGGGAGCGAAGAAGAGATATCCTTTATAAGAAATGAGGAAGGACTTCATTTTCAGACCAGGACTGTTGAAAGCGATTATCCTGTGGTTATTAAAATAGAAGTGGAATAATTCATGAATTTGAAGGGAGTATGAGTATAAAGATGAGGGTAAGCATAGAAAATAAGGAGAAAGCGGAGCTTTTGTTAAAGCAGCTCGCGCTGGATGAAAAAATAGGAATGATCCACGGAGACGGGCTGTTTCATACAAAAGGAGTAGAACGGCTTGGTATACCGCCGCTTTATATGTCCGACGGGCCTATGGGAGTTAGGGCGGAGTGGGAAAATGATGCGTGGATTCCTATAGGACACTCTCAGGATGCCTGTTCTTATTTGCCCAGTAACTCTGCAATCGCGGCTACCTGGAACAAGGAGCTGGCATATGAATGCGGCAGCGTGTTAGGAGAAGAAGCCAGAGGAAGAGGAAAGGATATCATTCTGGCACCCGGTATCAATATTAAGAGAAGTCCGTTGAATGGAAGAAATTTTGAATATATGAGCGAGGACCCTTATCTGACCGCGAAGCAGTGCGTAGAAGTGATCAAAGGAATTCAGGAGCATGACGTGGCAGCTTGCGTGAAGCATTTCGCCATGAACAGCCAGGAAACTCAGAGGTTATGGGTAGATGTGGAGGTAGAGGAGAGAGCTCTCCGCGAAATATACCTTCCGGCTTTTCGTGCGGCAGTGGATGAGGGCAATTCCTTTTCCCTGATGGGAGCCTATAATTTGATACGTGGACAGCACTGCTGTGAAAGCAGGATGCTTTTGAACGAAGTACTGAGGGAAGAATGGGGCTACGAAGGATTGGTGGTTTCCGACTGGGGAGCGGTGCATAAGACGAAGGCAGCGGCAGAAAGCGGCTTAGATGTGGAGATGTCAGTAACAAGCAATTTCGATGAATATTTTATGGCACAGCCCTTGAAGAAGGCCGTGGAGGACGGAGAGATAAGCGAGGAGCTTGTAGATGCGAAGATTCGCCATATCCTCTGGCTGATGCTGGAACTTCATATGTTCGATGTGGATAAAAAGGAAGAAAAGACGGTAAAATGTGGAAGGAAGAGCGGATGCTATAACACCCCTGAACATAGGGAAAAGACGTTAGATGCGGCGAGGGAATCCATCATTCTGTTAAAGAATGAGAATAATATGCTCCCTCTTAAGAAAGAAAAAATCGATAAACTGCTCCTCATCGGTGTGAATGCAGATCGAATGCATTCAAACGGAGGAGGAAGTGCGGAAATAAAAGCACTTTATGAAATCACGCCGTATATGGGACTGTCGAATCAGCTCGGCGGAAACTGCGAGATCAAATATATCGAAGGATATTTTGAAGAAAAGAAAATACAAAACGAGGAAAACTGGCAGGAGAGCAGCCTGGAGGCGGACGGCGGAAGAAAACGCACCGGGGACGCAGAAAGTGAAGCTGCTCTCAAGAAAAGAAAAGCGCTGCTCGAGGAAGCTGTGAAATATGCAGAGGAGTACGAGCACGTTATTTTCGTCGGAGGTCTGAATCACGAATACGATGTGGAGGGACAAGACAGAAGCGACATGAAACTTCCTTACGGACAGGATGCAGTGCTGGAGGCGGTTCTTTCGGTGAATCCGAATACGATAGTAGTGATGATTGCAGGCTCCCCGATAGAAATGAGCAGATGGGAGAACAAGGCGAAAGCTATCGTCTTCAGCTTTTATGCAGGAATGGAGGGGGGCAGCGCTCTGGCGGAAGTTTTGCTGGGAGAGGTTAACCCTTCGGGAAAACTGCCGGAAAGCTTTCCTTATATTTATGAGGACTGCAGCGCCCATAAGATAGGAGACTTTGCGAAGAAGGATTTGCTTCATTATAAAGAAGGAATCTACGTGGGTTACCGCTACTATGAGAAGAATAAGATACCTGTGCAGTATTGCTTCGGCCACGGTCTTTCTTATACAGAATTTGTCTATGGCAATATGAAGGCATGGAAGAAGACTGACGGACCCGACTGGCGGGTAGAGGTAAGCTGCGATGTTGGGAATGCCGGAAAAAGAAAAGGAAAGGAAATCGTACAGCTTTATATTAAGGATAAAACAAATAAGGTGGATAAGCCGGTAAAGGAGCTTAAGAGCTATGAGAAAATAGAACTGGAAGCAGGCGAAACGGGCAGAGTAAGCTTTTGCCTGAGAGAGGAAGATTTTTCTTACTATGACGAGAGTGCGCAGAATTTTAAGACAATTTCCGGAAACTATGAGCTGATTATAGCAGCATCCATTATGGACGAGCGCCTGCGGGAGGAGATAGAGCTTTCGTTTTCCTGAAATAGCAAAACAGAAAAAATTCGTAAAATTTGTTCTCTTTTATGTGCTCATTTTAATGATAATATTAAAAAAAATGAACATTTATAAAAACAAGATTAAAAACTAACAAAGATGATAGCCTTGTTTTTGGTAAATTTTAATAAAATTTAACAAAGTTAAGAAAATGTTAAGAGATTGCAGCGGAGATTAACGAGTAATTGACAAAGCAAAAAGCGCGTAATAGAATGACATCAATTACACAAAAAAATTACATTAAATTACATCAATTACACAAAAAATTACAAAAAATTACATTGGATTTCGTACAAATAGTAGCGGTTGCCTGCAATGCTGTGTTATAATGGGTGAAAATACGGTAACCGTATGTCAAGGATGAAGAATGTACGGAGAAGGAAAGGATGTGAGGAGCATGGATGCTTTCGTTGAGTCCTTACTGGAAGAACTGAATTGTGAGGTCGTATTTACGATTCCACTTTTCGGCGGAATTCCCGTTTTGGAGTCAGTGGTGGTCACATGGATAATTATGGCGGTATTGACGCTGGCTTCGATTATACTCGTGCGGAACCTTAAGGTGGAAAATGTAGGGCGAAAGCAATTGATGTTGGAGACGGCCATCGGAGGTTTGTATGGATTTTTTGAGGGGTGTGTTGGACACCATGGAAGGAAGTACATTCCGTATTTGATCACTGCGGCGCTGTATATCGGCATGGCAGATTTGATAGGATTATTTGGCTTTAAGCCTCCGACAAAGGATTTGAATGTAACGATCGCACTGGCTTTCATAAGCATTATGCTGATCGAGATAGCAGGTCTGAGACAAAAAGGATTTAAGGGCTTTCTGAAAAGTTTTGCCCAGCCTATTGCGATAATGCTTCCTATCAATATTTTGGAAGTATTTATACGGCCATTATCCCTTTGCATGCGACTATTCGGTAATGTGCTGGGAGCTTTCGTAGTAATGGAACTGATCAAACTGCTCGTACCGGCTGTTGTGCCAGTTGCGTTCAGCTTGTACTTCGATATTTTCGACGGTTTGATTCAGGCGTATGTTTTCGTATTTCTGACTTCTCTGTTTGTCGGAGAAGCTTTGGAAGGTTAATTAAAAAATAAAATCTTGATGAGAAAAGGAGTATTTATTATGGATTCAACATTATTAGTTGCTATTGGAGCGGCAATTGCAGTTCTTACAGGTATTGGTGCAGGTATTGGTATCGGTCTCGCAACGGGAAAAGCAGCGGATGCCATTGCAAGACAGCCCGAGGCTGACGGCAAGATCAGAACTACATTGCTTATCGGTTGTGCACTTGCAGAGGCAACAGCTATTTACGGCTTCGTTATCGCTTTGTTGATTGTTCTGTTATTGAAATAAGTTTACTGTCTGGAGCGTTTCCAGATGAGTGTTTTTTACTCAGATGAGTGTTCTTTACTCATTAATATGAGAAAGGCGGAAGGCAATATGCTGAATATAAACTTTTGGAATATTGTATTTACTATTATAAATGTGTTTGTATTATACTGGCTCATGAAAAAGTTTTTGGTAAAGCCCGTAATGGGAATTATTGAAAAACGCGAGCAGTTAATTCAGGGACAATTGAGCGATGCCAGGAAAAATCAGGAGCAGGCTCTGGAATTAAAAGAACAATACGAGACGAAGATGGATTCGGCAGAAAGAGAAGCCGAAGAAATTGTGTTGCAGGCAAAGGAGCAGGCGCTGGGAGAAAAGGCTCTGATTATGGAAGAAGCCAAGACCGAATCCGACAGGCTCATGGAAAGAGCGAAGAAGGAAATCGACAACCAGCAGGAGAGAGCAAGACGGGAAGCAGAAAGTCAGATTGCCGGCCTTGCTTTGATGGCTGCCAGAAAAATATTAAAGTCGGGTGAGACAAATGACGCAAACAGCCAATAATTATGGGAAGGTGCTGTACGAGCTTTTCATACCGAAAGAAGAGGTAGAGCGGACGGCGAAAATGTTTGAAGAAGAGCCGAAGCTGCTTAATATCCTGCAGAACCCTACCGTTTTACGGAAAAAGAAATATGCGGTGATCGATCGGATTTTTGATGGGAAAATGTCCGCGTTTTTGAAACTTTTATGTAAATATGGACGGATTGGTCAACTTACGGATGCATTTATTGCCTATCGCGAGCATTATGAGAAGCAGCATGGAATCTTGCATGGACAAATATATTATGTAAATCCTCTCGAGAAAACGGAGAAAGAACGGATAGTACAATTTCTGAAAGATAAGTTTTCGTGCGAAGAAGTGTTGTTGGAGGAAGAGAAAGAAGAATCTCTTCTTGGCGGCTATCTGTTGAAAGCGGACGGGATAGAATTTGACTTCAGCTATGAAGGCCGTCTGCATCAATTGGAGAAAAAATTAACTGGGAGGTGAACGCTGTGAGTGCAATCAGTGCAGCAGACATTATTTCCATCTTAAAAGCAGAGGTAGAAAATTACAACTGGGATGCCGAAGAGCAGGAAGTTGGTTCTGTTATTTGGGTAGGAGATGGAATTGCTACGATATATGGCATCGACCATGCCATGTATGGTGAGATTGTAGTATTTGATAACGGTGTCAAGGGTATGGTACAGGACATTCGAAGAAATGAAATCGGATGTATTCTCTTTGGCAGCGATACCGGAATAAAAGAAGGTACCAAAGTAACAAGAACGAAGAAAAAAGCAGGCATTCCCGTGGGAGAAGGCTATATCGGAAGAATCATCAATGCGCTGGGCGAACCGGTGGATGGCAAGGGAGAGATTCCAGCTAAGGATTACAGACCGATAGAAGAAGAAGCCCCGGGGATTATTCAGCGTAAATCCGTAAATACTCCTTTGGAGACGGGAATCTTGTCCATTGACTCCATGTTTCCCATCGGACGCGGACAAAGAGAGTTGATTATCGGTGACAGACAGACCGGAAAGACTTCCATTGCGCTGGATACGATTATCAACCAAAAGGGAAAAGGTGTTATCTGTATATACGTGGCTATCGGCCAAAAGGCATCCAGCGTGGCGAAATTGGTTTCCACACTGGAACATCACGGCGCTTTGGATTATACGATCGTGCTTGTTTCTACAGCCAGCGAACCGGCTTCGCTGCAATATATCGCGCCTTATGCCGGAACGGCACTGGGCGAGTATTTTATGTATCAGGGAAAAGACGTGCTTATGGTTTACGACGATTTATCCAAGCACGCAGTGGCATACCGTGCGTTGTCCCTTTTGCTGGAGCGTCCGCCCGGACGTGAGGCATACCCGGGTGACGTATTCTACCTTCATTCCAGATTATTGGAGCGTTCCAGCCGTTTGAGCGATGAATTGGGAGGCGGTTCCATCACAGCGCTTCCTATTGTCGAGACGCAGGCCGGAGATGTATCTTCCTATATTCCTACGAACGTTATTTCCATTACCGACGGACAGATTTTCTTAGAAAGCGATTTGTTCTTTGCAGGTATGAGACCGGCGGTCAACGTAGGCTTGTCCGTATCCCGTGTAGGCGGTGCGGCACAGACGAAGGCGATGAAAAAGGCGTCAGGAAGTATCCGTATCGATTTGGCACAGTACAGGGAAATGGAAGTATTTACCCAGTTCAGCTCCGATTTGGACGATAATACGAAACGGCAGCTTCAGCACGGCAAGGTGCTGATGGAGCTGTTGAAGCAGCCCTTGGCGCATCCTCTTTCATTGCATGAGCAGGTAATGACGCTTTGCTTGGCGAACCACCGTATTTTCGATTTGGTAGAGGTGAAAAAGGTAAAGGAATATCAGAAGGGAATACTGGAATTCATAGATAGAAAATATCCTAAGATAGGATTTGAAATCGAAGAGAAGAAAGCCTTAACGGATGAGTTGGTAGAGCAGATTATCGAAGCGGCCAAGGAATATAAGAGCAGGTGATAGAGTATGGCAAGTATAAAAGAAATACAAGTCAGAATGAAGAGTATACAGGACACGATGAAGATTACCAATGCTATGTATATGATTTCTTCTTCGAAGCTTAAGAAAGCGAAAAAGAATCTGGAAGCGACGGAGCCTTATTTCTTTACTCTGCAGAATACTATGGGCCAGATACTTCGTCATATTCCGGACATGAAGAACATTTACTTCGATCAGCATGAGGAGAAGCGTCCGGAAGAAAAAAAAGTCGGATATATCGTAATAACCGCTGATAAAGGTTTGGCTGGAGCGTATAACCACAACATCTTAAAGTTGGCGGAGGAGCAGCTGAAAAGCTGTGGGAATCCGGTATTGTTCGTTCTGGGGGAAGTAGGGCGCCAGTATTTTAAACGCAAGAAAATCAATATAGAAGAGGAATGCCAATATACTATTCAGAATCCCACCCTTGGAAGGGCGAGAAAAATTGCTGAAGGTGTATTGGAGCTGTACAGAGACGGCAGTCTGGATGAGGTTTACATTATTTATACGAAGATGGCGAGTTTCATGCAGGCGGAAGCTGAGACGGTGAGGCTGCTCCCTTTGAAGAAAACGGATTTCCATATAAAGCCCCCGATTGACGTACACATGGAGGAGTTGGCGCTGAAGCCGAACGCCTGTGCGGTGGTTAATCATATTGCGGCGGATTATTTTGTAGGTTTCATTTACGGAGCGTTGGTAGAGTCCTTCTGCAGCGAGCAGAATTCCCGAATGATGGCTATGGAGGCTGCGGTGGATAATGCGGAAGAAATGTTAAGGGAACTCGATATCATGTTTAATAGAGCAAGGCAGGCGCTGATCACGCAGCAGATCACTGAGGTAATCAGCGGTGCGAAAGCCCAGAAGAAAAAGAAGTTAAGTTAGGAGTCGGAGCATATGAAACAAGGAAAAATAGTTCAGGTAATGGGCCCCGTTGTGGATGTGGAATTTGAAGATAATGACCTGCCCCGTATCAAAGACGCTTTGGAAGTGAAAAACGGAGAAAAGCGCTGCGTTATGGAGGTAGCACAGCACATCGGAAATAATATGGTACGCTGTATCATGCTTGCTTCCAGCGAAGGACTTAGCAGAGATATGGAAGTAACTGCCACGGGAAGCGGTATCAAGGTGCCGGTAGGAGAAAAAACCTTAGGACGCCTTTTTAATGTGCTGGGAGAAACTCTGGACGACGGCGCATCTTTGGAGGGCGAAGAAAAATGGGTCATCCATCGGGATCCTCCGGCATTCGCGGATCAGAGCCCCGCAGTGGAGATCTTAGAGACAGGAATTAAGGTTATCGACTTGTTAACGCCTTATGCAAAGGGCGGTAAGATTGGACTTTTCGGCGGTGCCGGCGTAGGTAAGACGGTACTTATTCAGGAATTGATCCGTAACATCGCTACAGAGCATGGCGGATATTCCATTTTCACCGGTGTTGGTGAACGTTCCAGAGAGGGTAACGATTTGTGGACGGAGATGAAGGAATCAGGAGTTTTGGAAAAGACGGCCTTGGTGTTCGGACAG
Source organism: Bacillota bacterium (assembly GCA_023408815.1). GTDB lineage: Bacteria > Bacillota > Clostridia > Lachnospirales > Lachnospiraceae > Kineothrix. The sequence continues at coordinate 9,595 of JAEYJO010000018.1, read as the reverse complement.
ATGAACGAACCCCCCGGAGCGCGTATGCGCGTGGGTGAGGTGGGACTTACCATGGCGGAATACTTCCGTGATGAGGTCGGCAAGGACGTGCTTTTATTTATCGACAATATATTCCGTTTTACGCAGGCAGGATCAGAGGTATCGGCATTATTGGGAAGAATGCCATCTGCGGTAGGTTATCAGCCGACGCTCGCAACGGAAATGGGTGAATTGCAGGAGCGAATCACTTCTACAAAGAACGGTTCGGTTACCTCTGTTCAGGCTGTTTATGTGCCGGCAGACGATTTGACTGACCCGGCGCCTGCTACGACCTTCTCCCATCTGGATGCCACCACGGTGCTTTCCAGAAAAATCGTGGAGCAAGGTATTTATCCGGCGGTAGATCCTCTGGAATCTACTTCCCGTATTTTGGAGGCAGATGTAGTTGGACAGGAACATTACGAGACAGCGAGACGCGTTCAGGAAATGCTTCAGAAGTATAAAGAGCTTCAGGATATTATCGCTATTCTCGGCATGGAGGAGTTGTCCGAAGATGATAAGGTGACAGTATATCGTGCCAGAAAAGTGCAGAAATTCTTATCCCAGCCTTTCCACGTAGCGGAGAACTTTACGGGAATATCCGGAAAATACGTGCCGGTTGCGGAGACCATCAAGGGTTTTCAGGCTATTCTTGATGGCGAGATGGACGATTATCCGGAAAATGCATTTTTCAACGTCGGAAACATCGACGAGGTAAAAGAAAAAGCTGCATCCATGGCATAAATAAGAGAGAGGTGTTGATATGGAGACATATAGTTTAAAAGTAATAGCGGCGGACAAGACTTTTTTTGATGGCCACTGCACATCTCTCATTATTCCTTCTCTTGACGGTCTGGTAGGAATCCAGGCGCATCATGAGAACATGGTAATTGCCGTAAAAGAAGGAGAAATCCAGATTAAGCGCGAGGATGGAACCGAAATAGAAGCTTTGATAGGTATCGGTTTTTTTGAAATAATGAATAACCGTGCCACTCTTCTTGTACAAACGGCGGAACGGCCGGAAGATATTGATATCGCCAGAGCCAGAGAGGCCGAGGAGAGAGCCATGGAGCATTTGCGCCAGAAGCAGAGCCTTCGCGAATATTATCACACACAGGCATCTTTATCCCGTGCTATGAGCAGATTGAAGACAGCAAACAAACACAAGTATTGAATATAAACAGAAATGTAATAGAGAGGGCACCAAAGTACGATATGAATTCGTGCTGTGGTGCCCTCCTTTTTTACACCCTTCCATAAAAAAATATTGACAGATAAAAACAAATATGTAAAAATAGTTTATAAGTGAACTGTTCTTTAGTAAACTGTTTTTAATTAAACAATTCATTTGGAAGCAGTTCGCCTGTTGTCGGCAAAATTTTTTGGGCGGTCATCATGAGAGGAAAGAATTGTGAATAACGATTTTGAGACGTTGTTAAACGGTCAGCAGTTTAAGAAGCTTTATGAGAAAATGAGCAACCTCATTACGGAAAAGTATGGATTGCACAAGATAGAAATAGAAATCCTGCTTTTTCTGAGAAACGGAAGATATGATACGGCGAGGGATATCGCGGAGAATAAGTTCTTTTCCAAGGCCCATATTTCCCACGCCATTGAGCATTTGACGGAACGTGGTTATTTGACGGGGAAGGCGGATGAGCAGGACAGAAGGTGCATTCATCTGGAGCTTACGAAGGATGCGGAACCGGTCTGTGAGGAACTGGAGAAGCTGAGAAAAGGCCTTGCGGACATTATTTATAAGGATGTCACAGAGGAAGAAAAGAAGGTGATGCTACAGGTAGGAAGGAAAATTGCACACAATATTAATGAGGAACTGGGAACTTTTTAGGAAATAGAAAAGGAGAAAGACTATGAGAAGCAGCAAGAGAGAGCAAATTGATAATTATACCGCAAAATACAGCAAGGTCTGTATTGAAAACGGTAATATAGGCAGCACCTTGTTCGACGAGTACGGCGTGAAACGAGGATTGAGGGATAAAAACGGCGAAGGCGTTCTTGCGGGTCTTACAAATATTTCTTTGATAAAATCTCAGGAAATCGTGGACGGAAAGAGACTGCCTTGTGAGGGGCGTCTCCTGTATCGAGGCTACGATATTATTGAATTGGTAAAGGGCTTTGAACACAGTAAAAGATATGGATTTGAGGAAATCGCTTATCTCCTTTTGTTCGGAAGCCTTCCGAACGAGGGGCAGCTTAATGAGTTCAAGGAGAATTTATCGCTGATGTGTACCTTGCCGACGAATTTTACGAGGGATGTTATTATGAAGGCATCGAGTAAGGATATAATGAATTCCCTTACCAAGAGTGTGCTGGCGCTGGCTTCTTATGATAAGCAGGCTTCGGATCTGAGCATCGAGAACGTGCTTCGGCAGAGCATGAGTCTGATCAGCGTTTTCCCTATGCTTTCAGTTTATGGATATCATGCGTATAATCACTATGAATGCGATGATAGTTTTTATATACATAGGCCGGATGCAAATTTATCCACGGCTGAAAATATACTAAGAATGCTGCGTCCGGATAAGAAATACAGCGAACTGGAGGCGAGGGTTCTGGATATTGCTCTTGTTCTCCATATGGAACACGGCGGCGGCAACAACTCCACCTTCACCACGAGAGTGGTTACATCTTCCGGCTCCGACACCTATTCTGTAATTGCGGCGGCACTTTCTTCCCTGAAGGGGCCTAAGCATGGCGGCGCGAACATCAAGGTAGTGGAGATGATGGGGAATATCAAGAAAAACGTTAAGGACTTAGATGATGAAGAAGCGGTGAAGGATTACCTTGCCCGCATGCTGAACAAAGAGGTGTTCGATAAAAGCGGCCTGATTTATGGCATGGGACACGCGGTATACTCTATTTCGGACCCGAGAGCGACGATATTCAAGAACTTTGTTGAAAGGCTTGCGGCAGACAAGAAGAGAGATGAGGATTTCAAGCTTTACTCTATGATAGAGCGCCTTGCACCGGAGGTAATCGGCGAAAGGCGCAACATATACAAGGGGGTAAGCGCCAACGTGGACTTCTACAGCGGCTTTGTATACAGCATGCTGGATATTCCGTTGGAATTATATACTCCCATATTCGCTATGGCGAGAATTGTAGGCTGGAGTGCGCACCGTCTGGAAGAGCTCATCAATGCGGATAAAATCATCCGTCCCGCCTACAAGACCGTTATGACTGAAAAAACATATGTGGGTATTGATAAAAGATAAAACGGTTATTTTTTAATGATATTAAAGGTATCTGCCAGCAGCAGCCAATTGGCCCGGAACAGGTTCATAACGGTCCAATAGCCTACGCCCCGCAGCATATATTCCTGGACGAGTGAGAATTTGGCGTTCATGCTGCGTACATCCTCGAACCAGACCTCGTGGGATAAGCCTTCGCTTTCGTAGATGAAGAAGGGCGACATGGCTACCTGGTCGAACTGGATGGGAACGTTATTTTCGATAGCGATCTGTACGGCTTCCGTATTGCTGATGGTGCGTGCTTTTGTTACCCCCCGCTCGAAGGGGAGAGTCCAATCGTAGCCGTAGTTAGGGATTCCCAGATTGATTTTCTCGATCGGGATCCTCGTGATGGCATAATCTACCACCTCCCGCACCCTATTGAGTGGGGCCACGGCCATGGGAGGCCCGTAGGTATAGCCCCATTCAAGTCATATGTAATCATTTGGGGAGTTTAGGATAGATATTCAAAGAAAAATTAGCATTATGCAGCTGCCCCTTGGTGTTCGGCTTTGCTTTTTCGTAATCTATTCTTTCAATTACTTCCTTTAATAGCTCATTTTGCACCGCTTTTGTACTGGATGAATAGGTATCCAGTAAGAAGCGGATGCGGGGAGCAAATTGCTCATTAGAAAATTTCAGCTCTTCTAATTTCTTTATATCTTTTATGTAACATTCATTCGCAGCCTTCATTTCTTCCATTTCCCGATTTAATAGCTGTTGTCTTTCCCTAAATATCTCAATAGTATATATTTCCTGCTCCAACAATGAATAGGCTTTATTAAGCTGTGCTTCAAGCCTGCTGATTTCAGCGGTATTATTTTTTAAAGAGTTTTCTAGGACTTTGATCTCTTTATCAACCGGCGTATTTATATCTTTATCTTGAGTAGTAACCTCATAGCTTGATAGCCACTCATCGAGAAATTGTAATACCTGTTCTTCGACTAAAAACAACGGAGAGGAAACATTATTGCAATATTTATTTGGACATTTTAGAGCTGCGTATTTGTTCCGGGAATTAGGCCCCAGGCGCGTCATGAGCGCACCACATTTTTTGCAATACACTAAACCGGCAAGCGGATTTTGTAATTCCAATTTTGAAGGAAGAGTATTTTTTCGATTTCCGGCCTTTATTTCCTGGGTCTTTAAAAATAAATCATAATCTATGATAGCCGGATGCTTGCCGGCACTCTGTTCACAATTCTCGTTAATAACTCTGGTTTTTATTATAGTATCGTCACGTATTTGCTTTACGTATTGCTTATAGCCGAAGCGCACATCGCCATAATAGGTGGGATTCTGTAGCATATCGTTTATAGTGGCCTTAGACCAGTTCTCAGATATTCGGGGAGCTATTCCCAGGGAATCCAGCCTTCGCGCAATGCTGTCATTGCCTAGCTTTGCAAAAGTTCCATCTTCCTGGGGGATGCCATTGCAATACCAATCAAAAACCATGCGCACGACTTTCGCCTCTTCTTCATTGATCTCCAGAGTATATCCTTTGCTATTTGCTATCTTGATACGGTTATATCCGTAAGGAGCTGTGCTGCCAATAAAGTTACCTTCTTTTATAGACGCCAGGCGTCCACGTTGAAGCCGGCGGTTAATTGTTTTATATTCTCTCCTGGCCATAAACAAACCAAATTCAAAATATTCCTCATCAAATTCATTATTAGGATCGTAAGTCTTGGCCGGAGTAACAATTTTCGTACCAGAATATTTAAAGTAATCGGATACGATACCTTGATCTCTTGTATTACCACGGGCAAGACGTTCCACTTCCACGACAAAAACACCGGCCCATATACCACTTTCCACATCAAGCAGTAACTCTCTCATAACAGGGCGGTCGGCTATAGTATCACCGGAAACAACTTCCGAATAAAACCGCTTAATAGGTATACACATTTTCTCAGAAAGTTCTTCTAACATCTTCTTATGCCGGGCAAGCGTATCTCCTTCGCCCCGCAGCTCTGCATCCCGGTCGGCACGGCTTTTTCTTAGATATGCACAGTAATCTCCTTGCAAAAAGTCCTTATCTGTATACATGCCACGTCCCCCTTGTAAATATCTTATCTTAACCATAATTAGCTTATATTGTATATCCCTGAAATGATAAAATCAATAAGAAAAGCACCATAAGTTTTATTTTGTGTCCTGCATTTATCAGTGTATTTATAATTGAGTTAGTTTACTATGTATTTAGATATATATGATAAAATGGTATCGTTCTGTTTGTGGGAAATAAGACATAAAAAAGGAAAATCACTGGAGAACTGGAAACAATGGCTGGATTAGAGAAAACAACATTAATCAATATCAAGAACGAGAAGAGCAAAAATTATTGAGCATTAGTTGACATCACCTCACTTTGAAGGTAAAATTAATTTAATATTAAGGGGGAAATTTACATTGAAAAAATATTCGTCTGAACTTACATATAATAAAGATTATTTTATGACGGCCAATCCTAATATTTATGATAATGAAAGTTTGCGGGAGCCACAGATTAGGGGTTATTATAAAGTATATGAACACTTTAGTGTAAATAATAAGCAAACACATGCTATTGTCGTTTTGCCAACAGGAGTTGGAAAGACCGGTTTAATGGGTCTTTTGCCATATCATATATGCAAAGGAAGAGCACTAATAATTACGCCCCAGCTGACAATAAAAGACACTGTAATTGATTCATTAGATCCTAATAATCCTAATAGTTTTTGGTATAAGAGAAACGTGTTTACCAGAATTGGAGAAACACCGACCTTGGTCGAGTATACAAGCACTACTAACAAAGAAGCTTTATATTCAGCTAATATCGTAATTCTAAATATTCATAAATTACAGGCAAGGTTAAGTAGTTCTCCATTAAATCATTTGCCAGAAGATTATTTTGATATGATAATAATAGACGAAGCTCATCATTCTACGGCTAATACGTGGGTGGAGACAGTGGAGCATTTTAGTAAAGCTAAAGTAGTAAAACTTACGGGAACTCCGATAAGAACAGACGGAGTTGAATTAGCAGGAGAGCTTACTTATAAGTACAAATTAAGTCAGGCTATGGCGAAAGGATATGTTAAGTCTTTAAGAAAATTTGAATATATACCTGAGCAATTGTTATTAACCATAGATAACAATGATTCAATACAATATACGGTAGAACAGCTAATCGAGCAAGATATTAGAGATGAGGATTGGATAAAACGTTCGGTTGCTTTTTCTAAGGAATGTTCAGAAAGTGTTGTTAAGGCTAGTTTAGACCTATTAGAGAAAAAAAGAAGAGATAATTGTAAAATACCACACAAAATTATAGCAGTTGCATGTAGTATTGATCATGCTGAACAGATTAAAGAACTATATGTGATTAATGGTTATAGAGCTGAAGTTATACATAGCAGACAAGATTCACAGTTGCAAGATCAAATTAAGAGCGATATAGAAAATCATAGACTAGATGTTATTATAAACGTGGCAATGCTTGGAGAAGGGTATGACCATCCATATCTTAGCATAGCGGCAATCTTCAGACCATTTAAAAATGAATTACCGTATGAGCAATTTATTGGCAGGGTGTTAAGGGTAATACCCGATGAAGAGGTCGAAAAGACAGATGATAATATTGCTGATGTGGTTTCGCATAAGAACTTAGAACTTTCATATTTATGGGAAAAATATAAAATAGAACTTCAGGAAAGTGAAGTAATAAAACACTTACAAGAAGTGAATAGTATAGTAGATATAGATGATATAACAGGTGCTGGTACGGGTGCTGGAAATGCAATGGTTATACCGCTTGGAATGGCTAGTGAAAAGGGAAATGGAAAACTTAGTGAAGAGGCATATTTATCAACTGAATTAATTAGAAAGCATAGGCAGGAAGAAAAGAAGCAAAAAGAAGATCTTATCAAGTTACAGAACTTATTGAATATTGATTATGAACAAGCCTTGGCTATTTATAATCAGACAAGGACACAAGAAACAGCGGCTATGTTGAAACGTCCTGATTTATTTTTTGCTAATAGAAAGAAGAATTTGGATGTTGAAATACGAGAGATTATTGTTCCGGAATTAATAACTAAATTTAGTATTAATCAGACTGCTAATAATTTGGCAGGATGTCGTTTGTTCAGTGGTAAGTACGCATGGATTAAAAACACATCTGTAGATAATGGTGGACTATTGGCTATGTATCTTAATGATTATATGAGAAATGAAATAGGAAAAAAGAGGGAAGAATGGACCCTTGCAGAGTATGATAATGCATTTTCTCGACTTCCAGTAGTAAAGGAATTTATTGAAAGAGCATTAAGTGAATATTTAGAAATTGATGAATATTAATTAGAATAACGGAGGTGTATTATATGAACGATTACATTCAAAAAATATATGATATGATGTATTTGCCAATTTTAACGCCGTATAATTTACTAGAAAATGCAAAGTTGGAAAATTATAGTTATGTTAAATATTATAAGGATTTAAAAGGATTGATTGCTGAGATTGAGTGTGAAATTCCAGATGAAGGTATGAGGACCTTTTATTATAAGTTTGATGACAGAGATTTTCTTCAAAAGATAACCGTTGTAATTAATGAAAGTGAGGAGATAGTTTTTGAAAGACAAAAAGAAATATTACATGCAAAAGAAGATTACTATCAAAATAAATTAATAAAAAATAAGATTGGATAAAAAAATGAGCAATTCGATTATTATGTCGAATTGCTCATTTTTTCTTAAATATTGTTTATAGAAAACCTTCATAAAAAACTTGATTTCTTGTTTTTTGAAATCAATTCAAGATTAATCATTGAAAAGCTGTACATGGCATGGATAGAATCACAGTTATCTCGATACACAGATTTACGTGGGTAAATCCCTATAGTATACATGCCACGTCCTCCTTGTTTTCGGCCAGCTTATGTTTCCGTGATTAGTTTATATTGTATATCCTCAAAGTGATAATTTCAACAATCAAAAACTTTATAGTCTAAAAGAGCGCCTATTTTTTTCCAATGCAATCCATATTAAGTTAGTTTACTATATATGTGGAGGTTAATAAAAAGATGGCATCTATCCGTTTGTGGGAAATTAGACGCAAAAGGGGAATCACGCTGAAGGAGTTGGAAAAGCTGACAGGATTAGGGAAAACGACTCTAAACAATATTGAGAACGAGAGGGTATCACCAACGATATATGAAGTCGAAATGATTTGCAAAGCATTAGAAATAACATTCAAAGATTTAATAGATACAGAATATAATCCATAATTCCCGATTTCGGGAAATATATTAATTTCATAACAAAAGTATGTAAGAATATGGTAAATTAGTCCTAGAAATACAATAAAACGGGGAATCGGGGAAAGATGCATGGAATACAAAAGAATAATAATGGAAATGATTGACCAAAATGTTAATGAAGATGATGTTATTTTTTTAAGGCAATTATATACCATCATTAAGCGACACATTGAAAAAAAGAAAAGCCTGTAATGGCTTTTCTTTTTTGGAATTAATTAGTGTAGTGGTATATCATGCGTATCGAAAAAGACTGATAATGAATCCTCACCTAAAATGAGTAAATCATGTCCCCTCTCTTGAAATTCCTTAGCCCTTTTTACCTTATTGCCATAGTTGCCATAAGCCCAATCGCGGCTACCCTTGCCTCCGACAAAAAGATAATCAGTATAATGGAACACGTTTTTATCGCATACACCACCCTGATTGCTTATCAATTCTTCAATTTCATTTCTGGTAGCAAAATCAAAGTTTCCAGTCAAACATATATGCTTGCCCATTAAGGTAGATATGGCAGCAGGTTCAGAATCACAAATATTTTCCTCTTCAAGAATAAGAAGCAGTTCCGCCTTATCTTTTGGATCGATAGTTCCATCAGATAATATTTGATCAATTATTTTATAGATTTTATCAAAAGGATAATTACCTGACAAATGAATATTATCATCCATCCAATACCGCAGAGCGAGAACGTCATCGTCAGTTAAAGAACCAATAGAAAGAATTTCAGAAATTGCATTATTCAGCGCTTGAAGAGATTGCGTAACCGAAGAATACACAGTATTAAATCTGTCCATAAAAATCCCCTTTCATGTTTAAATTACTTTTATGCTTTGATTATAAGAAAAATGTCATAAAAAGTCTATAGACAAAGAAAAAAGAGAAGAATTAATTTTCTTCTCTTCAGACCGTAGACAAAGCGGAGTTAGGATGCAAATCCTAACTCTATTTTTCTTATCCATTGAGGGATTTTATATATTTGTGACCAGAAACCTGAATCAGTACCGTTCACGAGTCCTTTTCTTTC
>JAEYJO010000014.1 GCA_023408815.1 Bacillota bacterium | reverse complement strand
AACATCCATATATCCATGATTTTAGGCCATGGGGAATGCCATAGACTATGAAAGCTTAGCTATGAAAAAAGAAAGAATAAGAAAAACCGAGTTAACAAGAGAAAAACAAAGATTAATATGGGAGGTCTATGGTATGGATAAAGGTTTTGCTGGATGGGTGATATATATATGGAATGAATATTGGCCGTTTTTCTTAAAAGGAACCATTGTTACATTAGAAGTTGCTATACTGGGAACCATATTGGGATTCATATTAGGATTTCTGATTGGAATACTGCAGTCCGCACCTATTACAAAAAGTGATAATCTATTCAAAAAAACAGCATTTCGATTATTGTTATTACTAAGTCGTATTTATGTTGAAATATTCAGGAGTACACCAATGATGGTTCAAGGCATGGTAATATTCTATGGACTTAAATCCTTCGGACCGGGATTAACTTCATTTTGGGCTGCGGTACTGGTAACCATGTTAAATACAGGTGCTTATATGTCTGAAACTGTAAGAGGCGGAATTATTTCTATTGATTATGGCCAGCAGGAGGGGGCTAAGGCTTTAGGAATGAGTCATGTTGCTACTATGTATTCCGTAATATTGCCACAGGCATTTCGTAATATAATACCGGAAATGGTTAATATGTATCTTACGAATCTAAAAATGACATCTGTTTTAAACGTTATCAATGTAGCAGAATTGTATTTTGTTACAAAGACAGCAGCCGGTACTTATTACAGATACTTTGAATCTTATATTATTTGTGGTCTTATCTATTTTGTACTCTGTACATTCTTTACCAGAGTTTTTTCTGTTTTGGAAAAGAAACTGGATGGAAAGAAGAATTATGAACTGGCAGTAGAATACATGGAAGCAGAATAGGAGGGTTAGTATGAAGGAGCCAATTATTAATGTTGAGCATTTGGTAAAGTCATTTGGTAACCATGAGGTATTAAAAGATCTGCATTTTTCAATCTCTAAAGGCGAAGTGGTTTGTGTGATCGGTTCGTCCGGTTCAGGTAAATCGACTTTATTGAGGTGCATTAACGGATTGGAATCATTAACTTCCGGTACGATTCATTTTCAGGGAGAGTCGGTTGGCCGCGGAGAAAAGGAGTTAAATAAGTTCAGAGCTAATGTTGGTATGGTATTTCAATCGTTTAACTTATTTAACAATATGACAGTATTGCAAAATTGTATGGTTGGAACCAGAAAAGTACTAAAGCTTAACCCGAAGGAAGCAAAAGAGCGCGCTATAAAACACCTGAAACAAGTAGGAATGGCACCTTATATAAATGCGAAACCGGCCCAGTTATCCGGCGGACAAAAACAAAGAGTGGCTATCGCGAGAGCGCTTACTATGCAGCCGCAGGTTCTGCTTTTTGATGAACCGACTTCTGCACTTGATCCGGAAATGGTTGGAGAAGTACTTCAGGTAATGAAAAAACTTGCAAGTGAAGGATTGACCATGGTAATCGTCACTCATGAAATGTCGTTTGCAAAGGACGTATCGACCAGAACAATATTTATGGATGAAGGGTATATTGTAGAAGATGATATACCTGAGAATCTATTTGAGAATCCTAAGAATCCAAGAATGAGAGAGTTTTTAAGCAGATACATCGGAGATGGTAGGAATTCATAAGATGTATCTGTCAGATGATAAGTGAAATTAGACTTGTAAACGAAAGGAAGTGTTACATATATGGAGACTTATGCAATTACTGTAGCGAGAGGATTTGGAAGCGGCGGAAAAGAAGTTGCTTCTAAAATTGCAAAAGAACTGGGAATTCATTGTTATGAGAATAGAATTCTTACACTTGCATCGCAGCTCAGCGGATTGGATGAGCAATTGTTTTCGGAAGTAAATGAAAAAATGCGAGGCAAGAAGTTTTCCGGTCTATTAAAAGGTCTGCCGAAAACAGGGAATCCTAATCCGGCTGCGGTTGACTTTGTATCGGATGAACGGTTATTCGAGTTTCAAAAAGAAATAATAGAGAATCTTGTTCAATCGGAGTCCTGTGTCATTGTAGGAAAATGCGCAGATTGGGTTTTAAAGGATTATGACAATGTAATCAGTGTGTACATTGAGGCACCGCGTTCCTTTTGCGTAAAGAGAATCATGGAAAAGATGAGTGTTAGTGAAGAAACGGCCCATGCTTCCATAGAAAAAACAGATAAGTACCGGGCGGATTATTATGCGCATTATACCGGAGGAAATTATTGGACTAATCCGGTCAATTATGACCTGACACTAAATAGTGAGCGGGTAGGAATAGAAAATTGTGTGCATGTCATAAAAGATTATTTGCAAATTAAATTCCCTTCATTATAATATAAAATCTGGTTTATATTTATTATTGTTGACAATCGTATAATTGTAGCATACTATATAAATGAACGATTCATTCAACAAAAGGAAGGGAACTAATGGACACGAGAACTCAATCAATTCTGGAGGCTGCAACGCTATTATTTTTGCGTCAAGGTTATGCCGGAACGCAGATTAGTCACATAGCAGGAGCGATAGGTGTTTCTGTCGGAACCATTTATCATGACTTTGCAGGAAAAAAGGAAATCATGCACCTTGTTTTGAAATGCACGATTGATCCGGACTTCATAAATAAGGATTTCGAGAGGCCTATTACAGATAGCTTGTTTTCAGATGTGGAAAATGAAATTGCATCTTTGTTCGAACAGTCACAAAACGACTTTGCAAAACACCTTAAAAACGACGCTCTGGGTTATAGCTTTGAAGATTTAATTTCAGACGCATTTGATATCCTTGCCCGATATGCTGTTGGCTGTTTATTTATTGAAAAGAATCAATTTGAATTCCCGTTTCTGGCTGAACATTACAAAACATACTGCAGGAAATTTCTTGAAACAATGTCAAGGTACTTAACAATTTTCATTAACAGTGGAACAGTACGGACGATGGATCATTTGGAATTAACCACGACCCTTATTATTGAAATTCTTACTTGGTGGGCTATGGATAGACGGTATACATCTTTTGAAACCTCTGATATTCCGTCGGAATTGGCAAAAAAAATCTGTATGGACAATATCCTGTCTGCATACAAAAGATAAATTAGCGGGGCATGTAAGCCTCCTAATTTTTGCAAAAAATGTGAATGAATAATTCATTTATTTAAAAAAGAGGTAAGTGAAGATGAAAAAATCAATTACATTAGGCATGTTTCTTATTGTGAATTTATTCGTATTTGCCGGCTGTCCCAATTCTAAGTCTGCTCAAATGACGAACGAACTTCGATTTTCTCTTAAAGGAATATTGTCTCTGACGCTTTCCTACGATGAAGAAAAAATTACTATCCTTGAAAGTGACAGTGATGCTCTTGTAATCAAAGAATACATGACGGAAAACAAAAGCAGCTATTATGCCAAGGTAACGGAGGACAATGAAAGTATTTATATAACCGAAGGGGGTAAACCATTTTTTAAGGACGGATTTTTCCGATATATTGAGGTTTATTTGCCGGAAGCATACCGTGAAAATCTTACTGTTACTTCCACGAACGGGGATATTGATTTTTCCGGCATGAATCTGGATTTATCTATGCTCCGTGTTGATAACTCGTCCGGGAATATCAGATTGGATAATGCGGTTGCTTCTAATATCCATTTATCTTCTACCAGCGGAACTTTAGATTTAGGAAACATAGAAGCAAATCAAATCAGTCTGGAAACAACAAGCGGCAGCGTGATCTGTACAAAATTAAACGGGGATGTAACATATACCTCTACAAGCGGAAGTGCAGATATAAAGTCCGCTATTGGTTCCGGTAGCTATAAAGCCAACAATTCCGGCGGCCTGAATGTCGTGTATACCGAAGTGAGTGGCGATCTTTCTTTCTTCAATAAAAATGACAGTATTACCTTAACTTTACCGGAAAATCTGGAGTTTGAATTTCAAGCCATAACCAAAAACGGTTCAGTATCTACGAACTTTCAACAAGACGTTACCGTCAATGGACATACAACAAGCGGGAGTGTTGGCAGTAATCCGATCGTAACCGTTAAGGTAGAAACAAACAACGGAGATATAGAAGTAACGCATTGAAAGTAAGAAACAAATTCGGGGAGAGGAGCGTAGGCTTATGGATAAAAAGGCCCGTAGACATGTGATTGCTTGCTGTATTTTATTCGTCGGCCTTGTCATTGGGGTGACAATCATCTTGCTGCCTTACTTTCGGCAATTATCAGAACCTGAATATCAAGCAGAGATACAAACCTGGATAAACGAGATAGGCGGGGCAGGTATTCTGCTGATTCTGGCAGTACAGATAGTTCAAGTCATAGTCGCTTTTATCCCCGGCGAGCCGGTGGAAGTCATGGCGGGTGCTTTGTATGGCACTGTTCCCGGTCTATTGATTTGCCTTGCCGGTTGTGTTTTTGCTTCCGCTTTCGTTTTTTCGTTATCGAAGCGGTTCGGTAAGAAGCTGCTGTATTACCTGTTCAGCGAAGAAAAAGTGTTGAGCTGGAAATGGCTTCAAGATGGTCATAAAAGTGAGATTGTGACATTTATTCTGTTTCTTATCCCGGGAACACCAAAAGATATGCTCACATATATCGTAGGAGTAACCGAAATGAGCGCAGGGAAATTTATAGGCATATCAACTTTTGCACATATTCCGTCTGTTTTATCCTCAACCATGATTGGTTCTACAATACGTCAGGGCGATTGGAAATTGTCTTTGATCGTTTTTGTTATTACAGGGCTTATAGGTATTGCGGGAATAGGCTTCAAGGATAAAGTAATAGACATTTGCCACAGGAAAATAAACGGGGTGCATAACAATAAGACAAAATGTAAAAGTTTGGATTATGTTGAAGCAGTTCATAGCGACAAAGTGTATCCGCTGATGTATTGCCGAATGGTGATTCAAGGAAATCTCGACATTGAAAAATTGAAAAATGCAGTTAATCTATCCAGTCAATATGTTCCTGAGATTCTTTATACGTATGACTTTAAGAGAGCTGTCTTTGTTAATCGGGATTTAACTGTTGAAAATATACTTATTCTTGACCGTTTCGGCTTTGAAGAAGATTTTTGGTGGGATTTAAGTAAACATGCCCAGATACAAATCGCCTTTTCCCAGGAAGAACAGCAAAGTAATATCGTTATCGGAATGAGCCATATTTTAGCTGATGGGGTAGGTTTTTTACAATATCTCTATTTGTTAGCGTCACTTTACAATGGTAGCCCTTCGGACAAAAAATTACATAATACAAGAGATATTTCTTTTCTATTGAAAAATATTCGCGTGGAATCGCCAACAGAACAAACAAAATATGGCGCGCGGATTAATACAATTCCCTTGCGGGCTTTTAACAGTGGTACGCAGTCTTTCTGTTTGAATAGTACAATTGCTCCAGATAATCTAAATGCCATTCGTTTAAAGACAAAGAAAAGCGGTGCAACACTCAACCATGCTTTTATAGCAGCATACGCCCGTGTGATAGCCCGTTTACAAAATACAGATAAAGTGATTTTATCGTGTCCGGCTGATCTGCGTAGGTTTCAGCCGCATCAGGATAATCTGACCGTAGCAAATATGACTGGGATATATAAGAGAATCATTCTGGAAATCAATGCTCAGAGTACGTTCAGCGAAACTTTATCACAGACTTGCATTGAAATGACTCTTCAAAAAAATCGTTGCCGCTGCTTTGCAGGTGTGCGGCAGCTTAACTTTGCATTTCATAAAACACCGCGTTTTATATTAAAGAAAGCCATTAGAAAAGGTTATCATTTGTTCCCTGTTTCCTATACCAATGTAGGAATAATCGCCCATGAAAAACTGTATTTTCAAGACTGCTATATCAAAAAATGTTATTTGACGGGCACTTATCGGCTTCCTCCCGACTTTCAACTTTCTATCAGTACCTTTCGAAACGTATGCACATTAAATGGTACCTTGATCGGGGAAGCCTGTGACGAGAGAATAGGGCAATCCATTTTAGAGCAGGTAAAAAAAGAATTATTGGAGTGGATACAAGAATAGGAGAGTCTATTGGTGATTGGAGCTTCTGAATAAAATTTTTGAATCAGATAAGAAAGATATTAATTTAGAGAAAAACATATAAAAATGTAAAAAATATTAGATTGAATTTAATCGAAATGTATAACATATATGGCTATAATTTTATGTATAAACAATATTATAATTCAATGCTGAAAATATGATAGAAAAGTTTATATAAAAGGATATTTGTAATTAAAGTATCCGTTTAAAATAATAAAAGGATGTGATGTATGTTTTACCTACATATGGTTCTATGCAACATAAAACGAAATAAATGGAAAGGCATTAGTACAGTAAGTATCTGTATATTTGTTTTCATTTTACTAAATTTATATTTAACTTATATTTATAACTGTAAGATGCAATTAAATGCCCTACCCAATATTAGTCCTATATATTGCAGTGTTTCAAACCTTGATGGTTCTTACCAAGTAGGTATTGAAATTTCAGAAGATCTAATTAAAAATCTTGAGACTAGCACAAAAATAAAGGACTCTGCTTTTTCTGTTCGTATGATAGCGGGAATAGGGGATTTTTCTATAGAAGATTGGAAAGAAAAACTTAATTTGAATGTTGCCGGTGCTAATTCCATAAGCGCAGTTTCCGGCATTTCTTCAGGCGATATCCATATGGAAAATGACATTACAAATTTCTTCTCTTCGGTAGATTCCATTTGTATTATCAATAAGTCTATAATGGAAAAAAATCAATTAAAGGTAGGAGATACCGTTGCACTGAATCTATATTATCAATACTATGATGAAAAAGAATACTTACATTATGCGCCGCTTGAGCTCTTATCACTGGAAATCATCGGTACAATGGATTTGTTTAACACCAATACACTACAATTGCCCCCAGACATTCTAATCCCTTTTGAGACAGTTCGAGAAGTATTTCATCGGAATAAAATTAATTTCTATGCTGATTCTGCTTCTTTTTATGTTGCGGATCCATTGCAGCTAAATGCTTTTAAAGATGAAATGAAATCCTTTGGGCTTTTAGAAAGCGTTCCCACTGCAAAGCTTAGCTATGACGGAATTGCATTAACAGTACGGGATACTACGTTTCGAACATTGGCCAGTCAATTACGTCAAAGTATCGATGCGTTAGAAGGATTCTTTCCATTTATATCAACCATTGTAATATTCATCGGTTATATTACTAGTTTTCTTTTGCTTAACAGCAGGCAAAAAGAATATGCACTTATGAGGGCGTTAGGTGCCGGAAGGGGAAGGTGTTTTTTAATATTTTTTTTGGAACAATTCTTTCTTATAATATTAGGAGCGTTTATAGGCGGTGGGACAGCGGACCTGGTATTAAAAGGAACACTAGAAGTTGTAACTACCGGGAACATCTTTTTGTTTAGCTATTTTTTAGGATGCATGGTCGCTTTGTGGAGAATTGGAAAAGCTAGCGTAATAGAAGCATTGTTTTGTACAGAGTAATCAGGAGATGAGACATAATGGAAATCATAAAAGCTGAAAATGTAGGATATGTTTACAAGACCAAATACCAGAAAATTGAAGCGGTAAAGAATATGACCTGTTCCCTTGAAACAGGAAAAATATATTCCATAGTAGGAGAATCCGGAAGTGGAAAGAGTACTTTTTTATCACTTCTGGCAGGATTGGACTTACCTAGCTCCGGTGTTCTTTATATACAAGGTAAGGACATCCGTTCCATCGATCGGGATAAATATCGGATGGAAAAGGCATCCGTAGTTTATCAACTATTTCATTTGTTTCCGTTATTAACAGCACTGGAAAATGTAATGTTTCCAATGACATTAAAAGGTATGCCCATCAAAGAAGCAAAAGCGAAAGCAAAGGAGCTGATAAATAAAGTAGGACTAGGGGAAAAAATATTAAAACAGTTCCCTCAGATGATGAGCGGAGGAGAGCAGCAAAGAGTAGCCATTGCCAGAGCAATGGCATCAGGCGGAAATATTCTGCTGGCAGATGAACCAACCGGTAATCTCGATACGAAGAATGAAGTACATATTGTAAATCTATTAAAGAATTTAGCTCATGAGGAAAATTATGCGGTCATAGTCGTCACTCATAATTCCAAAGTTGCTTCAGAGACAGATATGATATTACGTATGCAAGACGGAATGCTGATCGAGGTGCAAAAAAATGATTAGAAACAGTATCAGGCAAATATTGCGCATGCCGATCAGAAGTTTTTCGTTCCTGCTGCTGATTGCTGCTTCCGGTATGTTTCTTACACTGGGTGCCGTGCTTTGGATCATGAACAGCTCAGTTATTAATACTTATGAGGATACTTTTATTACCATAGGAACCGTAGAACAAAAAGCATTATCCATCAATACCGTTATCAGATGGAATGCGGAGAAAACGGATTATGAACTGCGACAGCAGCCGGTATATTCGAGTTTGCTTCCTGTCTCTATGTTATCTTTTGAAGGAGCTGATTATATCCATGAACCGGAAAAGCGCTCATACTATGGCTCGTATGCCCCTAATTATACCTTAGTTCATACGAATGAAAGTTATATTGAATTATTGATTGCGGAAGTAACGCCCTTAGAAGACTGTATTCCAGATGAATCCGTAAAAGTAAAGATTAACAAACTGTTTTTTGGTAATGCCTCGATAGAGGGTACAACGATCTGGTTCTGCAACCATTACATTGAAGACCCCAAGCCCCTTGAAAAAGGTAAAACCTATGCCATGGTATTGAATTTAACGACTTTGGCACATGGATTGCATTTTGCAGAATCTAACGATGCAGACTTACTAATACCTGAATATCGGCCCAGTACTATACAAATAGAAGAATATGAATCGGACGGTACTCTTAAGGAAGATCCATTAAAAGATGAAAAGAATAATTCTTCTCCTTACTACGAAGTAACAGAAGGGTTTTATGACAGCACTATTGGAAAAAGGCTTTTAAATCTGGCAAAAGGTTACCACATGTCATATAAGATTCTGCCTGTTACCGGAACCAATTCCACGACTCTATTAATGCCATTTTATAATGGAGATGCTTATATTAGTCAGGGAAGAGATATCTTAGGAGAAGAATACGAGGATGGGAAAAAGGTATGCCTTATCTCTGATGTATTTGCCAAAAATAATAATCTTGCAGTCGGCAATAGGGTGAATTTACAATTTTATTTTACTAATAGTAAAAATTCTGCGGGGCGAGATTTTCTTTTAAATGGAGGAGGAGCTATTTACCAATCTAATGGGGCAGACGGAGAGGTCTATTCTGTTTTTGAAGACAGCTGGTATACCGTTGTCGGTATCTATACGGCAACTCTGGGCAGTAGTCAGGATAATTATAACATGGGGGGCGATGAAGTGGTTGTTCCAATGAAGTCTATTGAGAATCCGGCAACCAATATTTTAAAATATGGCCCTATGAAGGGATATAATACCTCTTTTCAAATACCAAATGGCAGTATCGATGATTTTTTGGCTGGGTGGGAGAAATATGGTACCGAAGAACTTGAAATCACCTTTTATGATATGGGATATTCGCAGATCAAGTCAGGACTTGAGAATATGAAGCTTATGTCTCTTGTGCTTTTAATCATTGGATTATTTATGATTATTTTTCTAATGCTGTTTTATAGCCATTTGTTTATTAGCTATCAAAAAGTGCGAACAGCAATTGAACGCTGCCTGGGAGTAACAAAGAAAAATGCCGGAAGGTCTATACTTTTTGGTATCATACTTTTACTTTTTCTTGGAAGCACCATTGGCTGCAGTATGGGTGGCTTTTTATCACGACATATTTCCGCTGAAAGTTTAAATCATATCTATTATGATTCCAGTTATAGTAATATAGCGGAGGTGGAAGTAAAAGAAAACATCTTGGAGGAAGACGAAAATACGCTAGTAGTAGTTATCACGATTCTAGTATCAATTACAGTTATTAACTTGTTGGGAATGGTAATTTCCATCCATAAAATTAGCCAAAACTTAAAAATAGAACCTATGAAGCTGCTTGGTGAAAAAAGGAATCAATAAGTTAAAGATTTTGTGATATTTTCATATAAACAGCAGCCATATTATTTTGGAGACTATATGGACGCCCGCATGGGCAAACATAGCATAGTGTATTCCATATTTGTGGTACAGGTCTCCAAAGACAAGTCCTAAACCACCATTATACAGGAAGCAGCGAAAAACAATGATGGGTGTAAGTGTGCCAAAGGTACTGATAGTTGCGGGCAGATGACCCGCCGCAAATAAAGCAGCGGCAAGGATATTGGCCACGATAAAAACGCTTTGAGTAATATTTGCCTTATCATGTTTTCGGACAAATATCTTCCACAGCAGAAATGCGAAAAGCGTCATCAAAAACAGACGCATCAATACTTCTTCCACGACGCCTCCATAAAAAATAGATGATATAAAACTTGCTGGTGTGACTTGTATTTCGTATGTTTCCGCAAGGCCGGGTATTGTTTGACCAAATAACCAATAGTCCAAACCGAATAATATGCCGGATATCAGAGTAGCAATGGCAGTAGATAAAAGCGGTTTCTTCTCGAACTTGAACGGTCGCATTAACCCGGTTTTATCCGAAAGTATATATCCGAAAAAACCACATATTGAGGTAAATATCACAGCCTGCAATGCACCCGAAAAAAGGAGTACCATGTAGCCGTCGGATGCGGAAATTAGCTCTTGGCGCACTGTTGACCCATAGCTGTTCATGGTGTAAATAATGGTGAAAACTCCGCCGATGGCCGCGATTGGAACCATCGTCGCTGCAAATTGCAAAGGATTCTTTATTTTCTTTAACATAAGGGGACCTCATCCATTCCGTAATTACTTTGAGGGGTTTACTACTAATTAATTGGATTCACGCCTGTATAGTGAATATGAATAGAACACCGGGATAAGTGCCAGTGCTGCAATAACAATAATATCAACAGATATATAGGCAAACGTTTTTTTTAATAGGAAATTAGAGATAATCAGCAGCGTCCCGCAAACAAGATACAGGTACCCGGCTAATCTATGAGTCTTATTCCAGTTGGCTGTGTCATTCAGTGTCCAGGGCAGTTTAATTCCCATGAAATTATTTTGACGGCTTTTGGGGAGATAGTTGCCGATAACGATCAGCAACAGTCCTACTAGCAGCGAACTGACCATAGCTATCGGGATATCGGTTCCCATAGCAATGAACAGCATGATAGGTACTGATATTACTGACAATGCCGGAGCGAGCCATGTGAGTATTTGCTCACCGGCCTTGGCCCGTAACTGACTTTCGCCTTTAGGATCACCCATCAGGCGCATTTTAGATAACAGCAGATTGATAATGAGAAAAACTATCGGCATACCAAATGCAGCAATCGCTTTATGAGCATAATTGTCGGCCACACCAGCAACATTCCAGTGTATTGCAATTTTACCGGGCAGGCTGGTATACACAACTGCCGAAAAAATCATCGGCAACAAGCAAAGTAATGACGTAATCCAAGTGCTCTTTTTATTCATGTTCAGTTCCTCCTTCATCTTTACCGCTAAACTGTGAAAACCAAACCATGATTTCCTCAAATACGGACAGGTTCAGTTCATAATAAATAAAATTCTTATACTTCGTTTCAAAGATGAGCCCGGCTTTTTTGAGTTGTGATAAATGATAGGATACAGTTGCGCTTGTCATATCGAAATGTCCTGCAATATCCCCGGCAGACATGCGTCCGCCTTTAAGTATAATAAGGATTTCTCTGCGAACCGGGTCGGAGAGCGCTTTAAATGTTTCTGGAAACCCCAAATCATCACCTCCAAAAAACTATTTAGATAATTTTCTAATTAGATGATAACGCAGGCATACATCCCTGTCAACAACTATTTTGAAAACTGTCTAAATAGTTGTTATCGTAAAACTACTTAGTGCAAGAATTAATCAGACATTTGGGCATACCTTTTATTCTAAAATTTAAATGATACTTTACCCTAATGCTTTAGTAGAAATAAAGTATAAAAAGCTCTTGACAAACAAATACTTCGAGAGTAGAATTAAAATAGTTCGAAAGAAGAAATATTTTGAGGAGGTGGAATAATGGAACAAGACCTTCACAATCTGGAAGATATCATTTTTCAATATATTGATAAAATTAAGTTGTTAATTTCAGCCCAAACCTGGCAGAACATTCTTTTGGATTGCTCCAAGAATGAACTTTTTATCCTTCTTTTACTTTATCGGCAGGAGGAGATTAACATGACTCAGATTGCTGAGTATATTAATGTTCCGCTCAATACTGCGACAGGAATCGTAACCCGTATGGAAAAGAAGGGAATTGTTATTCGGGAGAGAAGTCCTGAGGATAAGAGAATTGTGACCATTCGTTTGACGAATGAGGGGAAGGAATGTATCCAAAGAATCATGAAGGAATTTCTGCATTACGGGCAGGTGATACTTGGCAATTATACGGCAGAGGAAGTGCAGTTAATATTTAAAATGGTTGACAAAGGGATTTCTATACTTATGGATGAATATAAGCAAAGAGAAAAAACAGAGCCAAGAGCAAAAATCAGAAAAATACAAATTGATTAGAAAAGAGCTGCCGTAATCTTCGGCAGCTAAAATCATAACAAATACTTCGATATAAGAACTATTCGGAGTCCGAATTAAGGAGAAGACTACTATGAGCAGAATATTAATTTTTACAGGTAAAGGCGGAGTAGGAAAGACTTCGGTTGCAGCAGCTCATGCCAGAAAATCGGAGAAAGAGAATAAGAAGACGTTGCTTGTCAGTACGGATATGGCTCATAATCTCAGTGATTTATTTGATATGTCTTTTGGCAGGGAAACGAGCGAGATATCCGAATATTTGGATGTACTGGAGATTGATCCGAATTATGTTATGGAGCATGATTTTAAGAATATCATGACGGCTTTCATGAATATGATTGCACCACCGGACAGGAACGACAGTGAGCAAGAGGATATTGTTATGCTTCCGGGAATGGAAGAATTGTTTTCGCTGCTGAAAATACTTGATATCTATGAAAGCGGCAAATATGAACGTATTATTGTGGATTGTGCGCCGACCGGGGAAACACTGTCTTTGCTTAAGTTTCCGGAGCTTATGTCCTGGTATATGGAGAAGTTTTTCCCGGTCGGTAAGCTGGCGATACGGGTTCTATCCCCAATATCCAAGAAGGTGCTCGAGGTAGAGCTGCCGAATAAGACTGCGATGAGTGACATTGAGCGGCTATATGTGAGGCTGATTCAACTGCAGGAATTATTAAAGAATGACGATGTGACCTCGATACGATTGGTAACCATTCCCGAAAAGATGGTCGTAGAGGAGACAAAGCGCAATTATATGTATATGAATCTCTATAATTTTAATGTGGATGGAGTGTTTATTAATCGCATTCTGCCAGGTGATATCGACAATCCGTTTTTTGATGAGTGGTTAGACATTCAGAAGAAATATATTGAGGAAATTGAGAATGTATTCAGCGACCGGGCGGTCTATTATATCCGCTGGTATGATACGGATTTATGCGGTCTGGAGGCGATTGATCGGTTATGTGAGGAGGTTCTTGACCAGCCGGAGTATTTGAAATCAGGAAGAATCAACCGGGAGAAATGTATGAAGCAACAGAAGATGGATACCGTCTCAGCTTATATCTCCCCTGTATTAAAAAGGAGGATATTGACCTGCGCCAGTCAGGAACGGACTTGATCATTAAGATCGGTAATTTCAAAAGAAATATTCCGATACCGAACTCCCTGAGAAATTATCGCATTATATCAGCAAAAGCAGAAGAACAGATATTAAATATCCAATTTGTAAAAGAGGTCGATTAAAATAATAAAGCTATGGAATTTTATGGTGTGTCAGGCACGCAGATAGGAGCAGTATATGAAAAGAGAATTTATCGATAAAATGAAAGAAGCTAAAAAGTTGGAAAAGGAAGCCTATATGCTTATCCTGCCAGAGAACGTACGCGGTCATGTTGAAGTAATTGAGAGGGAAATGAAAGCAATGTTTCTGGAGGGGATAGCAGAGTGTGTTATGGGCAAAACGGAGGATGCAAAGAGCAGCGGGGCGGCCCAAAGTAAGGTTCATAAGGTGGATATTAGTTAACAAAAGCATATAGCATACTTTTTTATGATTTGTTTTGAACTGCCATGCGGCAGAAATGGAGGCATTATGAGAATAATATTATATACCGGAAAAGGTGGCGTTGGCAAAACCAGTATTGCGGCTGCCACTGCCTGCAAGATTGCACGGAGCGGTAAAAAAGTATTGATTATGAGTACGGATCAGGCGCATAGCCTTGGAGATTCCTTTGAACAAAAGCTTAACAATAAACCGGTTATGGTTTCGGATCATTTATATGCGATGGAGATAGATGCTGTAGCAGAGAGCGAGGAGGCCTGGGGGAATATGCAAAGCTATATAAAGCAGATTCTGACCTCGCACTCCCAAAGCGGTCTGGAGGCAGAAGAATTGCTGGTATTTCCCGGGCTGGAAGAATTATTTTCATTGTTAAAGATACTTGATTACTATGAGAAGGATGAATACGACGTTCTTATTGTAGATTGTGCCCCAACCGGTGAGACACTTTCCCTGCTCAAGTTCCCGGAGATGTTCGGAAGCTTTATAGAGAAGGTGCTTCCGATGAAACGCAAAGCAGTTAAGATAGGGGGCCCGCTGATTGAAAAATTAGCGAAAGTACCTATGCCAAAGGATGACGTATTTGATGATATTGACGCATTAACAACTCGATTGGGATTGCTGCAGAAGCTTATGAACAATACCGAGATAGTCAGTCTGAGAATTGTTACGACACCGGAGAAAATTGTGATTAAGGAGGCAAAACGAAATTATACCTGCCTTCACATGTATAATTATAATGTTGATGCCATCATTATAAACCGGATCTATCCGGATAAGGCATTGGAAGGTTATTTTAATCATTGGGTAAAGCTTCAAAAGGAAGGGATTACAGAGATAGAGGAAAGTTTTCATGAGCTTCCGATTTTTAAACTGGAGCTGCAGCAGAAGGAAATCAGATCCTTGCCGGTGCTTGAAGAGGTTGCCTGGATACTGTATCAGGATCACGAGCCAACCGCGGTATTTGCCAAAGAGAAGATATTTACGGTTCATAAGTGCGAGGAAGGCTATCGAATGGAAATCAATCTTCCTTTTGCTGATAAACAGGAAATGGAACTAAATCAAAAGGGCGGAGAATTGATTTTAAGCATTAAGAACGAAAAGCGGCGTTTTCTGTTGCCGGATAGTATAAAAAGCAAGGAAGTACTGTCGGCCAAATTTGAAGACGGCAAACTAAAAATATTTTTTATTTAATTTATGGACGAAGTTTCAGAGGAATAACTATTCGCAAAAGACAAGTTTAACGAATAGTTATTCCTCTTTTTCACGAACATCCTCCGTGCTGTTATATTTGGTCACATAATTGTTATATTCCAAGGATTTACGGCGTTTTTCGATTGATTCACGGTGCTCCCTATACGTTCTGTGTTTGCCTCCGGTGCTAAGATCATTTATTTTTTTTCTATTACGTTTTGCTCTTTTGGAATATACGAGAACATACATTATGATAACAAAGCCTGCGATTAATAATGCGGTCGACATCATATTTAAAACCTCCTTTTCTTTTATTCATTCATAACTCCTCTGAATCTAATATTATGGTAAAGGGTCCATCATTGACAAGGGAAACCTTCATGTCAGCGCCGAATTCCCCGGACTGTACGCTGTCAATTTCTTCCCTGCATTTTTTCAGAACATATTCATACAGAGAATTTGCCATGTCAGGAGCACCTGCGCGAATAAAGGAAGGTCTGTTGCCTTTTCTGCAATCCGCATATAATGTGAATTGTGAAATAATTAACAATTCCCCATATACTGTTTTTATATCTAGATTGGCCTTTCCGTTCTCATCTTCAAAAATTCGCAACCCGATTAGTTTGCTGACCATCTTATCCGCAATCGCTTCCGTATCCGCCTGGCTGATGCCTACAAAAACGAGAAAACCCTCTTCTATTCTTCCGATTACCTTATTTTCTGCTTCTACTTCTGCTCTTTTTACCCTTTGCACAATAAAACGCATGATTAATCTTCCTTTTCAGTTTCATCCTTAAGTTCATTCTTCTTTGATTGAGCCTGGCCTTTGTCGGCATTCTGCCCGGATTTTGAAAAGGTTCCATTCTCCGGTTCATAGGGAATGAAAACGCCGTCCTCGATGGAGCCGACATCCATGTAATCATTGGTTTTAACCGGCATCTTCTTTTTTAGGAGCATCTGGTTGATCAAAGAACGTATACCCGCATAGATGATTGCGAAAATAGGCACGCCGGCAATCATACCGAGGATTCCGAACATTCCGCCGAACAGGGTAATGGAAAAGATTACCCAGAAACCGGATAGGCCAGTGGAATCGCCCAGAATTTTAGGCTCCAGTATATTCCCGTCAACTTGCTGCAGAATCAGGATGAATATGATGAAATAAAGGCACTGAAGAGGATTTACCATTAAAATCAACAACGCACTGGGAATTGCCCCCAAATAGGGCCCAAAAAAGGGAATAATATTTGTTATTCCAACGATTACGCTGATTAAAACGGAATATGGCGTTCCCATCAAGGTCGTTCCTGCAAAACATACGAGGCCTACCATAACGGAATCGATAATCTTACCGACAATATATCCGCTGAAGGTCTTGTGGGTAAAACGCACATCGGTAATTACCGCGTTAGCCGTCTTGGTTTCGAACAACGCATAGGCTATCTTCTTTGCTTGTCCCGCAAACAGTTCCTTACTGTATAGAATATATATGGAAATAATAAAGCCGATGATCAGATTCCAAAGTTGCATCAAAAATCCCAAAAAGCTTAAAGAAATGCTTTTTAGAATCCCGTTCATCTGAGGAATCAGATTATGGTTCAAATAATTGGTCATTTCCTCGGAATATTGGTCGAATAAATCCGTAACCACTTTTTCGATATCAGGATTATCGGCCAAAAGCTTAGTTGTCCAGACGGTAAGATTATTGATATAAATAGGAAACTGAAAAATAATGCTTTGAATACTTCTTATCAACTGCGGAATGACCGTGGCGAAAAATCCATACAAGACCACGGTGACTATAGTAACCGTAATCAGAATAGAAATTCCTCTGATTCTTTTTGAGTTCTTTTTATTTATATTAATTTTTGATTTGATGCATAAAGGAATAATAATTTTTTTCTCTATCGCATTTAAAACGGGAGTCAATAAATATGCCAAAAGAAAACCGTCTAGGACAGGCATTGCGATTCGGGCGACGGTGTGAAAACCGGTTGAGATATTCGCGCCATGGAACAATAAATAATAGAAACAAATGGCGGCAGCGATGACGATAAATGCTGTTACTCCCCAATAAAAGTATTTTTTATCAATACGAAATTTCATGAATCTCTATTTTAACTCCTTCTTAGGCCGTACTAATTCTTCATAATATCGACTATATTAATTCGGCATACTAATTTTTGTTAAATCGATATTATAATTATACCATTAATCCGGCATGTTGTATCGCCAAATCTAAAAAAATAGGTAAATCAGATGAAATTATAAAAAAAAATGATATAATATTATTAAATTCGCAAGAAGCATAGACCATGAAATTACAGCAAGTATTGCGTTTAGTAAGAAAAGCCGCATACAACTACGAAATAAATGGAAATATGAAAGGATGGCCGATTTTATAATATGGAAAGCAAAAAGAACTATCACGATGAACAAAATAAACTGAATACTACTCGCATGAGAAATGTTCTTTCTGAGCTGCCGCCCTTCTGCAAACAGTTTTTCAGAGGAATTGAAAACAATACCTCCTCTAAGACACGGCTTGCATACGCATACGATATGAGGGTTTTTTTCGAATATATGCACGAAAATAACAGCTATTGCAACAAAATGGAAATCAAGAACTTTCCGCTGTCTATGCTGGATGACATTACCAGAGACGATATAGAGGAATATCTGGAATACGTAAGTTTTTATCAAAAGGACGATAAGGAAATCACTAACGAGGAACGTGGGAAGGCACGTAAACTGGCTTCTTTAAGGAGCTTTTACAATTACTTCTATCAATCCGAGCTCATAAGAAATAATCCGGCAGTTCTTGTTCCTATGCCTAAGCTTCATGAAAAGGAAATCATACGTCTTGATGCAGACGAAGTAGCGGTACTGCTGGATCAGGTGGAGGATGGCACCAATCTTACGAAAAGTCAGTTGAAATACCACGAAAAAACAAAGATCAGGGACACTGCCCTGCTCACTCTCCTGCTCGGCACAGGAATACGTGTGTCTGAGTGCGTGGGCCTCGATTTGGAGGACGTTGATTTTAAAAATAACGGTATTAAAATCCGGCGCAAAGGCGGTTATGAAACGGTCGTTTATTTCGGAGACGAGGTGGAGGAGTCACTTAGAAGCTATTTGGAGCAAAGGCACCACACTATTCCACTCTCCGGCCATGAAAATGCCTTGTTTCTATCCATGCAGAACCGCAGAATCACCGTCCGCGCCGTTGAAAATCTGGTTAAAAAATATGCTTCCACGGTAACCACGCTTAAGAAAATAACTCCGCATAAGCTTCGAAGCACCTATGGAACTTCTCTTTACCGTGAAACCGGAGATATTTATCTGGTGGCTGATGTTCTCGGTCATAAGGACGTCAACACGACGAGGAAGCATTATGCCGCACTGGAGGATGAACGCAGGCGCAAGGCAGCAAAAGCCGTCAAATTGCGGGAACCATGACTCCATATTATAATCATTTTTGAGGATAGAAAATACCTCCGTTACCTAATTCGAATTTCCCGCCTGCTTCTATCTCGAAATGTTTCTTTGCAATACCTAAATCGATCAGGTCCATTGAATAGTCGTCCGCAATCTGCGCGCTTAAGATGTTGTTTTCATACTTAAACATTACTTTTTGTGTGTTTTTAGCACTTGGAGCAAGTAATACGGCGTTCATTCCTTCTTGTACCCACTGAGGCAAAGACTGATCGCTTATATAAGAGAAATGATTTTCCCTTTTTCCGCCTCTTTAATCGGATCGCTTTCAAATGTTCTCCGTGAAATTCTTTTTTCTATTGCACTGCGCATGAAACTACCTCCATTTATTCTTTCCAAGTAACTGGACGGGACAGATATGATGGAATCTTTGTATTTAAATTCCCCTTTGTAGAATTTATCTGCATTTGCGTTAAAAAGATACTCTCACTCAAATCGGTATTTTTTATATTTGCATCGCGCATATCCGCACCCCAAAAATTAGTATTCTTTAAGCTGCATCCTTCAAGGTTTGCCGCGATCATCAGCGACATGCTGAAATCTCTTTTATCAAGATTCACTTTTTTAAAGTCATGTCCAAAATAATCTGTACGATGTTTTCCTTTGGAAGAGCTGCCTAAAACTAAGGCGCTTATTTGTTTCAAGACGTCATTCACTTTTGTTCTATATTTGATGACGTTCAGTTCTGAAAGGTCATCTGATGAAGCCATGATCATTTGTTCGTTCTCGATAATAAGTGCGTCGATCGTCGCTTTTAGATTCTTATTTGAAGTCAGGGCAAATGCTTCCATGAGATACCACAGCATCTGATGCAACTGAAATACAAGCTTAAATACATGAAAGATTTTGTTTGCCTGCTGAGTATCGGTTTTCCATGTGCTGTCCGGATAACAAAGCTGAGTTGTTTTCTGCCCTGCACCAAAGCAATCATAAGCCAAACAGCCCTTATAATTTTGAGTGCCTAATTCGGAATGTATTTCGCAACGAAAATCTGACGCTAAGTGCCTGCATGGTTTTCCGGCTTCTTTGTCCATAGGAAAACCATCTGTCTTCATACAATATAAAGCGACACAACACAGGCCGCTGCATTCCTTACAATCAATTTTTAAGGTTGTTATCATATTTGAATATTTGCTATCAAGTATATTATTTGTCATGATATTCCTATCTTGGAAATTCGGCTCTTCTTTCTCAATCTACATCCTTATCTTAAATATAACGCCTCACTTTTTCCATATAATTTATGTACTCTTCTCCAAATTCTTTAATGCACCATCTTTCTTCGGAAAGGATAATCCAATGTGCCGATATCTGAAAAATGATTATTAACGCAAATAGAATGAGCGATCGTGTAAGTAAAACACAACCTAAGAAATAAATAAAATATGACACATATATGGGATTGCGGGAAACACGATAAAGCCCTTTTAGATTTATTCCATTCTTTGCAGGCTTTGCAAAATTTGATATGGACACGATGCACAATAGGATTCCGAAACTATATACGACTGAACCGGAATAAAACCATATTGAATCGATATTTATCCTGAGGAAACACAAATATAAGAATAAAAATATGGTTGAAATCTGATAAAACCAGAAAGCGGTCTTCTCTTTTCCGATCATAGGCGGAAAAAAGGCGGCACGTTTTAATGATTCTTTATTTGACGACCATAAGAGCCCGTATCTTATCAGTACAAGTGGAATTAAAAGTAGAAATCCGCTCATTTTCTCTCCTTCTTACGGCTTCTCCAAAAGCTGTAATAATTTTTTAGCAGTATTTGCATTTCTTATCGTAATACTATTATATGCAGGCTTGCCTACAATTTTTGACCATCTCGTTCTGGAGAATGTATTAATTGGTGCAGACCAGAAAATTACCTGTCCATAATAACCAACTTGCTCATACTCCGGTTTAGCGATGCCGACCTGCTCTATTATCTCTGCCGCGGTAGCAGGCGGTATCACAAAAATTGCGTTGTGCTTTGATTGGATATCATTATCCCACCAAGTTGGCGCATGGCGCAGAGCGGCAGATATATCCTCAGCAGATATGATTGTGACAATTATATTTAAATTAAATTTATCCGCTATCGCTGCTTCGCAAATTTTCCTGATTTCACCTTCATCATCATTATAACTGGAAAAAATAACATTTCCACTATTGATATAGGTAACAACATCCTTATATCCGTTATCTTCAAAAATCATTTTCAACTCCGGCATTGATATTTTGTTTTTGCCGCCAACATTTATACCGCGTAATAATGCAATATATTTTTGCATGGGTTTATCCTTTCTTAGGTTATTATCATATAAATAATATTTAAACAGTTTTAATTAAATTTTACCATATGGTCAGGAATATTTCCATTAATGTTTATGAGTACCCGCCTCGGGTATCTGTTATAATTAATGTTCCCCAATCCGAACGGCCAAGACGATGTGCACAAATTCAGCCTCATATCATAAAATGATTTATAGGAAGTATCAAACGAAAGGAGATACCCTTATGAGTATATTGCTACAGGTTGAGCGTTTAACAGCAGGGACGGTTGAATCTAACGCAAACGTCATCCTTGATTCAACCGTGATTTCTTCTGGGAATGTCAGTTATGACAGCGCCACCGGCGTGATTACAATACAGGAAGCAGGCAGGTATGAATTTGACTGGTGGATAGCCACGCAGTCCTCTATATCAACTATTGGCGTCGGATTTGAACTGGTTTCATCTCAGGGAGATACCATAATTGGTAATTCGCCAATCAAAACAGGAGAAGTGGTCGGAATTGGTGTCATAGAGGTTGTAACACCGCCTGTAACCGTATCGTTGAGGAATAACGGCGACGCAACGATTTATTATTCAGCGCTTGTCCCGGTCAAAGCATCCTTAGCTGTAATTGAATCAGAGCAATCCGTTTTGGCTTTTGGTTCTTTAAGGGGAAGTAGTGTGGAGACACCTGGGGCAACATTCACACCCGTACCATTTAATGTGGTTGGGCCTTTATCCGATACTATCACAGTTAGTCTGTCAGGCAATGAATTAGTGGTGGGAGAAAGCGGAATCTATCAAATAACGATATCTATTAACGCAGAAGCCACTGTTGATCCGGATACAGATCAACCATATCTGGATGCTATTATTACTGTCAATGGTACACCAATTTTTGGAGATACTACTACTTTTTTTAAGATATCTAATAGAAGCAGTTCAGCATTTGCCGTCCAAGCCGCGCTGACAGCAGGCGATGAAATAGGAGTAAGTATTAGCACAAATTTTCCTGTTTTAGGCTATTTGAATCGCTCTTTAACTATTATTCAATTAAGCGGTTAATTAATTATAAATGAAATAAAAAAGCGTAGGTTCTGGACTATGATTAGTCTGTGAACCTATGCTTTTTTTGTGCTCTCACGTTTTTTGCAGTCTTTTCAACAAAAGAATGCACAGTATAGCTGCGGTTAAGAGGGTAATTATCAAAGGCCACAGGCTGCTAGAACGAAAAATATCGTCCGCCATCATTTCATATCCCCAAGTCGCAGGAAATATTTTTCCCGCCTTCTTAAAAAAGTCAGGCAGTAAATCAGCGGGGAACATAATACCTGACAGCATAATGGATGGAAGAAATATGACTTGTGAGATCATGGTAAGTTTTGCCTGATTTTTTATCGATAGTCCTAAGACACATCCAATACTTAACGATGCCGCAATAAAAACTGCCAGTGAACCGAAATACAACGGAAAGCTTACCGGTGGTGCTGCTTCAAAAGCAATGGGAGCCACGATATATATGATAGCACACATGATTAAGAGATGGATAAACGCTGACAAGAATATCGAAATCAGGCCAAGATACAAGGGTACCCCATTTGCCTTATATACTTTTTTTATATCGCTTCCATAAATCTCTACAAGAGAAGGCGGCAGGCCTATCAGTGCGCCGGTCGATACACCTAGCACCGTCATGGATTGTATAAGCGTATTCTTAGCCTCGGGGTTTATGGATGTGAATATCCCTCCCATAACAGCAAAGAATAAAAGCGGAACCACATAACAAGTAATCAACAACGATTTACTCCGTATATCCAGTTTCCATTGCAATGTTACTCCGTACAAAAACGCACTCATTCGCTATTCCCCCTCGCTATGTCGATAAAATGCTGTTCAAGCGTTCCCCTGTCTATTTTAATGTCTGTCACAGCAATTCCACGCTGTTTGAAATCATCAAGCAACGTTAACATGCTGTCCCCGATGTTATCGGATTCAAAGTTCTCTTCTCCCTGCTCGGTCTTAATATGAAGAATATAACGTTTACCTACTTTTGAGGTCAATTCTGCAACCGTACCCAAAAAAACAATATTGCCATCATTCAGAATGGCGATGCGGTCACATAGGCTTTCAACCTCCGCCATATCGTGGCTTGCTAAAATGATCGTCTTTCCCTGCCTTTTCAATCTCCGGATTTGATTATGGAGAGATATTCTGCCTTCCACATCGAGTCCGGCGGTAGGTTCATCAAGGAACACAATATCCGGATCGCTGATTAAGGCAAGGGCAAGGTGCAACCGCCGCTTTTGCCCCGTTGACAAATCTGTGTACAGCGTTTTCGCAAGTTCGTTAATCCCAAGAGCGCTGAGCATAGAGTAATCTATTTTTGTCTTATTCCACTTTGCAAATAACCTCACAGCTTCCATCGGCTTAATATAGTCGGGGAGAGATGCCGATTGCAGTTGAATCCCCCTCCGTCCATTCACCACGATACTGCCGCCATCATACTTTCGTAAGCTTTCAATACATTCAAGGGCTGTGGTCTTGCCTGCACCGTTCACTCCAAGCAATGCAAAAATTTCACCTTTCTCTACATTGAAGTTTAAGCCTTTTAATACCGTATGATCACCATAATTTTTCTTTAGTCTGTCAATTTGTATTGCATAATTCATTTTACACTCTCCTCAAACGGATTATAACCCAATGCAGTGAAATAGGTTCCTAAAGCCGGCTCGATAAATGCGCTGGCGATCGCTTGTTTTTGCTTCCATTCGTTGTCAGGGCCATTAAGACTTTCTGTCTCCATAAGTTTTGACAACATATTCATATCACCGCCCGTAAAGTCCATAAGCATTCCCCAAAATTCTTTGGCGAGATTCTGGCCCTTCTCGCTTTCGGGTGGTATGCCGTCTTTTTGAAGTCGTATTGCTTCGCTTTGCAGGCGAGTGAAGGTCTCCATCATCGCGGCGCCGCTATCCATATCGAAGCGGTTGCGAAAATGGTCAAGGGTCTTATCATCGAAATGCTTGATCAGCCAGTAGGACTCATTTTTCATTTGAAGATTTACGATAATATCAGCATATTTCTTAAAGTCCACAGATTGCATCTGCAGTACTTCCGCTTGCAGAGTTTCGATTTCTTTGAGGGAAGCCGACAGTGCTTCCATTTTCTGACGGATGCCGGCAGCTTGTTCTGTAAGTGCATCCGCAACATCAGCGGGAGTATCAAGAGTAATCAGACGATTTTTTATATCATCCAATGAAAATCCCAAATGTTTCAGCGACAGAATCTGATAGAGTTTAATTACATCCTTATCGGTATAAAGTCTGCGGCCTCCTGCGCTCTCTGAAGATGGAGAAAGCAGCCCTTCTTTGTCATAATATTGTAAGGTGCGGACAGTAGCTCCCATTTTTCTTCCGACCTCACCAACCGTCATGTATCCTTCCGGTATCACTTTATATTTTGCCATGTCTAGAACCTCCTGCTTATATTATAATTCATTACGTTACGTCACATGCAAGATGTTTTTGTAATTTTTATATGATTTTTTGTATGAGCGGCGAGTGTTCTGTATGTGACCACAATTCAACCTATAAAAAAGCATCATGCCCAATATAAGGGCATGATACTTTTCACTTCTTCATATTCGTTCTTATAATTAGATCATTCAGTCCTGCTTTTTCACCTTCAAGTTCTTTATCAACAGAACTGAACATGGATGTTAAGCGGTTCAATACGCTTTCGATTTGACTTTTAATGTTTTGTACCTGTGTTTGAGATTGTTTGATTTTATCCAGCACCGCCCAATCTGCAAATAGTCCGTCAAAGAAATAGTCTGCAAAGCATAAAAAACTATCAATGCTGACCTGCATATCCGCGTGAATCGTTATGTCGGTCAGCTCTGTCTTAAAACGGTGCAACTGTACCTGCAGATATTCGACCTGTTTCTGAGCTTCATCCAGATGGCCATGCTTTGCCATATCCGTAAGCAGTCCACCTCCCAGCAAATCCCATGTCCCCCAGCCTTCGGCGCTTCCAAGGCTAGAGAGAATACGATTTGTGATACTGAGCGCAGTCTCACCGGCAATTAAAGCCTCTTTGATTTCGTTCATTTGATTCTCCAGATAAGTAATGTGTTCCTCCGTCCGGAAGATCTTGACAGCTTCTTGGGACCCGATGGCTTTAATAGCGTCCGCCTTATCTTTCAATACTTTTTCATATTGCTGTTCGCATCCACGCAGCTGAATAAGCTCTGTCTCGTTATGCCGAATATCTTCCTCCACTGCCATTAGCTCACGGGCAATGACATCATATTTCACTCTGGCAGCATAAGCTTCCGCTCGCTCTTTATCCAATTTTTCATCTTTCTTTCCAATCACAGCATAGAAAAAAGCTGTTAAGCTGCGGCCTTCTAAATGTTCAACATCAGCCTGCGCGTCTAACTTACTTTTTCGAAGCTCATCTGCCCTAGTACGGAGCTCCTCATGCTGCGTGTATAGTTCCTTCAGCTTGGATTCCTTTCGCTTTTTCTGCATGGTCTGCTGTTGGAGAAATTGTAACTGTTCATCATAATATGCCAAAATGGTTCCTTCTCTCTATATGTTTGGATTTTTGTCGCCAGCTCGGCGGAAAACGGTAAATGACATCTGAATTCTTAAAAGCAATATAGCACAAGCCTATGTTTTTTGCAATTCCATATCTGGATGAAACGTAAAAAACCCGCCTAAGAATGAAATCATAGGCGGGCTATAATAAAAAGGATTACTGAATATTATAGGGAGTCATTAATAAATTCCGAAGAATAATAAGGAATGATAAGATAATTTCCTGCAACAATCTTATCATCTCGCAGTCCATTTATCTTTATTAATTCATTCACATAGCTTTCCGTTGACGAATAATTGCCATCCACATTCTCGGAAGCAATGGACATCAGCGTATCGCCTCGTTGTATGATGATGCTTTTGTAATATTTGTATTCAATATCGTCAGAGCTTGATTTTGCGTTGGATAAAAAAGCGTTGACTCCAAAGGATAAAGTTGCTACAAGAAAAAATGTCATTACAAATAAAAATATATTCTTTCTCCTCTGGCGCTTCCTTCTCAATTTATTGTTTAAAATTCTTCTCTCACTTTTACTCATTTGTAACCACGCTCCTTTCGCACTTTTTATTTCGAGCTCAAAATTATCATTTTATATGCCAACTACCGGATATATACCCTGGGCAAAGCCCTTTCCACTGAGTTAAACACGAACAAATGTTTCGAATATTTGTTCTATAAGCGAATTATATCGAACAAATATTCTGGTGTCAAGCTTTTTATGCAAATAAATCGAACAAATATTTGGAATATATGTTTGCTTTTTTGCTTTTGTTATGCTATACTGAATCAAATAAAATAAATTTTATCGATAAAGATACTATTTCGAAGAAACGGGAGGTCCAATATGGGGTATGGTAAGATTACAAATAAACAAAAAGAAATTTTAGAATATATCAAGGAAATCATTTTAACTAGAGGTTATCCTCCGGCTGTTCGTGAGATTTGCGAAGCAGTCAACTTGAAATCCACTTCATCAGTACACTCTCACTTGGAAACCTTGGAGAAGAATGGGTATATTAGAAGAGATCCTACGAAACCGCGTGCTATCGAGATATGTGACGACAGCTTTCAGATGGTTCGGACAGAAATGGTCAGTCTTCCGGTTATCGGTCAGGTGGCGGCAGGACAGCCGATTTTGGCAGAGGAAAATATTGAGAGCTACTTTCCTGTTCCGGCGGAGCTCGTGCCCTCCGGAGAGTCGTTCGTCTTAAAGGTAAAAGGCGATTCCATGATAAATGTAGGTATTTACAATGGCGATCAGATTTTCGTCAATTCCTGCAATTCCGCTTCAAACGGTGAAATGATTGTAGCTCTTGTAGAGGATTCAGCTACTGTTAAGACCTTTTATAAGGAAAATGGCCATATCCGTTTACAGCCGGAAAATGATTTTATGGATCCTATTATTGTGGATGATTGTCAGATTTTAGGTAAGGTGTTCGGTGTGTTCCGTTTAATGAAATAAATAACCGACAGTAAAATAAAAAACGTTTTGTGAAGACGGCAGTTCCTTCGCAAGGCGTTCTTTGTTTTTATAAGAAGACTTGGAATACAATAGAAAATCAATTAAGAATGTGGTACGATAGATATGGAAAAGCAACGAATGGTTTAACATTAAACCGAAAGGAACTATTTATGACAAATCATGAAATCCTGCAAATTGCAATGCAGCAATCGGCGATAGATAGCTGCTGTCAAACTGATGATTTTCTTAGTACAGAAAATAAGGTCGTTATTTCCGGAAGACAAGCCGCCGCCAGGAAATATTTAGAACTGCCCTTTTACTGTGATTTGACTTCATATGGAAATAATATCGTCGCGTCTGTATCGGAGAGCCTGGTTGAAATTGTAAAAAACTATATAGATAAATATCCTGCCGAACATTGCTTTGAAACGCCGAATCTGCTCGTTTTGATCGAAAAGCTTAAACCATTTGATTTAAATATTTGTTTTATGGCAGAATACTTTTTGCCGGATATAAGTATTATTAAACCACTTGCGTGTAAATATCAACTAAAAGTCATGCAGCCAATGGATTTTGACGACTGTTATTTACCTGAATGGAGCAATGCACTTTGTGAGAATCGAAAGCCTCTGGATGTATTAGCCGTGGGGGCATTCGAGAATGAAAAACTGGTTGGTCTTGCAGGATGTTCGGCAGATTGCGATACCATGTGGCAAATAGGCGTTGATGTGCTGCCGGAGTATAGACATCAGGGCATAGCATCATCTCTTACTAGTACCCTTGCAGTTGAAATCCTCGATAGAAAAAAGGTTCCCTTTTATTGTTGTGCATGGTCAAATATAAAATCGGCTAAAAATGCAATAAGAAGCGGATTCCTGCCAACATGGGTACAAATCACTGCAAAGAAAAATGACTTCATTGACCGGTTGAATAAATAAATTAAAATGGGGAGAGATTTATTCTAATCCCACCCCATTTTAATTTATAAATCCTGAGACCTCATCAGTCATGAAACCTCACATCGATATACGACTTTATTTCCTCCACACATCGGTCGAAGCCTAGTTTAGAGCTGTCCAGACATAAATCGTAATTTCTGGCATCCGTCCACTCTCTTCCCGTGTAATACTTATAGTACTCTGCTCTGCTTTTATCGATTTTGGCTATGTATTTTTCTAATTCCTTAGAAGACATACTGACTTTCTTAGCCGCCTGTTCCATACAATAGCCCTTTGGAGCGTGGATAAAAACGCTCAATACGTTATCGTTATCTTTTAATACATAATCAGCGCAACGTCCGATAATGACACAGGATTCATCCTCCGCAAGCTGCTTGATAATCTTCGCCTGATAATTAAATAAGTTGTTATCTGAGATGAAATCGTCACTTTCCGGAGGAATTAGCTGTCCGGTATATACACTTTTGACTATTTTTAGCAGGTGGGTCATTTTTATCTTTTCATCAGCATTGACAAAAAGTCTTTCGTTTATACCGCTTTCCTCTGATGCAAGCTTAAGCAGTTCCCTGTCGTAATAGTGGACGTTTAAATCTTTGGACAGCATTTCCCCTATGGTACGTCCGCCGCTCCCATACTGTCTTGCAATTGTTATAACCACTTTCGAATTACAGTGTGATTTATTCATAGCCTGCCTCCTAATTTACGCTTCGCCAAGATAAGCCTTTTTAATGGAATGATCGTTTAAAAGATTGCTTGCTTTTCCCTCCAGCACGATATTACCCGTTTCGAGCACATAAGCACGATCCGCAATGGAAAGCGCCTTCTTCGCATTCTGCTCCACCAAAAGAACCGTTGTACCGCCCTCGCTTACCTCTCTGATAATATCGAAAATCTCATTCACAAAGATGGGCGACAGGCCCATGGAAGGTTCATCCATAAGAATAATTTTGGGATGCGACATAAGAGCCCTTCCCATGGCCAGCATCTGCTGCTCTCCTCCGCTGAGTGTACCGGAAACCTGATTCTGACGTTCTTCTAAGCGGGGAAACCTTTTATAAACAGCTTTTAATGTTTCTTCGATTTCGTTTTTATCTTTACGCGTATACGCTCCCATTTTCAGATTCTGCAGCACTGTAAGCTCTGAAAAAACTCGTCTTCCTTCGGGCACATGGGCCATTCCCATAGATACGATTTTATATCCGGGAACCTTCCTTATATCCTGCCCTTCAAAGGTGATGCTTCCTGCTTTTGGAGAAAGCAACCCGGTTATCGTATGGAGGATGGTCGTCTTGCCCGCACCGTTGGCGCCGATCAGAGCAATGACCTCGCCCTCGTTTACGTCGAAGGAAATACCTCTGATGGCCTGAATTACGCCATAATACACTTCCAAATCCCTGATTTCAAGCATTGCCATTTTACTATCTCCTCCTATTCTCCAAGATATGCTGTAATTACCTGAGGATCGTTGAGCACTGTTCCTGTTTTACCTTGTGTAAGAACGCGGCCGAAATTGAGCACCGTAAGCTCTTCACAAATACCGGAAACTAATTTCATGTCGTGCTCTATCAATAAAATGGTCATTTTGAATTCGTCTCTTACAAAACGAATTGTGTCCATTAACTCTCCGGTTTCGTTCGGGTTCATACCTGCCGCAGGCTCATCGAGAAGCAATAGCTTGGGATTCGTTGCCAGCGCTCTGGCAATTTCCAATTTGCGCTGCTTTCCGTAAGGAAGATTTGAAGCCAGATAATCGGCTTCTTTGTCCAGGTCAAAGACCTTCAAAAGTTCCATAGCCCGCTCGTTCATCTCCTTTTCCACCCTGAAATAGGAAGGAAGCCTGAGAATTCCCTCTATTGCCGAATAATGATAATTGTTATGAAGTCCTGCTTTCACGTTATCCAATACCGATAACGCCTTAAAAAGCCGGATATTTTGAAATGTTCTGGCAATGCCGGCCTTATTGATATCCATGGTCCTTAAACCTGTGATATCTTTACCATCCAATTTGATAATTCCTTCGTTGGGCTTATATACTCCTGTCAGGAGATTGAATACTGTAGTTTTTCCGGCGCCGTTAGGCCCGATAAGGCCATATAACTGCCCTTCCTTTACTTCGATATTAAAATCGTCCACCGCTCTCAGTCCGCCAAAAGAAATGGTTAAATTTTTTATTTCCAGTAATGCCATGGCTATTTAACCTCCTTTTCTTTGGAAAGTCTCTTAGGGAAGTATTTCTCCTTCATGCGTTCTTTCCATTCAATCGCTTTCGGACTCCAGTTAAATAACATCATAGCAATCAATACAATCGCGTAAATGAGCATTCGATAATCGCTTAAGCCTCTTAAAAGCTCCGGCAATAAGGTGAGTACGATTGCCGAAATGATAGAGCCTCTGATGTTCCCGATGCCGCCAAGCACTACGAACACAAGAATCATAATAGACATATTGTAGCCGAAATTCTTAGGAAGTGCGGTAAGTGTAGATAAATTGTGGGCATACAATACCCCTGCAACGCCTGCGATAGCCGCGGATATGGAGAACGCCATCAATTTATATTTGGTAATATTGATTCCGATGGATTCGGCAGCAATGCGGTTGTCACGGATGGACATGATTGCCCGTCCGTCTCTCGAATGAATCAGATTTAATATGATAACCAAAGATAAGAATATCAGAAGAACTCCCACGGTAAAGCTG
The DNA here is from genome assembly GCA_023408815.1 of Bacillota bacterium. GTDB lineage: Bacteria > Bacillota > Clostridia > Lachnospirales > Lachnospiraceae > Kineothrix. Next base: position 79,484 of record JAEYJO010000014.1, on the reverse strand, counting down.
GCATCGTGGGGAGTTCCGGTAATGCCTTGCGCACCGTTTACGATGATCTCTCCTTCTGCGTCCATATTCAGGGAAAGAAAATCCTTCATGGAAAAATGAAAGCCATTCTTATCTCTTCCTATATACATAACATTTACAAGGTTCTTAATGATTTCACCGAAGGCTAACGTAACGATAGCCAGATAGTCGCCCTTCAGCCTAAGTACCGGGATTCCGATTAAGATGCCGAAGATACCTGCCAAAACAGCCCCGATAAGAAGAGCGATGATGAAACGCACCCCGTCCGGCATAGAGCCGTCCACACACTTCGAGAAAAATGCACCGGCAAATGCACCTACGCACATGAATCCGGCATGTCCCAGGCTAAGTTCGCCTAAAATACCTACGGTTAAATTAAGGGATATGGCTAACATTACATAGATGCATAGCGGAACCAAAAGGCCCTCCATCAGGCTGGATATATTGCCGGTAGCTAATAATAGCTGAACTGCAATATATAACACCAGTACTATTGCATAAGTGATAAGGTTATTTTTTGTTATTTTGTTTAGTTTTTTTGGAAATATCCTGGATATTTTATTCATGGCAGCTCCTTACACTTTCTCCTGTATTTTCTTTCCTAAAATACCGGTAGGCTTTACGAGAAGGACGATGATCAATACTGCAAAAACAATAGCGTCCGCCATTTGGGAGGAAATATAGGCCTTTCCCAAAATCTCGATAATACCCAATAAAATACCGCCGATCATAGCGCCGGGAACGGAGCCGATTCCTCCGAATACTGCGGCAACAAATGCTTTAATACCGGGCATTGCCCCTGTATAGGGCGTCAGGGACGGATATGCGGAGCATAAGAGAACACCCGCTACAGCGGCTAATGCGGAACCGATGGCGAAAGTAAGCGCTATCGTCTTGTTCACATTGATACCCATTAGAGATGCTGCACCTTTATCTTCGGATACGGCTAACATCGCTTGTCCCGCTTTCGTCTTATTTATAAATAAGGTAAGCAAAATCATAACTACGATTCCTACCACAATGGTCACAATTGTTTCTCCTGAAATCACCATATTGCCATCCGCTAATTTCAGCGGGCTGATAGTAACTATAGAAGTAAAAGATTTAGTATTGGCTCCGAAAATGATCAATGCCAAGTTCTGGAGCAGGTAGCTGACGCCGATAGCTGTAATCAGAACAGCCAAGGGAGAAGCTGCATTACGAAGCGGTTTATATGCAACCCGTTCAATCGTTATACCGAATACGGTACAAACGATAATTGCAATTGCTAAGCCGAGAGCGGGCGGCAGGCTAAGGGTACTTACTATGGTAAATACGGTAAAAGCCCCCACCATAATTACATCGCCATGGGCAAAATTAAGCATCTTTGCAATGCCGTAAACCATCGTATAGCCAAGCGCAATAATCGCATATACACTGCCGAGACTGATGCCGTTGATTAAATAAGATATAAAACTCATAAGAAACACCTCTTCGTATTTTTATACACCGTGAGATTAGATTATAACATTAATCGTCCATGCGCGCAAGGAAATGAAACAAAAACAAAGGGATACTAAAGCGCATTAGCTGCGCTTTATAGTATCCCTCTTTGGCTACTTCATTATTACATCGCTACGTATACGCCGTTTTCAATCTTAACAGCCTTGGGAGCCTTGTTCGGCTCGCCGGAAGCATCCCATGTCATGCCTACGCCGGTGAGACCGTCCAGAGTAATCTGAGTCATTGCCGTTTTCATAGCGTCGCATATTGCAGACGCATCCATATCGGGAGTAAGCCCTGCTTTTTCTGCCGCTGCCTTGATTGCATAAATTGCATCATAAGCATCTGCAGCAAACTGGTTCGGGGTATCCCCGAATTTTTCTTTGAAAGCTGCTACGAAATTCTGTGTCAGCTCATCCTCTGCATCTGCAGCAAAAGGTGTAAGGAGCATAACGCCCTCAGCCAGAGAAGTATCGAAGTTTTCAACATCGAGGATGCCGTCCAAGCCGTCGCAGCCGAAGAAAGTAGGTGCATAATTCATTGTGGCAGCCTGAGAAAGAATTAAGGATGCTTCTGTATAATATATGGGCAGGAATACAAGCTCTGCTCCGCTGTCCTTGGCTTTCTGAAGCTGTACGGAGAAATCGGTCTTGCTGTCCGCTGTGAAAGCTTCTGCGGAAACTATTTCAAAAGACTGACTTGCTGCTTCTGACACGAATTTCTGATAAATTCCAGAAGAATAGATATCGGAGCTGTCATAGATAACTGCGACCTTTGTCGCTACTGCATTCTCGCCGATATATTTAGCGGAAGCCATACCCTGATTCGGGTCGGAGAAGCATACGCGGAATGCATTGTCATACTTGATCGCTTCTATTGAAGATCCGGAAGGAGTTAACTGGAACATATTGTCAGCTGAGGTCTTTTCAACGACAGCAACGCAGCATCCGCTGGTAACCGTTCCCATAAGTATCTGCATATTCCAGTCTTTCAGTGTATTATATGCGTTTACAGATTTCTCAGGATCATTCTCATCGTCCTCGAACTTGAATTCTATCTGATAGCCGCCTATACCTCCGGCAGCATTTATTTCATCCACTGCGAGCTGAGCCGCATTCTGTACGGCCGTACCGTATACCGCAGCTCCTCCGGTAGTAGGTCCGATTCCGCCGATTTTAAATACGCCGCCTGCAGCGCTCTCTCCTGCCGCTTCCGTGCTCTCAGCCGCTGTCGTATCCGTATCCGCAGCATCTGTGCCTTCCGATGCCGTACTTCCACAGCCGGCAAACAAAGTCATAACCATAGCCGATGCCATTGCAATACTCATAAACCTTTTCATATTTTTTCCTCCTCAAAAATATTTTTTTAATGTATACTAGTATACTATCATTTTCGAATAATCTTACTCTGAATAAAAATTTTTGTCAATGTTATTTTATACATTTTATGTAAATTAAACAAAATACGCGGAAAAGTTTGCATTAATATACATAAAAGTAAAGGGAATGGGGAAAATAAAACCGATACAAAAAAATTCTTGAATGGAGGTCTCATCATGAATAATAAAGTACTAGATTGCATCGCTTTGACTATTGTTATTATAGGAGCGATCAACTGGGGGCTCATCGGTTTTTTCAATTTCGATTTGGTAGCCCTTATATTCGGCAGTATGTCTTGGATATCAAGAATCATATATGCTTTGGTCGGAATCTGTGGTTTATATCTCATTACCTTTTATATGTATGTCGGAGGGACAAGGAGAGATTAACTCAGAAAAAGTGTGCGAATGCGGACTTTTCTGATTTTAACATAGGAGAAACACGCCTTGTGAATCGTTCTTATGTTAAGAAAAAACGGCGCTTCTTTTTTAGGAAGCACCGCTTTACATATTAGGAACTTTATTTTTCAACTTCAATTATCTTCTGCATCCAGACGCCCTTTTTAACGAGAACAAAGCCAATGATACACTTGATAATATCTATGAGCTGACAGATAAGATACAACGTTATGATATACAGACCGGTATACCTTGTCAACACAAAAGCCAGAGGGATATTAACTACCCATACATACACGCTGTCAAAAAAGAAAGTAATCCATGTTTTTCCTCCGGAACGCAGGGTGAAATATGTGGCATGCATAAAGGCGTATAAGGGCATACATAAGGATGCAACAACGATAAACCGGGTAGCAAGCTGGCGTATTTCCGTCGTTGTATTGTAAATCATAGGGAAAAACGGTGCAAAAAGGGACATGAGCAAACCGATTCCCACACAGCTTACTACGGAAAAAAATATGAGTTTTCTGTCCGTATCCTTCGCTTCTTCCATCTTGCCGGCCCCCAGCAGCTGTCCGACAATAATACCTACAGAACTTCCCATGGCAATGAATACCACATTGAACACATTGGATATGGTAGAAGAGATATTAAATGCCGCTACCACGGAAAGTCCCCGTACCGAATAGCATTGAGTAAGCATTGCCTGGCCGCTGGCCCAGAGAATCTCGTTGACCATAAGAGGCGTTCCTAATATAGCCACTTTTCCGATAAGCTGCAAAGGTATACGGAAGCTTCGATATGCTCCCACAATAAAATGGTGTATTTCCCTATGTCGATAGGTCCAGCCCGCAATAATTCCCAGTTCCACAAAGCGGGCAATGGTAGTCGCGATTGCTGCTCCCTCTACACTAAGAGCAGGCACTCCGAACTTACCGTAAATTAACACATAATTTAAAATAAGGTTAACGAGTACCGCGGCAACACCTGCCTTCATAGGTGTAACCGTCTCTCCTGTCTCTCGCAGGGTAGCGGCATATGCCTGGACAAAAGCAAAAGGTAACATTTCAAGCATCATAATGCGTAAATATTTTTTGGCATACATAAGAGTCGCCGCAACGGCCTCAGTGTCGTTGTCACCGTTTAGATAAAGACCGATTAAGCGCTCGCCATACAGCCAAAATATCACAAGACCGACAGCTGTTATTACTATGCTGATTAATATTTTTATGCGGAAGGTATCCTGTACTCCTTTATGGTCGCCTTTCCCAAAAAATTGGGCCGTAAAAATACCTGCACCAGAGACACCTCCGAAGATGCAGATATTGAATACGAATATGAGCTGATTTACAATTGCCACTCCTGACATTTGTTCCGTCCCTATCCGCCCGACCATAATATTATTCAACAGACTGACAAAGTTAGTAATTCCGTTCTGAACCATAATAGGTACGGCAACTGCCAGTACCATCATGTAGAACTTTTTATCTCCAATAAATTTTTTCATGGTATCTTAATCCTTACAAGGGGGTCTCAGACTTCCGTCACCTCGGATAAGCTTATCTGCTTTCCGTCGCGCCAAATACGCTCCAAATCATAAAAAAGGCGGTTTTCCTTATCAAAAACATGCACGATAATGTCGGCGAAGTCAAGCAGTACCCAGTTAGCGGTATCGTATCCTTCTATTTGCTTAAGGTTAAGTCCTGCTCTGCCAAGCTTCTCCTCTACGTTGTCAGAAAGCGCCTGTATCTGGCTTCTGTTTGTACCGCTCGCAATGATGAAATAATCGGCGATGATAGATACCTCGCTGATATCGATGACGCGGATATCCTCCGCTTTTTTATCTTCTAACGCCTCGATGGCGAGTTTTGTCATTTTCTTGGATTCTTCTTTATTCATTCAGATTTCCTTCCTTCTTATTCATTTCTGCCCGGTTTTTATAAAAGTCATAAGTCTTCTGTGTCATCGGGTCGATTTCTCCGTCAATGGTATTTAAATAAATGAGGGTATCTCCCAAAATACGAAGCAGCGCCTCGTCCAAATCGACAAACGCCAGCCTCCTGATCTCCGACAGGTTAGGAGCCTGCTTTCTGCCCGGCTCGATATAATCGGACACATATACAATTTTTTCCAAAAGAGACATGTCAGGCCGTCCGGTAGTGTGGTTCAAAATGGCGTTTATCGTATCCGTATCGCGAATATTATATTTCTGCATAGCAATATAGCTTCCTACCTTCGCATGCAGTAAAAAAGGATTGTTCCTCTCGATATCGTTTACGCTGATATTATGCTTTTCGCATATAGACAGTCTTTTCTCATTGCTTAAGCATTTTGCACAGTCGTGAAGCATTCCGGCCGTCTGTGCCTTTATTATGTCGGCGTCGTAGCGCATAGCTAAGGCCGCCGCCGTATAGGCAACTCCTAAGGTGTGCTCGAAGCGCTTATCGTCCAAGGTTCTTTCCATGGCTCTTCGAATTTTCTTTATATTGGAAGACTTAAATCGCATCCATTTCAACCTCCATTGTCTTAGGTGGATTTTCCTCTGCTTTATTTACAGTATAAACGATTCTCATCCATGTAAGCAATCACTTTATCAGGAACCAGATAACGGATAGAACGCATTTCCTTCCTCCTGCTGCGAATATCAGTAGAGGAAATGGGAATTTCTTTCATCGGAAGAGGGAGGATGCAGGCGCCATATTTTTTCGTCAGGTACTCGATTTGCTCCGTAAGCTCCTGACGGCCCTTATCATCTCTTATTGCCGCAAGTATCGTGCAGCTTCCGAAAATGGTCTGAGGTTCCCTCCAGTTTTCTATATGAAACAGGCTGTCCGCTCCCACTATGAAATAAAACTCGGTATCCGGCTTCTCCTTCCGTAATAGAAGGAGGGTTTCATAGGTGTAAGTATTTCCTTCCCTTTCCACCTCCATAGCAGACAACCTAAAGAAGGGGTTGTCCTCAATGGCAAGCCTCGTCATATCAAGGCGCATCCGCTTATCCGCGACGTCCGTTTCCTCCTTCATATAAGAGCATCCGCTCGGTATAAAGAGTACTTCGTTAAGTTCGAGCTCTTCCTTTGCCGTTTCGGCAAGCAACAGATGACCTATATGGATAGGATTGAAGGTGCCTCCCATGATTCCGATTTTTTTTGTACTCTTTTCCATAAAAACAGCATCTCCTCTCATACGTTAAGTCATGAAGGCAGAATAATTTTTTTGTGCTCTTTGCTTTCTTTATATAATACGATTTTTTTGCCGATCACCTGGACCACTTGAGACTTGGTACGTTCTGCAAGAACCTCAGCAAGCGACTTCGGTTCATCCGTGCAGTTTTTCAATACGGCGATCTTAATAAGCTCTCTCGTATTGAAGGCTTCCGCCACCGCATCCGTTACTTCCGGCGTCAAGCTGGACTTGCCGATTTGAAATATAGGGTCGATATTGCTCGCAAGGCTTTTCAAATAGCTTCTTTGTTTGCTTGTCATAATAAAATTTCTCCTAATCTACTTGTAATAATCGAAGGAAAGTCCATACATGCGGACGGTATCGCCTTCTTTAATGCCAAGCGTTTCTAATTCGCCAAGAATTCCGTTTTCCTTTAAGAAATTCTGGAAGAAGGTAAAGCCTTTTTCGGATTCCAGGTTTGTATAACCTAACATTTTCTCGATACGAGGACCTTCTACTACATATTCATCCGCATCCTCATCATAAACCACCGTATATGGTTCGTTTCCGGAAGTCGTCTGGAACTCGGGGAAATATTCCTGCTCGAAGACCACAGGCTTATCGTCCATTTGAGTGAGGAGATTATTCACATAGTATAAGAGCTCTCTTACACCTTCTCCGCTTATGGCGGAAATAGGGAATACCTTTATACCCTTGGGTTCGAATTCATTCTTAATCTTATCTAAGGCATCTTCATCGTAAAGCATGTCTATTTTGTTAGCGGCGATGACCTGCGGACGCTTGGCGATTTCAGGATTGTAGGCATCCAATTCTTTGTCGATAGCATAAATATCGGCCACCGGGTCTCTGCCCTCGGTAGATGCGGCATCCACAATATGAATAATGAGTTTGGTTCTCTCGATGTGACGGAGAAATTCATGTCCCAACCCTATTCCTTCGGAGGCTCCTTCTATAAGTCCCGGAATATCGGCGATGACAAAGCCCTTCGCATCCTCAAGATCCACTACACCCAGATTGGGATTTAACGTAGTAAAATGATAGTTGGCAATCTTCGGACGGGCATTTGTCACTCTCGCTAAAAAGGTAGATTTTCCTACGTTGGGAAATCCTACAAGCCCTACATCTGCAATGACCTTCAGCTCCAACTGCAGTTCTAATTCCAAGGCAGCCTGTCCGGGCTGCGCATACTTGGGAACCTGCATCGTGCTGGTGGCATAATGCTGATTTCCGTTTCCGCCCCGGCCTCCTTTTAACAGGACAATACGCCTATTGTCTCCCGACATATCCGTAATGACTTTTCCGCTCTGGGCTTCCTTGATGACAGTGCCGTGAGGAATTTTAAGGATGATATCCTGTCCATTTTTGCCGCGGCAGTTTTTCTTTCCGCCTTCTTCGCCGTTCTCGGCGTTGTATTTGCGAATGTGCCTGAAATCGGTAAGGGTATTAAGGCCCTCATCCACCTCGAAGATCACACTTCCGCCGTCTCCGCCGTCTCCGCCGTCCGGCCCTCCGTTAGGAACATATTTTTCTCTTCGAAAGGAAACGTGTCCATCTCCGCCCTTCCCGCTCTTTATATATATTTTTGCTCTATCTGCAAACATTGTATTCCACCTCTGAATGATAAAACAGGCTTCAAACACTCAATATGTTTGAAGCCCGATTCGTTCGTTATTTTTCGACAGGATATACGGAAGCTTGTTTTTTATCTCTTCCTTTTCTTTCAAATCTAAGTACACCGTCCACTAATGCGAATAATGTGTCATCTCCGCCTCTACCTACGTTTACGCCGGGATGAATCTTAGTTCCGCGCTGTCTGTACAGAATATTTCCTGCTTTTACGAATTGTCCGTCAGCTCTTTTCGCACCAAGTCTTTTGGATTCGGAATCTCTACCGTTCTTGGTAGAACCAACACCCTTTTTGTGAGCGAAAAATTGAAGGTTCATATTTAACATGGTTTTACACCTCCTTGAATTTAAGTGATACATACTTTTTGCCATACCGTTTTTCAACGTCCGACAGTCCAAGTATCATGGAATCCATAAGGAGCTTTCCTTTTTCGGACAGACCTCCCTTAAAAAGGCAGTCGATATAGCCTGACTCTTCATCGGAAGAAACGTCCATATCCTCCTTCGCCAACTCTTCCATCGAATTGATGGTATTGATGACCAGCATGGATATAGCAGCACATACGATGTCTTTGCCGTTTCTTGCGAAGCCCGAATGTCCCTTGCAGGTAAATCCCTTATATTCTCCATTTACGTTTTTTTTAACAATAACCGTTGTCATAAAGCATTACGCGTTAATTTTATCGATCTTAACCTGAGTGTATGCTTGTCTATGACCATTTTTCTTATGATAACCGGTTTTTCTCTTATACTTGTAAACGATAACTTTCTTTCCTCTTCCCTGCTCCATTACTGTTGCAGTTACGGTGGAATTAGCTACGTCACCGGCAACCTTAAGCCCATTATCGCTGATAGCGACAATCTGATCAAATGTTACAGCACTTCCCGGCTCTATATCGAGTTTCTCAACTCTGATTACGTCGCCTTCGGAAACCTTATACTGTTTTCCACCTGTGGCAATAATTGCGTACATATTGCACCTCCTAATAATTTACTCGCTAGGGTCGGCGGTCTCCTTAAAAGGACACACTTTGAGCCTATCTATGCGGCATACTTCGTTAGTTTATCATTCCATTTTCCTGATGTCAAGACATTTTAAGAATATCAATCATTTTTCAAATATCAAAGATTTGAAAAATCTTGCAATTTAGTGAAAAAATAAGAAATAACCTGTGCTCTGGAGCTGAATTCCTCCGTTTTCAAAAGTTGTTCTACTTCCGCCTTCGTATAAAAGCCCGCTTCGATCATTTCGTTATCCGAGCTGTGATCCTCGAATTGACCCTGCGCTTCCACGAATACGATGTGTGTCTTCATGTCGGAAATGGCTACGGCGGCGTAGGAGGCAGGAAGAATATTGACAATCCGTTTTACGCCAAGGCCGGTTTCCTCAAACAGTTCTCTGGCGATGCACTCCTCTACCGTTTCTCCGACCTCCAGCATTCCGGCACAGAGATTGTAAATGCTCTTGTTGATACCCATGCGGAATTCCTTCAATAAAAGAAGCTTTCCTTCCTTAACGGCAACGATGGACAATCCGCTCACGTTGCTGCCGATGTCCTCCACACTGCCTAATTCTTTTCGACTGACTATTTCGTATTTTTTCTCACGTCCGGCCTTATTGAGATAGGTAAGCTCATAATTTTTTAAATATTTTCCATCTTTTACTTTTTCCATCTTAATGATTTTCATATATTATCTTCCTCTTAATACCAAATTTGCTGCAATTCCGGTCTTGGTTTAAAGCTGTGAAAGCTGTTCCTTCAAAGGTTTGTTTATTTTCATGCGGGTGATTTCCACCAGCCCAAGAACGGTCATATCCACTAGATTCGTTTTCACCGGGTCTTTTTTTAGCAAATCTCCGAAATGTGCCATCAGTCTGTCGCTTTGTTCCCGCTTTCGCATATTGATGAAGTCGACTACGACGATGCCCGATATGTTTCGAAGGGTGAGTTGAAATGCTATTTCTTCGGCAGCCTCCATGTTGATGCGAAAAAAGGTTTCTTCGTCATCCTTTTTCGTGCTCACTTTTCCGGTATTTACGTCGATTACCGTCAGAGCCTCGGTGGGCTCAATGATGAGATAACCGCCAGATTTAAGCCATACTTTCTTATCCATTGCCTCCTTTAAACGAGCGTCTATAGAATACAGCTTGTGCAGAGGGAGAAGTTCGTCCTTATAAAGCCTCGCCTCACGTATACAAAAGGCCGGATGAAGGCGGGAGTATTCCGTTATCTCTTCATAAATGCTCTTGTCATCCGTTACGATTTCTTCATATTGCCCTTCATAAGTATCCCGAAGCCGAAGGAGGTAATCCGAAGGTTTTTTATAAAGCAGGGAATAGCTTGTTCTATGAATGGACATTTCCGCCAGCCCCTTGAGCTGCGCTGTTAAGTCCTTCCACTCTTCCAGCAGGGGAGAATAATCCTCAAGCTCCTTGGCGTTAGTGCGGACAACAGTTCCGATACCTTTTGGAAGCAATGCGAACTCTTCTTTCAGAGCCTCGCCGATTCTCGCTTTGACCTTCGCCGACAGCTTGGAGGAATATGCGATGCCTGGCTTTCCCATGGATACGACGCAGTATTTTCCGCTTAAGGAAAGTGAGCATGTTGCGACAGGCTGTTTTGTCTTCACCGCATCTTTATTTATCTGCACCACAATATCATCTCCGGCAAGAACTCTCCCGTCGTAACTCCTATTGGTAAGGATGGGGTTTTTGGTTTCGTTCAGGGCGAGAAAACAGGGAAAGCCTGGCGCTATCTCCACAAAGGCTGCGTTGATATTTGCGGATATGTTTTTCACCTTTGCCACATATATATTGCCGACAAAACTGCCCTCTTCCTTTTCGGCATTTACAGAAAGCAGGCGATTGCCATGAAAAAGCAGGGATAATATTTGATTGTTTCTTTTTATAATGACATATTTCTTATCGTTCATTAAAATTCTTTACCTACCGTGTCCAATGGGATAAATACCGGACGATCCTCCGTTCCCGTATTTGTAAAGGTATCCTCCCTCGTTATTTCCAGGGAGAAATCGGAAAGCGTACCGCCGTTTTCCATTAAAAAGGCTTCGACGACCAGACCGGGCTTGATATTGCCCGAGCTGCTGGCGTCCACCATCATACGTATAGCTCCTCGGCCGTTTTTGTCTTTAACAGCTTCCAAGGCATAGATAGAGGGCTTGATATCCATTTCTATTTCACTCTTTTTCGTTTTCTTAATAACCGGGATGGATGTTCTGGAATAAAATGCTTCCACCTGATTCTCCCAATCGAAAGCAGGCTCATACCCCTCCCTGAATCTCACGATATATTCCGCCGCCGCAACGCTGGCCATAGCATTCATGGCATTGTCGGGCAGCTTGGTAACGCTTATGATTTCCATTCCGGGAACCATAGCTTTGTTCAGGCTGTCCTTAATCTCCTTGGAGGAAGCTGCAGAAACTACTTCAATATCCATATATTCCCCATCGCTTGTCAATCCTACTCCTAAGGGGGCGGCAAAGGACATGATTTGATGAGGGCTGAAGCCTCCTGAATATGCAACATCGATACCTGCGCGGCGGATAGCCTTCTGGAAATACCTCATCACGTCCAAATGGCCGATAAAGCGCATAGCGCCGGATTTGGCGAATTTAATTCTTACTTTCATAGCACACACCTCCTCCGAATACGGCCGCACCACATCCGAGACACTGCATCCGGCAGTTGGGCGATATCGTTTCCTCCACCGCCTTGTCCCATTCTCTTTTCAGGAAACTTTTGGTTACGCCGCAGTCTATGAAATCCCAAGGAAATACTTCATCGAAGGAACGTTCTCTCGTAGTATAAAAATCAATGCTTATACCGCACTCCTGAAAGGTCTCCATCCACACGTCATTATGGAAATGTTCGCTCCACGAGTCAAAAAGACAGCCTTTTTCGTAAGCCCTTCGGATGACTGCAGCAATTTTTCTGTCTCCTCTGGCAAAAACCCCCTCCATAACGCTTACATCCGCTTCGTGCCAGTTATATTTAATACTCTTTTGATTGAGCTGCTCCCTGATGGCGCTGCGGGTAAGATAAGCCTTTTCGATGAATTCCTCCTTAGTGCACATCCGCGCCCACTGAAAGGGAGTAAAGGGCTTGGGGATGAAAAAGGAGGTGCTGGTAACGATCTGCACTCTTCCATTTTTCCGCTCCTCTTTGGGAACGGTTTCGAAAAATGTTGCGGCTATTTTGTTGGATAAATCGGCAATACCTCTTATATCTTCCTCTGTTTCCGTAGGAAGTCCAAGCATGAAGTAAAGTTTTACCCTTGTCCAGCCCCCCTCAAAGGCCAAAGCGGATCCTTTAAGGATGACTTCCTCGGTCAATCCCTTATTGATAACATCTCTAAGCCTTTGACTTCCTGCCTCGGGGGCAAAAGTCAGGCTGCTCTTTCTTATATCCTGAACCTTACTCATCACATCCAGAGAAAAAGCGTCGATGCGAAGGGAAGGCAGGGAAATGTTGATATATTTTTTCCCGCACTCATCGATAAGGAAATCGATAAGCTCGGAAAGTCTGGAATAATCGCTGGAGCTTAGAGAGCTTAATGAAATTTCCTCATGTCCGGTATTTTTTAACATTTCTACTGCATAGCCCTTCAGCACTTCCACATCGCGTTCCCGCACCGGACGGTAAAGTTGTCCGGCCTGGCAGAAACGGCATCCCCTGATACATCCTCGTTGGATTTCTAAGACCACCCTGTCCTGAGTCACCTTAATAAAAGGAACTACGGGTTTCATCGGATAAAAGGTATCGGAAACCGACATCTCGATTTCCTTTTTCACGGTTTCGGGTATTCCTTCCTCTGTCGGCTTCCTTTCAAGGATAGTGCCGTCCTCTTTATAATCGACTTCATAGAACATCGGCACATAGATACCGGAAAGCCTGGCCGCCCTTCTCAAGAATTCTATACGGCTTTCACCCTTCGCTCTGGAGTCTTTATATAAATCTATGAGTTCCCGGTACCTGGTCTCTCCTTCGCCGATATAAAACATGTCGAAAAACTCAGCAATCGGTTCGGGATTATAGGTGCAGGGCCCTCCGCCTATTACGATGGGATGGTCCCAGGTCCTGTCCTTCGCTGAAAGGGGAATCTGGGACAGATCGAGAATCTGTAAAATATTCGTATAGCACATCTCATACTGAATGGTGATGCCGAGAAAATCCATATCCTTTACCGGCTCCTGAGATTCCAACGCAAAAAGAGGGATATGTTCCTCCCTCATAATTTTATCCAAATCGACCCATGGGGAATAAACCCTTTCGCACCATACGTCCTCAAAGCTGTTCAACATATCGTATAAAATCTGGATTCCTAAATGCGACATGCCAATTTCATATATATCCGGAAAGCACATCGCCATACGGACGGATACCGTATTCTTATCTTTTACCACCGCATTCACTTCGTTGCCGATATAGCGGGCCGGCTTCTCTACCTGCAGCAGTATTTCATCTCTTAACGCAAGCTTGCTCATAATACTCCTATCTCTTTATGAGTTTTATTTACTCATCATGAGTGTTTTCTACTCATTATGAGTGTTCTCTACTCATTATGAGTGTATTCTACTCATTGATATTATTTCACCTCATTAAATAGAGTATAAGGGAAATTATGTTCAAAATCAAATACTACTTCATCCAGCCCCGTATCGAAATCTTTATTTATCTCTTCCTTCATCTGATTTGTGCTAATGCCTGCGACGTTACCTTCCCCGGCGTCGAGGAATAAAAAGCCTGCAAAAAGCAAGACGGCAATAACGAGCCGCAGTCTGAAGGAGGAAAAGGAAGTGTGGACCGCGCTTTCCCTGCCGTTTTCCAAAGCCTGAAGCTCATATTCCTTATTATCCTTAAAATCGCCGTAATACCCCTTGGCATACAGCGGCAGTTCCTCCTGCTCATATTTCATATCCGTTCCGTACAGCATCCTTTCCCTACTCCTCATTCTCATTCTATTATCCTTGCTTTCTGCGCGTATCATCTGGACTAATTGTAATTTCTGATCGCTAGAAATATTACCCATGCAGCTTCGTCCTAACCAATTACTTAACAAAGACTATGCTGAAAATAACCGAATTATTCTTATTCGTACAAATCCGACAAAGGCTTAAAGGTATACCCCATCTCCTCCCACTTCGTCAGAAGCTCATCCAGGATCTCCCCGTTCGTCTGTGAAGTGCTATGTAACAGAACGATAGCCCCCGGATGGATTCGTCCTATCAGCTTTGAAAAAGCTTCGTCCTTCGTAGGTTGTTTATCCTGATACCAGTCCACATAGGCCAGACTCCAGAAAAAAGTTTTATACCCCAGTTCCTTCGCCATCTTTAAATTATCAACGCTATACTTTCCCTGCGGTGGCCGATAATACATACTAAGCTCTTTCCCGGTTATCTGCTGAAACAAATCAGCAACCCCATCCATTTCCTTCCGGAAGGAATCCATATCCGAGATCTTAGACATATCCAGATGATGATAAGTATGATTTCCGACACAATGTCCCTCTGCTACCATCCGCTTCACCAGTTCGGGAGCTGACTCCAAATAGTGGCCTACGATAAAAAAAGTGGCCGGTGCGTTATGTTTTTTCAACGCATCCAGAATAGGTGCAGTATTCCCGTTTTCATACCCGGCGTCAAAAGTAAGATAAATAACTTTTTCCCCGTTATCTCCTACGAAATAAGTGTCATACTTCTTCAATTCCTCTGCAGAAGCTATTCCTGTAGGCTGTGTCTCATCTCCATATCCGCCAAGCCCCCAGTTTTCACATTCCGCAAAACTTGTCGAGGCTGGTATTACCTTCTCCTTCACATAACCGAGCGCTCTTCCGACAAAAAACATGGAAACCAAAAATAACAGCGCTAAGATTATCTTCTTATGAACCAATTGTTTAAGCTGCATATATTTTTCCCCAAAAATCTTTGTAACAATATATGGAATATTCACTCCATTTATGAGCCTGATATTTCTTCTGAAATACTCTGCCGGCCAAACAAAATATACTTTGATATTTTCCCCTTTCTATAGTAAAATGAATTCAAATCATACAGCAATGCCGTGATCGATTTTAAGTTTTAAATATAGAAAGAAATATGAAGAAATAACAAAGGAGAGATGTATTATGAAAGGTACTGTAGTTTCTACATGGATGGAATCCTGCCGCAAACTCTTTGGCGATCAAGTCGTTAACAGTGCATTAGAGCGCTATCACTTATCCTCCGACCATATTTTTACGCCCATTGAAGACGTTGCCGATGATGTTGCTCTCGGCCTCGTTGACACGATTGGTAACAGCGTTGGGAAAAATCATCAGGAAATATGGGGGCTTATGGGTGAGGAAAATATTAAGACGTTCAGCCGCATTTACCCCGGCTTCTTCCGGCACGAAGGCGCTTACCAGTTTTTAAAATCTATGAATGACGTACATATTATCGTTATGCGCCGCTTTAAGGGCGCTGTTCCTCCTATTTTGGATTTGCAGCCTATATCTTCCAGGGAAACTCTTTTCATTTACCGCTCCAAGCGAGGAATGGGCGACTATCTGGTAGGTTTGTTAAAAGGCGTTTCCAACTACTTCAAAGAAGATATTAAGACAGAGGTTTTAAACAAGTCTGCTGATGAGATTCATTTGAAGCTGACCTTCGAAAAGGAAATACAGTATACAAAGCATTTCCGCTTCAATCAGATACTTTCCCTCGGTTTTTTAAAGAGAAGCTCTCAGAAGCTTGCCCTGCTCAACACGGTTTTAATTGGTGCTCTCGGTTTCGTGCTCTTTGGAGACCCTGCAAAGTCAGCGATACTTGCAATTTCCACCTGCGTGATCTCTCTGATTTCTTCCTATATCACCAGCAGACCTGTAAGGATGATCGCATCGGAGCTTCATAGCTTGGCTGACAGAACATTTTCAGAAAACGTAGAGCTTCATTCTATGGATGAGAACGAGAAGCTCATGGAAATTATTAATAGCTTAAAGGCTGTGGTTCAGAAGGACTTTATCGAGTTCAACGCTATTGTGGACGAGATGTACACCTTCAATAACTCACTTTCCGGCATCGCTTCCACCATGCAGTCCACTTCCAATGACATTACCGATGTTCTGGATGAGGTTGCCGTAGCGGCGACTACGCAGGCAGAGGATACGGAGAACGTTGTTTACGTATTGAACGAAAGTATCGGTAACATTACCCGTATTTCCGACGAAAGTCAGAAGAATAAATCTGAAATCGAAAATGCGGTGAACAGCATCGAAAACAGTTTCCTTAACGTAAAAAATACTGCGGCACAAATCAATCAGGTATTAGATAAATTTGGTAAGATAAAGGACAACAGCAACGAACTCCAAAATAACGCTGCTAACATTACTGAAATCGTCTCTATCGTTTCCGGTATCGCAAAGCAGATTAATCTTCTCGCTTTGAATGCTTCTATCGAAGCAGCCAGAGCCGGAGAAGCCGGAAGAGGATTCACCGTTGTTGCAGAGGAGGTCCGCAAGCTTTCTGAGGAAACCAACAGCGCAGTAGAGGAAATCAACAATAATCTTACCAACTTCGTTTCCAGCGTGGGGGAAGTGGTTGTGGGCATCGATACTCAGTATGCTATCCTGGAGACGGAGAACACCTCCCTTATGGAAGCGGTGGTAACCTCCAATCATTCGAATGACAATTTAAAAGGAGTTTCCGGTCTTATGATTCAGACATCCCTCGATTTAAAAAAGGAGGCGGATCATATTTCTTCCTTGTTTGAAAGCATTCAGAATCTCGCAGCCATTGCCGAGGAGAATTCTGCATCTACGGAAGAGGCAAGCTCTAATGTAGCTATTTATGTGGATCAGATCAATGAGCTGACCAGACAGATTTCTGTCTTCGATTCCATGATCAAGGCATTCCAGGAAAATTTGAAGAAGTATAAAATATAAGAAAATTTTATTTATAAGAAGATTAAAATGCAAAGGAGCAAAAAACTCGCAAAACGGGTTTTTTGCTTTTTTTATCTGAAATCTTAAAAATATATTAAAAATCTTAAAAAAAACGCAACAAAAAGATTGCATTTCTTTTCGCATTCGTATACGATATATTCTGTTAAACAATAAACTATGCCAAAGGCTGGAATATTGTTGCAAAGAAAACACACAATTTAAGCAAGGAGAATAACAATGGAGAAACTATTCAAACTGAAACAGAACAACACCAACGTACTTACGGAAGTTGTGGCCGGACTTACTACATTTTTTGCAATGGCGTATATTCTGTTCGTCAACCCGGCAATGCTTTCACAAACTGGCATTCCTTATGGCGCGGTATTTCTCGCAACCATCTTCGCTTCCGCTGCAGGTACTCTCGTTATGGCGCTTTTCGCCAACGTTCCTTATGCGCAGGCACCGGGAATGGGGCTTAACGCATTCTTTACCTATACCGTATGCTTCGGTCTGGGCTTTACATGGCAGCAAGCTCTCGCCATGGTATTTATCTGCGGTATCATTAACGTTATCATTACGGTTACCAAGATCCGTAAATCTATCATTAAAGCAATTCCTGTAAGCCTTCAGCACGCTATCGGCGGAGGTATCGGTATTTTTATCGCTTACATAGGAATTAAAAATGCCGGCTTGCTGAGCTTTACCTCCGATCCCGGTAAAAATGTCGTTTTAGATGGTGGAACGGTCATTGCAGACTCCAGCATCGTTCCTGCTTTGGCAACCTTCAATACTCTTCCAATACTCCTTTCCTTGATTTCACTTATTTTGATGGTAGTACTCGTTATCAAGAAGGTTCCGGGAGCTATTTTTGTAAGTATCATTCTTTCCACGATAATCGGTGTGTTTATGGGAATCGTAGATTTAAGTCAGGTCGGCATCGCATCCAACCTCGGGACTTCCTTCTCGGAGCTTGGGACAACCATTGGTGCGGCTTTCGGCGCAGAAGGAATGTTATCTCTTTTTTCGGATATCACGAAGCTTCCGTTAGTTCTCATGACGATTTTCGCATTCAGCCTTTCTGATACCTTTGATACGATAGGAACATTCATCGGCACGGGACGTCGTACAGGTATATTCAGCGAGAAGGATCAGGCGGAAATGGATAGCTCCAGCGGCTTTAAATCCAAAATGGACCGTGCACTGTTCGCGGACTCCATCGCTACTTCCATCGGCGCTGTTTTCGGTACCTCCAACACTACCACCTATGTGGAAAGTGCAGCGGGCATCGGTGCGGGAGGACGTACCGGTCTAACCTCTCTCGTAACGGCAATCATGTTCTTGCTCAGTATTTTCTTAGCTCCTGTTGTCGGCATCGTTCCTACTCAAGCTACTGCACCTGCCCTCATTATGGTTGGTGTTATGATGCTTTCTTCTTTTGCAAGCATCAAATGGGATGATCTGGCCGAAGCGGTTCCTGCGTTTTTCGCCGGCATCTTCATGGCTTTGTGCTACAGCATTTCCTACGGTATTGCAACAGGCTTCATCTTCTATTGTATCGTAAAATGTCTGCGCGGCGAGGCTAAAAGCATTCATCCGATTCTTTGGGTGAGCACGGCTCTGTTCGTTTTGAACTTTGTAATACTCGCAATTATATAATAGTTTGTAATAAAGATAAAATAAAATTTCAACAACGAGCAATTCTCAGAGTGGCATGTTCGTTGTTGAATAAAAAATCTCCGGACCGATATGCTCATATCAGTCCGGAGATTTTAGATTATATTATAATATCATAAATTTTAACTATTTTCAAATTACCTTTTTGCCAGCTCTTCTGTAATCTCCTCCCAAGTTACTCCCTTTTCCGCCATCAGAACCATCATATGATAGAGAAAATCGGAAATCTCATATTTAATCTCATTGGGATTGGGATTCTTGGAGGCTATGACAATTTCTGTGGCCTCTTCTCCCAGCTTCTTCAGTATCTTGTCGATTCCTTTCTCAAACAGATAATTGGTATAAGAACCTTCCTTCGGGTGCACTTTTCTGTCCACAATGACGTTCATAACGGCTTCAAACACTTTAAGTGGATTTGTTTCGTCGTATTCCTTCTTCAATATCTCGTTAAAAAAACAGGAGTGGCTTCCGGTATGACAGGCCGCTCCGACCTGAGAAACCTTTGCGAGAATCGTGTCCATGTCGCAGTCAGCCGTCAGAGATTTGACATATTGGTAATGGCCGCTGGTATCTCCCTTTACCCATAATTCGTTCCGGCTCCGGCTGTAATAGGTCATCTTGCCGGTGTGAACAGTAGCATTATATGCGTCTTCATTCATATAGGCCACCATAAGGATTTGATCGGTCTTATAATCCTGAACGACAACGGTTATATGCCCGTCGGAATTCAACTTGAAATCGGACCATTGAAACGCCGCCTCTAAGGCATTCACGCGAATTCCATTACCCTGACAGAGGGATTTTATCGCGGGGAGCTCTTTGGCGTTTTCGTTGATGGCATGGCCGGTAATGCCGCATATGGAAGGAACAGAAAGGATCTCGATCAGTTTATCCAAGGAAACCTCAGGCAGGGATACGAGAATCTTTGTCGTTCCATCCCACTTTTGGACGCTTTCCCTTATGGAGCTTTCCTTCAAAAGAATCAGCTCATCCACATAGCTTTCAATCGTTTCTTTGTTTCGAAGAAGCTCCTGTGTATCTATAAAGCATGCGGCAATTTTTTCCTTGCCGAATTTTAAGGATACTTCCTGCGTGATCTCAATATTTTCAGGCTTGGAATAATTCAAGGCTGCCTTCTTACAGCCGGCATAAAGCAGCTTCTTAATATCCTCCATCCGGTGGATATTGCCCGCTCCGGTTACCGGTATCTCCGTGTTCAGACATATTTCTTTTATAATATCCAGAGCCTCGTCGTGTTCCGCATCCCCCTTCGACATATCGAAAATCAAAAGCTCATCCGCATTGTTATCTCCATAGAACTTGGCAAGCTTCACCGGATTGGTGTCAAGAATCGTAATATCAGACAGATTCTTGACCGCATTGCCTTTATATAAATAAATGCAGGGAACTAATTTTTTATAGTTGTCGCTCATGTATATGCTCCTTTTTGCTACAGACTGCCCTTGGTGCTCAGTACATCCGTAATTCTTTCGTCTTTCATTACCGCCTCGTCCAAGGCCTTGGCGAAGGATTTGAACATCGCTTCTATCATATGATGATTATTCTCACCCGATAGCATTTTTATGTGAAGATTCATTCCTGCAGAATAAGAAACGGCATAAAAAAACTCCTTTACCAGCTCCGTGGCGAGCCCGCCCACCATTTCAGCGGTGAACGTACAGTCGAAGACGAAGTATGGCCGACCGCATAAGTCAACAGAACAAAGTGCCAGCGCGTCGTCCATAGGAAGGACAAAGTAGCCATAACGCTTGATTCCAACCTTATCGCCCAGCGCAATCTTTATCGCCTGCCCTAAAACGATTCCGGCATCTTCTACCGTATGGTGTCCGTCTACTTCCAAATCTCCCGTTACTGTTACCTTTAAATCAAAAAAACCGTGCTTCGAAAAACCCTCAAGCATATGGTCAAAAAAACCGATTCCTGTATGGATTTCGCTTTTTCCGGTGCCATCGAGATTCAAGATAACTGAAATATCGGTTTCCTTCGTTTTACGTTCTACCGTCGTGCTTCTTGCCATGGTATTCGCCTCCGTTTCTTTTCTTTTTTTATTGTTCAAATCTTACTTTAATCGAGTTAGCGTGAGCCGTCAAGCCCTCACTTTCGGCAAACAGCTCGATGTCCTCATACACCTTTGAAAGTGCCTCCTTCGAATAAGAGATGATACTGGTTTTCTTCGTGAAGTCGTCTACGCCAAGAGGTGAGAAAAACTTCGCAGTACCGCTTGTAGGCAATATATGGTTTGGTCCCGCAAAATAATCTCCCAAAGGCTCGGAAGAATATTCTCCAAGGAAAATTGCTCCTGCATTGTTTATCTTAGTCATAATCTCGTAGGGGTTCGCCGTTAAAATTTCCAAATGTTCCGAAGCGATTTCGTTTGCTGCGTCGATGGCATCCTCCATGGTATCCGCAAGGAGAATATAGCCGTAATTATCCAAAGATTTTTTGATGATTTCCGTTCTGGATAATTCTTCCGCCAACCGGTCCGCCTGTGCGGACACTTCCTTTGCCAGAGCTTCGCTCGTGGTAATAAGTATGGCGCTTGCCATCTCATCGTGCTCCGCCTGGGACAATAAATCGGAGGCCACATAAAGCGGGTTCGCTGTCTCGTCCGCAATAACGAGAATTTCGCTGGGGCCTGCAATAGAGTCTATGCTTACATAGCCAAAGCAGGCTTTTTTGGCGAGGGCCACATAAATATTGCCGGGGCCGGTAATCTTATCCACCTTAGGAATGCTGTCGGTGCCAAAGGCCATGGCCGCAATCGCCTGTGCTCCCCCTGCTTTATAAACTTCATCTACGCCTGCAATATCTGCCGCAACCAAAGTCCCGGCATATACCTTACCTTCCGCATCCGGAGGCGTTGTCATGATGATTCTCTTAACGCCCGCCACCTTGGCCGGAAGGACGTTCATCAGGACACTGGAAGGATAAGCGGCCTTGCCGCCGGGCACATACACCCCGGAAAGTTCGATGGGAGTTATTTTCTGCCCGAGCATTGTTCCATCATCCTTCATGTCGATCCAACTGTTGTGAAGCTGCTTCTCATGAAAAACACGAATGTTGTCCGCTGCCCTTTTCATTACCGCCACCAGCTTTTCATCCACTTTCTGATAGGCTTCAATAATCTCCTCTTTCGTTACTCTTATATTCGATGCGTCGATTTCACATTTATCAAAGCGCTTCGTGTATTCGAATATTGCTTTATCTCCTCTTTCCCGAACGCTTGAGACAATGTCGGAGACTGCCGATTCGAACTGACCGTAATTATTGGGGCTGCGCTTTAACAATGTATTCAATAAATCTGTTTTTGATTCAGAGGTTAACTTTAAAATTTTCATATCTATGACCACATCCTTTCGATTCACCGTATAAACGCTCAGAAGCAGCTTTAAACTGCTAAAATGTGCGCCTTCAAATCGTTTATTAACTTCTTGATCCGCTCTGTCTCCATCTGCATGCTCACCTGATTGACAATCATTCTGGCGGAAAGCGGACATATTTCTTCAAGAACCTGAAGCCCGTTCTCATCTAGCGTGGATCCGGTCTCTACGATGTCCACGATGACATCCGACAGCTTCACTATAGGACCTAATTCCACGGAACCGTTCAGCTTGATGATATCCACGGTCTGATGCTTTTTATTATAGAAATAATCTTTGGCAATATTCGGATACTTACTGGCTACGCGGATTCTCTCGTGATGTTGAAGAAGCTCTTTTGCACCGGCCGGCCCGCACACGCACATCCGGCACTTTCCAAAGCCCAGATCCAGCACCTCGTAAACCCGTCTGTTTTCCTCCATGATGGTATCTTTTCCAACGACACCGATGTCTGCCGCGCCGTATTCCACATAAGTGGGCACATCCGGTCCTTTGGAGAGAAAAAAGCGAAGCTTTAGCTCCTCATTGACGAAAACAAGCTTTCTCGAGTTCTTGTCCTTCATCTCCTCGCAGGTAATTCCGATTTCTTCAAGCAGCTCTAACGTTTTATTCGCAAGTCTGCCCTTCCCCAAAGCGAAGGTCAAATATCTGTCTTCTTTACTCATATCATCACCTCCTTCGCTTTTGCGAAGGTCAAATATCTATCCGCTCTACTCATAGCACAACCTCCTCTTTCGTTTTTTGAGGACAAAGGACTACCTTTTTCCCTTCCTTTCGAAGCTTTCCGGCCGCTGTCAGCGCTTCCTTGTAGTCTTCAGATGTATATTCTATGAGTTCGGCCCTTTGAGGCGTATGGACGCGTATATTCTGTCTGCTTAAGGCGGACATCAAATCATCGATAACGATCATAAAGCCGATAGCCGGCGCTTCTTTTCCGAAGCGTCCAAGGAGGGTATCGTATCTCCCGCCTGTCACGATGGCGTCCCCTACTCCGTAGGTATATGCCTTGAAGATTACTCCTGTATAATAATTATATCTGCTGAGCATGCCGAGATCGAAGGAGACATATTTCTCCACGCCATATAAGCAAAGGGCTTCATACAACCGCTCAAGGCGTTCAATGGCTGAAAGAGAGCAACTGTTATGTACAAAAGATTTCGCTTGCGCCAGCGCATCCATTGAACCGAACAAATCCGTGACCTTTAAAAGGACTTCGCGAAATTCCGGTTTAATATTACGGTCTATCAAAAGCTCCTCCGCACCAAAGTGATTTTTCCCGGAGATGTATTCCCTAAGCGCAAGCTCCGTCTCTTCATCCAATCCGGCTTCCATGCAGATTCCTTTGAAGTATTCTACATTTCCGATGCTTAGTTGGAAATCGCGGATTCCCGTATCCAAAAGTGCCTCTATTATTAAGGCGGCCAGCTCTGCATCTGCTTCCACTGAGGCGTCTCCGATAAGTTCCGCCCCCATCTGGGTTACCTCTTTCAGTTTGCCTTGCAGGCTGTTTGTATTTGTAAAGGTATTACCTACATAGCAAAAACGAATGGGCACGTTCTCATCCATGAAATACTTCGCAGCACAACGGGCCATGGATGGGGTAAAATCCGGGCGCAGAACGAGAGTCTCACCTTCTTTATCAAAAAATTTATATAGTTCTCTGGAAGGCGTGGTACCAACTTCCTTGGAGAACACATCGAAAAATTCAAAGGTAGGCGTCTGGATATCTTCGTAGCCGTAACTTCTTATCTTATCCAGAATCCGTGTTTCCACCATCAGCTTTTTCGCATATTCTTCTCCGTATATATCTCTGACTCCTTCTGGAGTATGTAATAGCTTTTTATCCATAAACAGGCATTTCCTTTCCAGTTCTTTGCTTTATCAAATTAAAGTGATAATTGGGTAGCACATGAAACTATTGGTAGTATACCGTAAAACTATTGCCTTGTCAATGAAATAATATATCTCTACTCCCTATCCTCCAAATCCTTCTGAAGCATATCCAGATAAGGTACGAAGATGCCGTTCTTTTTCGGAAGTATATATTCGGGGTTGAGTTCCTCGAAGCGAAAGCTCTTTCTTCCGCCACAAACCGCCCTTTCCCAGAAAAAGCTCAGCATTTCATAGGGAAGGTAATAGAAAAGATCCTTATGTGTATAATAAATGATAAAAAAAGCGATGCCTCCCTGCTTCTCGAACTGCTTCATAAACTCCACCTGATGTTCATGTATGTTCTGAAGCGCGAAGGTATCCGCCGCACATTCCTTTGCATCGAAGCATACAGGAATGCCCTGCACCGCTCCGATATAGTCCACCGTACTCTTCTGCTCGAAATAAGCAAGCGTAATATGCCGGCTTTCCTTATCGATAGCTATAGGAGTTATAGGGGTTGGAACTTTCTGAATCAGCGCCAGCCCGCTTTCCAAGTATCTTTCATTTGTTAAGTTAATCAGGTCCTCCAAAGTAGAACCTCTTAAGCCTCTCGAATTCCATGTTCCCATCTCTACTCATGCTCCAAAGTCATCATATCTATTATTTCTGCCCATTCTCCTCCAAGGTATAAAATATCCGGGGTGTTCTCGCTATAAATATCCTTTTGCTGAATTCGCTGAATTCTCCGTCGAGCTCAGGGAATTCCAGACGGTATGCGTGGAGAAGCTGGCTCTTAATCTTATATTTTTTCTTGTAACTGTCGTTGAAGCTCTTGTCTCCATATTTATAATCCCCCAGAAGCGGATGTCCGACACTGGCTAGATGAGCCCTGATCTGATGAGTTTTTCCTGTAATCAGTTCTACCTCTAACAAGGTCTTGTCCTCAAAAACCTTAAGGGGTTCAAATTTCGTTTTAATATAAGAAGATTTATCCTGAACGGGACTGGGACTTATTCTTACCGTATTTCTCTTCTCATCTTTGACCAAATAGCCTTCGATAAGAGAAGCTTCCTTTACTTTTCCCTTTACGTAAAGTCTGTAAAATTTATGCAGGTCCCTGTTTTTTAAAAGCTCACTCATCTTCTGGCTTCCGCGAAGCGTCTTCCCGCAGATTACCATACCGCTGGTATTGCGATCCAAACGATTGCATACTGAGGGTTTAAAGGTACGAAGCTCCTCCCTCTTGATTTCTCCGTGATGAAGCATATATCCGATGAACCATTCGTTTAAGGATAAATCGACCGCCTCGGCCTTCTGGGTCAGTATTCCCTCCGGCTTATTTACAATCAGCACATGGTGATTTTCATAAATAATTTCAAGCTCCTTATATTTATCGTATGCCTCTTCGTATTCTGCTACTTCACTATCGGAGAGCTCTTTTGAAATCAGCGAAGGAATTCCTGACATCTTATCTAAGGTTTCCTCCGAGAGGAAGAAACGGATTTCGTCACCAATTTCCAGCTTTTCGCCTCCGGATGCCTTTTTGCCGTTCAATATAATATTTTTCTTACGCAGCATTTTATAAATAAAGCTTCCTTGCGCTTCCTTTAAATATTTATGCAAATATTTATCAAGACGTTGTCCGGCCTCATTTTCCTTTATTGATACCTGCTTCATAACTATACTCCATGTTTCTTAATATTGAACGCCTATGCTAAATCAGCCTTAATTTTGTCTATTTAAACATAGAATTACTTTAGCAGATTTGTTATCCCTAACAGCCATGAATGAGGCATTAGTTTTGTAAGGGCATGAAATGTCTTTATAGGGAAGCTGCATACGGACAGCGCTTTTTTGTCATAGGAATCCAACAGCGCTTCCTTTACCACCTTCTGAGCACTTACCATTGTCCATTTTTTGATAGCCAGTGTAGAACCTGACTTTTCGGCAATATCAAAAAATTCCGTTTCCACCGGTCCCGGACATACCGCCGTCACCCATATCTTTTTATCCTTAAGCTCCTCTCTGAGGGCTCTGGAAAAACTGAGGACATAAGCTTTGCTGGCGGCATAAATCGCAAAATTCTTTTGGGGGAGGAAGCCGGCACTTGATGCCATTTGAATGATTCGGCTGTTTTTTTTCATATATGGAATACAATAATATGTCATCTCCGTCAGTGCTTCACAGTTCACGGACAGCATCGTGAGCTGCTCGTCGATATCCAACTCTTCAAAAGAACCCAGCAATCCGAAGCCTGCACTGTTAATGAGCATTCTAATTGTGACATCCTCAATTTCCAGAATCTTCTTGAAAGTCCGCATATCGTTTTTATCTGATACGTCCATGGGGATTATCTTTGTAGGAATATCGAGCAGCCGCGCCAGTTCCGTAAGGCGCTCCTTCCGTCTCGCAATTAGCCAGAGTTCGTCCGTCCTATGCAAGATTCCGTCCAACTGCATAGCAAACTCCTGTCCCATCCCCGAGGATGCTCCCGTAATAATTACAATGTTTTTCTTACTCATAAATACACCCCTTCTATTATTTACGTTACAGTTCAGCCTTCGGCTTCTTTATTTTTTCTTATGAACATTTCTGATCGTTGCTTTTTTCTTCGCATTTGTGACTGCAGACCCCGAACTCGAATTACTTTTTCGGCCATATCCCTTAGGGGTGTTATCCTTACGTTTATATGCGCCGCTTTTACCTGTCTGTGAATAAAGGTTTCCTTTTTCCTGTGACGTCTGTCTCGGACGAATCAGGCATTTTTTATCGAAGCCGATCAAATCCTCTCTTCCTGCGGCAAGTAATGCTTCCCTTACGAGATCGTGATTTTTCGGATTGCGGTACTGGATCAAAGCCCTCTGCATCGCCTTTTCATGGGGATTCTTGCAAACATATACAATCTTCCTGTTGCGTGGGTCGATACCCGTATAGTACATGACGGTGGAGACGGTAGAGGGGGTGGGATAGAAATCCTGGACCTGCTCGGGCATATACCCCAGATCTCTTAAATACTCCGCCAGTTCTACCGCTTCCTTCAGCGTAGAACCTGGATGGGATGACATCAGATAAGGAACCAGAAACTGCTTTTTCCCCAACCGTTCGTTGATCTTGTTGTATTTCTTCACAAAGCGTTCGTATACTGCATTTTCCGGCTTTCCCATCTTGCTTAGGACGGCGTCGGAAATATGCTCCGGAGCCACCTTGAGCTGACCGCTGACATGATGCTCCACCAATTCCGTAAAAAAGGAATCGTCGCTGTCCGCCAGCAGGTAATCGAAGCGTATGCCGGAGCGTATAAATACCTTTTTCATGCCGGGAATTTTTCGAAGATCCCGCAGAAGCTCCAGATAATCGCTGTGGTCTACCGTAAGGTTCTTACAGGGAGAAGGAAATAGGCATTGCTTTGTCTTACATACACCGTGTATGAGCTGCTTTTCGCAGGAAGGATGCCTGAAATTGGCAGTCGGACCGCCTACATCATGGATATATCCCTTGAAATCGGGCTCTTTCGCAAGCTCCTGTGCTTCTTTTACTATGGATTCATGGCTCCTCGCCTGAACCGTCCGTCCCTGATGAAAGGTAAGCGCACAGAAATTGCAGCCCCCGAAGCAGCCCCTATTGCTGATCAGGGAAAACTTTATCTCGGCAATTGCCGGCACACCGCCCCTTTCTTCGTAAGATGGATGATAGGTCCTTTGATAAGGCAAATCATAAACGTAGTCCATCTCCTCCTTGGTAAGAGGCTTTGCCGGAGGGTTCTGTACTACATATATGCCGTTTGGATATCCTTCTATTAAGTACTTTCCCGTAAAGGGGTCAGTATTCTCATATTGGAGGGCGAAGCTGTCCGCATATTTCGTCTTGTCCGCCTTCATGGACTCGTAGGATGGAAGCTCTATTCCATCGTAAACTCCTGATATATCCTTTGTTTTATATACCGTTCCCTGAATAAAGGTAATTTCCTTTATATCGATTCCGCTGTTTAGGGCATCCGCAATCTCTACAATGGAATGTTCTCCCATACCATAAGAAATCAAATCCGCCTGAGAATCTAACAAAACCGAGCGCTTGAAACTATCCGTCCAATAGTCATAATGGGCCAGCCTTCTCAAGCTGGCTTCGATTCCTCCGATTATAATGGGAACATCTTTATAGGTTCTGCGAATCAGGTTGCCGTATACCGCCGTGGCATGATCCGGCCTTTTATAAGGCTCACCGCCTGGAGTATAAGCATCATTAGGCCGGCGCTTCTTAGATACAAAATAATGGTTTACCATAGAATCCATATTTCCTGACGATATGAGGTAAGCCAGCCTCGGCTTCCCAAGCACTGCTATGCTTTTATTGTCCTTCCAATCGGGTTGGGCAATAATGCCTACGGAATAGCCGTTAGCCTCCAAAATGCGGCCGATAACAGCATGTCCGAAGGAAGGATGGTCCACATAAGCATCTCCCGTCACATAGACGAAATCCAATTGTTCAATGCCCCGCTCTATTAAATCTTCTTTTGATATTGGTAAAAATCCGTTGATCAAGTTCGTTCTCCTATCTAAATATCTATCCTGAATCCCTTAATAAAAGGCGGCAAAATCCGTATAGTCTTCAATATAATAATCAGCCAGTTCTTTTTTCTCCGCTCTTATCCCTTCGGAATAGGCATCCTCTACGGCACATACCTTCATTCCTGCCGCTTTACCTGCCAAGATTCCCGGAATAATGTCCTCGAATACGAGGCAGCGAGAAGGATCCACCTTAAGTGCATCCGCTACTGCCAGATAAATGTCGGGAGCAGGCTTTCCTTTTTCTACGTCACAACCGGTCATAATGCAGTCGAAGTAGTGTTCCAACCCGTGTACAGCGGCTATATTCATAGCTAACTCTCTGGAATTGCTGGTTGCTATTCCTAATTTAATATTATTGGCCTTACAATAGGCGAGAAAGGAATCCGCACCATCTTTCAGAGGAACCTCGCAGCTATATTTATTCCACGCCATTTCATTCCAATCATCCTTTATTTTTTGAATGGGATCAGGAATTTGAAAGCGCTCCTTGAAAAAATAAGCGGTTTCGCTAAAGCTCTTTCCTTCTATTTCATATTGCAGGTTATCGGGAAGCGCTATTCCGAATCGCCCCAAATACTCGATATCGATCTGCTCCCATATCCACATGGAGTCCACCAGGGAACCGTCCAAGTCGAAAATAACCGCATCTATATCTTTTAACATCATACTATATAAACCTTTCCTTTACAGCCGTACTACTTTTCGAATATGCTCATGTAAATAAAGACTGAATTCATCATTTATTTATCATAATATCATACCATATTTCAGACAAATGCGCACGTGATACTTTTGCTGATTGCTGCTATGGGTCCCGTCAATAAATAATATAAAAAGGGCGGGGAATGAACCCGCCCAAACTGCTTCAAAACTTTATTATTTACAGAATAAAGAATCCGACCGCTGCGATGATGTAAACGGATATGAGCTTTAAGCCCTCCATCCAATCGGTTCTTCCTGCCTTTACGATGTGATTTACAATAAATACGCTGGCTGCAAACAAGAAGATTTCTTCTATCTTAAAGATAATGCTCATCGGCGTATCTGCTATGAAAAGGCTCATGATTACGGAAATAGGAATTACGAACAATACTATCTGCAAACTGGAGCCTACTGCAATTTCTATAGAAATATCCATCTTGTTCTTCAATGCCATGATGATTGCGGTACTGTGCTCCGCTGCGTTACCTACGATAGGAATCAGGATAATTCCGACGAACATCTCAGAGATACCTACTGCCGCCGTCATAGGCTCGATGCTGGAAACCAGGAGTTCAGATTCGATTGCTATTAAAATAGTAGCTATTGCAAGAACAGTAATACTTATCGGAAGACTCCATTCCGCCTCTTCATCCTCTTCCATACCCTCATACAGGTCATTTTGGCCCTTAAAGGAATATACAACTCCTACTACATAAGTACATAGCATAATAACGCTGGTGATAATGCTGAAATTCTCATACTTGGAAACGATGATCTCTTCGGAAAGATTGGACATGAATACCGCAGGCATAGCAAGCGCCGCTACTGCAAAAAGCAACATGGTTGCTGTGGAACGTCCTACCTTCGCGTCGTACTTCAATACCTTGTGCTTAAGTCCGCCTGCCATTATGCTGCAGCCCAAAACCAACAATATATTTCCCAATACGGAGCCTGCCAAAGTAGCCTTTACCACTTCATACAATCCTGCGCGGATTGAAAAGAAACTGATGATAAGCTCCGTGGCGTTACCGAAGGTTGCATTTAAGAAACCGCCGGCCTTAGGACCGGTATAAACTGCGATTGACTCGGTAGCATTTCCCAAATATCCCGCTAAAGGAATAATGGAAATACAAGTTAAAATGAACATAACTGTTGCGCTCCAGTTCATAAAATATCCTATAAAGGACAACGGAACACAGATTAACAAAAATCTTAGATACTTCATACTTTTCGACCTCGCCTTACCTAATTTTTTTTAACTATGATGACTGCAATTAAGCGGTAAGGAAAATCTCATCCTTATCTCATTGCCAACGCGATAAATTATAACCTTGAAAAAAGATAAAATCAACAATTTAAATTAAAATTAGCAAATTTTTAACACCAAATTTGTCTATTCTACCTTTTTCGACATTCAGGAGCATTTGTAAACCGTATAAGTATATGATTTATCTTTCTTTTTTGATATCCCATTTGTAAGATATGTGTAAATAATTCATTTGATATCCTATAGTATATTCTGTCCGACAAATTTTTTCAGAACAGAATCTTATCATAGAAAAAAACGGAATGAATTAACATTCCGCTTTTTCGCATTCACAAGGCTTTACAGTAATAGATTTAATTTTCTGGTTCGTCACATAACCACAGGTACTAAGCCCTGCCTGAATGACCGAGTTCCATTTCTTCGCTGATAGATGGTAGGTCGTATCGTCTTCCAACACCACCACACAGGCATCCTCCATGGAGCAATGCTCCGAATATGATACCCGATACATATTCTTCCGGCTGATCGCTCCGATTTCTTCCAGGATATTTACCATCCGATAAACGGTGGCAGTGCCTATCTGGTTATCGATTTTTGCCGCCTTGTAGAAAATATCCTTGCAGCTTGAACACTCGTTTTCCAAAATAATATCGATTAAAGTAAGTCGTTGTTTTGTAATTCTGCATCCTCTTTCCCGCAAGCTGTCAATAATCATCTCACGCTGCATCCGTGTCCGATGATAGCTTCTGGAATCAGGGATTTTTCTTTTCTCAGGATTGTTTCTATCAACTGTCACTTACGTACCTCCATCTTTACTGCCCGCAATGGCCTCCGCAATGTTTACAGTCCGCACCGCATTGTATTGATTTGCCGTTCTTTTTATCGCGTATCATGCTCCCTATGGCCATGGCCGCCAAGCCAAGCACAATCGCGCCTACAATAATTGTTCCCATATATAGAACACTTCCTTTCTATAAATCTGAACCTCAAACGTAGGTACAAATTTTGTGAATAGGTCTTATTTTGCCTGAGCTAAGTTCTTCGTATTCAACTTAAGGGAACTGCTTTCCTTATAAGGCCTGAACAGCAGATAAATAAACCCTATGAAGAACAGTAAGGCAACAACTGTTAATATACCGAAAGTACCAGTGGTTAAAAGCGTACCAAACTGGTAAACACACATAGCTACTACATACGCCAAGGAAGTCTGATATCCGATGGCGAACCAGAACCATTTCGTATTGTTCATTTCTCTCTTGATAGCTCCCATAGCTGCAAAGCAAGGTGCGCACAGAAGGTTGAACACGAGAAAGGAATATGCGGCTACTGCCGTCATGCTTCCTGCCAGAGTACCCCAGATTTCCGTACCATCTTCAGCCACTTCCGCAAAGCCGAACAGAATACCAAAGGTTCCTACTACATTTTCTTTTGCTACCAGACCTGTAATCGCTGCAACTGTAGATTTCCAGTCACCCCAGCCAAGAGGAACGAATATCCAGCTAATAGCGTTTCCGATGTTTGCAAGGATACTGTGATCTATTTCCAAATCCTCAAGCATTCTAAATTGTCCGTCTACCCAGCCAAAGAAGGTCGTAAACCATACTACGATGGTAGATAAAAGTATAATCGTTCCCGCTTTTTTGATAAAGGACCAACCTCTCTCCCACATGCTTCTAAGTACATTTCCTACCGTAGGCATATGATAAGATGGAAGCTCCATAACGAAGGGGGCCGGATCTCCTGCGAACATTCTGGTTTTTTTAAGGATGATACCGGAGCAGATGATCGCAGCAATACCTACAAAGTAAGCGCTGGGAGCCACCCACCATGCACCTTGGAACAAAGCGCCTGCAATCAAGGCGATAATAGGAAGCTTCGCACCACAGGGAATGAAAGTTGTGGTCATTATAGTCATTTTTCTGTCACGGTCGTTTTCTATCGTACGAGATGCCATAACTCCAGGAACGCCGCAGCCGGTTCCAATGAGCATCGGTATGAAGGACTTACCGGAAAGTCCGAATTTGCGGAAAATTCTATCCATGATAAAAGCAACTCGCGCCATATATCCGCAAGCTTCCAAAAAAGCAAGAAAGATAAACAGCACTAACATCTGAGGTACAAAGCCGAGTACTGCACCAACACCGGCTACGATTCCGTCCAGAATCAGTCCCTGAAGCCAGTCTGCACATCCTATCGCTGTTAATGCAGCGTCAACAAGTACAGGAATTCCGGGAACTTCCAGGCCGAATAGGCTCCAGCCTTCGCCGAACAATCCGTCATTGGCCCAATCGGTGGCCCATGTTCCTACCGTAGTAACAGACACATAATAAACAATAAACATTACCGCTGCAAAAATAGGCAGAGCAAGGATACGATTCGTCACGATCCTGTCAATTTTATCAGAAATTGTCAGGCTGTCCTTTCTGCCCTTCGTATAGCACTCTCCGATGATGGAGGAAATATAAACATATCTTTCATTGGTGATAATACTTTCCGTATCGTCGTCTAGTATCTTCTCGATTTGCTCAATTTCATTCGACACATCGGGCACCTTTTTCATCTGGCTCCGTATTTTATCATCTTTTTCCAACAATTTGATGGCGAAGAAACGCTTCTGCTCTTTTGGAATATCGCTCCCCAGCTTCATTTCTACAGCTTCCAGAACGTTTTCCACCTCTGGTGCAAATTTGTGCACGGGTATAGCAACATTTTTCTGATTCGCAAGAGTTACTGCTTTCTGAGCCGCTTTTTCGATGCCGGTTCCCTTTAATGCAGAAATCTCCACCACATCACAGCCCAGACTTTTGCTAAGCTTATCTATATGTATTCTATCTCCGTTTTTCTCCACGATGTCCATCATGTTAACGGCCATAATTACGGGAATACCCAGTTCCATAAGCTGTGTGGACAAATACAGGTTTCTTTCAATATTTGTTCCGTCTACGATATTGAGAATTGCATCCGGCCTTTCCGTGATCAGATAATTTCTTGCAACTACCTCTTCCAAAGTATAGGGAGAGAGGGAATAGATACCGGGAAGGTCCATGATAATTACATCCTTATGGCCTTTCAGCTTTCCTTCCTTTTTCTCTACCGTAACGCCCGGCCAGTTTCCTACGAATTGATTGGAACCGGTCAACGCATTAAATAATGTGGTTTTACCGCAGTTTGGATTACCTGCTAACGCAATCTTAATAGACATATTCTTCCTCTTTCTGCTTTACAGCAAATCATTATTCGTTTCGTTTGATATTTTTACTTCTCATTAGTCATCACTAACCTGTGAGTAAAAATTTATTCCACCGAAATCATCTCGGCATCAGCCTTACGCAAGGACAATTCATAGCCTCTCACCATTACCTCTACAGGATCTCCAAGGGGAGCTACCTTTCTTACGAAAATATCCACGCCCTTCGTGATTCCCATATCCATAATACGCCTCTTTACGGGGCCTTCTCCCGTCAGCTTTGTCACTTTTACCGTTTCGCCGCACGAAACATCCTTTAATGTCTTCATCGTTTCTCCTTCTCCCATCCTATATTATGATATCTTAATTTACCATAATTTTAATTGCCATATCTTTGCCGATAGCAACTCTGGAATCCTTCACATTGACGATCATATTGCCGCCGATTTCAGATACTACGGTCACTATGCCGCCCGTTACAAAGCCGAGGTTTTCTAAAAATCTCCGAGTTTCTTCTTTGCCGCCTATTTTACGTATTACATTAGGTTCTCCTGCTTTTACCATTGTTAAGGGCATCGCTCATCCTTCTTTCTCGTTGTACTTTAAGTGATTTTGATAATTATTTTCATTACGTTCTTTCATAGTTAGTATATTCTAACTTAAAATGATTGTCAAGATTTTTATAAACGCTTTTTATAATTTGCTGTTTTTGGTAACATATGCTATAATGATAGCAATTTTACAGGGGGCCCCGATATTTTATTTTCATTTTTTTCATCGAATCTTATCAAAATTGAGGTAAAAATTATGCATATAAACGAATCAGCAGAAAACTATTTGGAAACTATTTTAATATTGAGCAAATCCCATCCGGTAGTGCGTTCCGTGGACGTCGCAGAGGAACTGGGGTTCAAGAAGTCCAGCGTCAGCGTGGCGATGAAAAACCTGCGTGAAAAAGAATATATCACCGTATCCAAGGAAGGATTCATCCAGCTCACCCCAGCGGGCCGGAAGATCGCCGATATAATATATGAACGCCACGAACTGCTCTCCTCCTGGCTGGTGAAACTTGGAGTGGATAAAAAGACCGCTGCCGATGACGCCTGCCGCATCGAGCATGTTATCAGTGCGGAAAGTTTTGAGGCAATTAAGAAGTATATTAAATAGCGGCGGCACACGGACAATATAAAATCGTATACGAACATAAAACAAAATAAAGATCATAAGAAATCCGCACTCGCCTAAACGAGTGCGGATTTTCGTGTCCTAGAAATTATAAGTTAAAATGCGTCGAAACCAGGATATACAGCGCTTGCTCCAAGTTCTTCCTCAATACGCAGCAATTGATTATACTTTGCAACTCTTTCGCTTCTGCTTGGTGCACCGGTCTTAATCTGGCAGGTGTTCAACGCCACAGCCAAATCAGCGATAGTCGTATCCTCTGTTTCTCCCGAACGATGGGAAGATATGGCAGTATAGCCCGCCTTGTGCGCCATTTTAATAGCTTCCAATGTCTCCGATACGGAACCGATTTGGTTTAACTTAATAAGGATGGAGTTACCGCAGCCGAGGTCAATGCCTTTTTTGAGACGCTCGGTATTGGTCACGAACAAGTCGTCGCCTACCAGCTGTACCTTATCTCCCAGCTCCTTGGTCATTATCTGCCAGCCTTCCCAGTCCTCCTCATCCAAGCCATCCTCGATGGAATAGATAGGATATTTTTCACAAAGCTCCTTCCAGTGAGCAACTAATTCTACGGAAGTAAACTTTTTGCCATTCTTGGGAAGCACGTATTCGCCCCTTTTCTCGCCCTTCCATTCGCTGGAAGCTGCGTCCATAGCAAGCACGAAATCCTTACCCGGTTCATAACCTGCCGCTTTTACTGCTTCCAGAATATACTCAATTGCTTCCTCATCGCTTGCGAGGTCGGGAGCGAATCCTCCTTCATCCCCCACGGAGGTAGCCAGTCCTTTTTTCTTAAGCAATGATGCTAACGCGTGGAACACCTCCGTACACTGGCGGAGTCCTTCTTTGAAACTGCTTGCGCCTACGGGCATGATCATGAATTCCTGAACGTCCACAGTGTTCGCTGCATGTGCGCCGCCGTTTAAAATATTCATCATCGGCACCGGAAGTCTGTTGCTGTTAACACCGCCGAGGAAGCGGTAAAGCGGAATGTCGAGTGCAATAGCTGCTGCTCTTGCGCATGCGATAGAAACGGCCAGTATAGCGTTAGCTCCAAGCTTGGACTTATCCTTCGTGCCGTCCGCCTTTATCATCGCTGTATCTACTCCATAGATGTCCGAAGCATCCATTCCCGTTAAAGTATCATTAATTACCGTATTGATATTATGTACCGCCTTAAGAACTCCCTTTCCTCCAAAACGGTCCTTGTCTGCGTCGCGCAGCTCCAGCGCCTCAAATTCTCCTGTGGAAGCCCCACTGGGCGCTGCCCCTCTGCCCACGGTACCATCGAACAGATGAACCTCTGCTTCTACGGTGGGATTTCCTCTTGAGTCGATGATTTCGCGTCCGATTACTTTTTCAATTTCCAAATAATTCATATTTAATAACCATTCCTTTCCCTTGGAGGGATTCCCCCTTTTGCCCTTGCGACTATGCTTATAAGGTTTCAAATAATATAGATAAGGCAAAAGGAGTTGTCCATGATTTATTCGCAATTAGTTAGCGAGAACTAACCACTTGTATTATTATAACAACTACTTTAAAAAATTACAAGATGGTACGAAATATTTTTACAGAAAATAATTCTCAATATCTATAAGCTACATTTGGTTCAATAGTCCGGAAATGCCCTGCTCTTTAAAAATTTCCTTATAATAGCCGATTTCATCCTGAATCAATCCATCGATTACGCTCATTCCAAGCAGCTCCACCGGAGCCTTATCGTCGGTCAGAAGATATTCTCCCTTTTCATAAACCGTAAGTCCGGCGTCTACCATTCTTATCATAGCCGCCAGCTCTTCGTTGTTAATTTCAGCGATATAGTCATTTTTATGTGCAGAATTTATATCGGTACTCTCTTTCAAATACCCCGCAGCATCCTCATTTAACGTTGCAAAAAGCTCTCTGTTAGTAGCACCCTTGACATTTACCGTGAATACATGGGGGAAAACGTTCGCGATAGTATCCGAAAGATAATCATTAATATTGCCTTCCTCCTCAGAATGCATATTCATGTTTACCACCATCACCCCATTATCCTTCAAATGCTCCTTTACCATAGTAAAAAATTCTATGGAAGACATCTGGAAGGGAATCGTAATATCCTGATAAGCATCTACCATGATGACATCATATTTATCGTCTATTGCTTGAAGGTAAGCACGCCCGTCGTAAGTCGTCATGTTGACCGCATCGGGCAATTCAAAATATTCTCTCGCCAAATCCGTAATCTTTTGGTCGATTTCCACACCTTCCACGTTTATGTTATCAAAATACTTCATACACTGTTTGGCATAGGTTCCTGTACCCATTCCAAGAATCAGTATATCCCCTTCTCCGCGCTCAGCGATGCCTGCCATGACGGGTGCAGCAAGAGCATAATCGTAATACATCCCGGTGAGAGAATCGTCTTTTTTCATGATCGACTGCACTCCGAACAACACGTTCGTGGAAAGGATAACGCTGTCATCGGTTTCCTTCACCTGCAAATAGTTGTAGATGGATTCCCCCTCGTAAACCAGATTCTTTTCCCAAAAGGCGAAACTGTCCGAGTTCCCGAAGATGCCGCATAGTACAAAAAGTGCCGTTGCTACTGCACAGGCCTTTCCTTTTCTCTTCTTGCTGAAGAAATATACCAGTCCAAGAACAAGCAGTATACCTGAAAAAATCAAAAAGGTAATGGAGGTCCCAACCGCCGGAATGGTGACAAAGGTTGGCATGAAGGTTCCTATAATGCTTCCGATCGTGTTGAAGGCACCTAAGGTTCCTACAGTCTTGCCGCTGTCGTCCAAACTCTCCACCGTATATTTTACTAACGACGGCGTTACCGTTCCGAGTAAAAAAAGCGGAAAAACGAAAATGACCATGCAGGCAATGAAGCCCGCCAAAATCAAAAAGTTATTATTGACCGTAAATACCAGTACCGCAGATATTCCGAGTATAATATATTTGCCAACAAGCGGAATTGCTGCAATCCAAATAGCGGCAATCATTAATCTCATATACAGCTTGTCCGGATCCGGATTCTTATCTGCGCTCCGGCCGCCCCATATATTTCCTAAAGCCATGGCGATCATAATAGTGCCTATGATAATTGTCCATACGATCTGGGAAGAACTGAAGTAAGGCGCTAACAGCCTGCTGGCGCCCAGCTCTACCGCCATTACTGCCGTTCCCGCAAAGAATTCCGTCATATAAAGATAATACTTGTTTTTTAAAATGTTTCTTGTCCCCATGCTGTCTCCTGCTTCTTCTTTCTTTTTCCCTTTATCTCTTCTTGTCTGCACCTTAATCAATAAAACGTTCGTCTTAGATCCCGCGCAATTCAATTAATCATATCACCTATGCCTCTATAGAGCAAACGTTAATAATTTACCGTTATGTTATGGGTCAGCAATACTTTGCCGTCTGAAAGCTCTTCCGCCTGAACATCCACCTGGCAGGAAGATGCATTCAGCTCCGATAGAACTTGGTTCATATAAGCATCGGCATATGAACCGCTGTTATAAGCGTCGTAGCATTGCAGCCATAAATCGGCGCTGTCCACTACGTTCTGGAACTGAACGGAACCGCCGTTTTGCATGATATTATTATAGCAGTTCTGATAATAATCCTCCAAGCCGGTAAGCACTGCATCTGAGGAAAATCCGATATCCTCCAGGCTCCTTTTATCGCTGTCCGATGCGGTCTGTATTTCGTTTTCCGGCGCTTGGTATTTTTGTCCGTTACAAGCGGGCAAATACACTGACAGGTCCTCCCTTACGTGAGTACCGGCGAAATAGCCATCGGTTTTATTAAAGTAATCATAAGTATTGGGATCCGTATCGTCCCAGGTAGAATCCACATTGTAGAACTCCCCCTCCAGCTTGATGATATTCCAAGCGTGATTTTGGCCGGCATAGCCTGTACAATAATAACAAGGTACCCCTAGCTGCTCCATCAAATACTGAAAAGCCCGTGCGTAGCCTGCACATACCGTTTGATCGTTCACTAACGCGCTGTAGGCCGTCTGATTGAGAGGCGCGCCCATATTATACTCAATCCTATCCAGTAAGGCATCGTGAACATAGACCTCTTTTTCGTAATCGTTCCCCATATTTCGGGCGCCGCTTAAGATTTCCTCGGCTGCGGCGTCGAACTCGGCTTTAGATGCCGATAGGTTATCGGCAGTCTGGTTAAACTGCAGGACGATTTGCATACAGATACCTCCTGCGGAAAATCTGCCCCGGTACGCGGAGTCCATCCAGAAAATTTCAGGATGGTCGTTGAACACTGCCATAAAAACGTCTCTAAGCTGTTGCATCCCTACCTTCTCTACCGGAGTGAATATTCCGTTTAAAGCCATTGCGTTGGCATATATCTGACGGTAGAGCTTTTGCAGCGGTGCATCCAGCATACCATAATAAGGATAAAATTCCGTATTGAAGGTCAAGCCGTCGCCGGTTTCGCCATAAGCAAGCTTGTTCTCTAAATCCTGCGCTTCTTTATCGTCAACCTGCTCGTTTGTATCCTGAACGGGAACGTATCCGCTTTTATCCGCAACCTCTGCCGGAACCTCTACTACAGATTTTTCCGGCGGAATGTAAGAGCCGTCTTCCGACGCCTCATCCTTTCCGATTTCCGAAATATCTCTTAGCAGTTCATCAGAGGTATAAGAATGCGTATCTCCTGCCGCATCCGATACCGCCAGTTCCTTAGGGATTTCTATTTCCTCCTGAAGGGTTTCCTGCGGCAAAATGTTATGAGAATACAAAAAAGCCGAGAGCTTATCCGAAAAATCCGGGTTAAACGCACCTATAATTATGATTATGCTTAAAAGAGAAAGTATTCCTAAAAATAAATATAGCAGTTTTTTTATGTATTTCATTCTTTTTCTCCATAACCTTTTTGCTTCAGGCCTTGTATTTCTTCCTCTGTCAGTTCCCGGTATTCTCCCGGCCTTAATCCTTCGTCTAACCTCAGGCTTCCCATCGCGACCCGTTTTAAATACAAGACATTATTGCCCACCGCATTCAGCATACGCTTTACCTGATGGAATTTTCCTTCTGTAATCGTCAGATGAATACATTGATCAGGCAAAAACTCCACCCGGGCGGGCAGGGTACATTCCTCTTCTCCGATGTCCACCCCCTGTTCCAGCAGACGCGCGTCCTCCTCCGTAAGGGCTCTCTCCAGCCTCGCAAAGTAAACCTTTTTCACATGTTTTTTGGGAGAAAGCAGATCGTGAGCCAGCGCCCCGTCATTGGTCATGAGCAAAAGGCCCTCCGTATCCTTGTCCAGCCGTCCTACCGGAAATAAATCCCTATAGCCGGTATCCTTCAAAAGTTCTGTTACCGTAACGTTTAAGTTATCTTTAGTGGCGGACACTACGTCCTGGGGCTTATACAGCATATAATATACATACCTTCTGTAGCGGCAGGATGCTCCCTTGAAGGTAACTTCGTCCTTATTCTCATCCATCTTCGTTTCGGGCTTGGTTATGATC
This sequence comes from Bacillota bacterium, assembly GCA_023408815.1. Taxonomy (GTDB): domain Bacteria; phylum Bacillota; class Clostridia; order Lachnospirales; family Lachnospiraceae; genus Kineothrix. The sequence continues at coordinate 39,118 of JAEYJO010000014.1, read as the reverse complement.
TCACCGTTTACCGTCACTAAGCCCTGCTTTAAATAAAGCTTCACTTGGCTTCGGCTTCCGATATTCATTTCACACAAAAATTTATCCAAACGCATCATTTCCTCAGCCTTTCTTCCATTCTTATTTCCTGCACCCGCACATATAACTGTAATATACTTCATTCTGATCTGCGGTGATATTTTTGAAGAAAAATCTAAAAACTTTTTTGCTCACAGTTTTTTTCTTTTTTTTAACGCTATTACTTTTGACCTTTCCTGCGGAAAGTCTTTCCTACTCCTTTATCGGCTTGCAGCTATGGTTCAACAGAATGATACCTACTCTCTTGCCGTTTATGATTTTGACAGGAATTATGATTCGCTTAAATCTGACGGAAAGCTTCGTGCGTGTGTTAACACCTGTTCTTAAGCCGCTGCTGTCCGTCAGCCTTAACGGTATTTATGCGCTAGTCATCGGCTTTTTATGTGGATTCCCTATGGGTGCGAAGGTCATCGCCGATTTGCTTTCCAGAGGTAAGCTGTCGCAAAAAGAAGCTCAGTTTCTGCTGGCCTTTTGCAACAATATCGGCCCCATCTATTTTATGAGCTTCGTACTTCCTGTTCTCGGTCTGCAAAAGAGGATTCCCTATGTATTTGGGATGTACGGACTTCCTTTTTTATATGGTATCCTTCTAAGGTATACTCTCTATAAAAATATGAATCCTGCAGAGAAGCGGCCGCCGATGGTATTGTCCTCCGCTGAAGTAAAGGAAACGGACACTCTTTTGGACGCGCTGGACGATTCTATCATGTCCGGCTTATACGGCATCTCAAAGCTGGGAGGATATATGATCCTGTTCAACCTGTTAAATCTAATTCCACAGTTTTTTCTGTATAACAAATACTTATTCGGAATACATCTTTGTGCACTTATAAACTGTCTGCTGGAAATCACAAGCGGAATAAGCCGCATGGGAAGCTCTGCACCTCTGGCTGTCCTGCTCATTCTGCCCTTCGGAGGTTTTTCCTGCATCGCCCAGACTTACAGTATGATTAAGGATACTGCGCTGTCCTTAAAAAGCTATATTATGCATAAGCTGGCGTTGAGTGCGGTCACAGCGGTCTACTACGGAATGTGGTTTTTATTTTCTCCGTCTTCTTTTCTTCTTTGAGCGTGCGGATATCAAAATCATGGCAAAGGAAAAGAGCACGAATAAAATGGCAACACAGATCAAGATGACTTGAAGGAAATAGATTACCGTTATTTCTTTTTCTTCTTTCGGAGCATTTTCCTTCGCGTTGTCATCCGGCTGTTCTTCCGGCATTTCCATAGAAGCGTTCTCCTCTTGGCCTACAGATGAACTTGCATCCATATTGCTTGCTTCTACGGCCTCTTCCGTTTCGGGTTCTCCATAAATTAAGGACGACAGGTGTATATGATTGCTCTCGGTGAACTTGTCAAAGCCATTATACGCATTCACCACGATTTCAGGAAGCGTGCCGGAAGGCACGTTCATAGTAAAGCTTATGGTATCCTCTCCTGTTTCCCACTTCTGCAAATCGGAAAAAGTCAATCCTCCGTCATAGCTATAGGAATAATAGAGCATATAGCTGTCATAATCCTGTGCGGAAAGGCTTACGGTAACGTCGCCGTTTTCCTCGTTCACATCCTTCACGTCGATGATACAGATATCCGGTTTTGTATCGTCCGGCTTTACGGGAGAAGCAGGCACGGGTATCTCTACGTTTTGATAACTGCTGTAGTCTACGCCAAGGGCCTTCGATTTCAGTCCATAATATTTAGCCACCGCAGTAGCGTCCAAGATACCGAACTTCTCCAGCTTCTCCTGAGAGTTATAAAATTCTTTATCGTTTTCCTGATCCAGATGACAGTGCTCAATGAGGGCCGCCGGAAGGTCATTTTCTGTAGCATGGCGAAGAATCCCATAATAATCCGAACCTTCGTCGTTTAATTTCGTCTTGATTCCTCTGGAATAAAGCCCCAGTTCCGTCAACATATCCATTTCAGCACTGGCGAAGGTATAGCCCTTCTGATATTCATTATCGAATGCGGAAATCCACACCTCTGCTCCGAACAAGTCGTGTTTCACGGACATATTGAAGTGCAGGCAGAATAAAAAATCTGCATTCACGGACTTTGCAAAATCTACCCGCTCCTCAAGGGTCATATCTTTATCCCCTTCTCTCGTCAGATAAACAGTGATTCCTTCATATTTCTCAAGCTCTGCCTTCATGGACTTCGCCACCGTCATGGTCATATACTTTTCTGTATATGCCTCGTATTCTGCTCCCAGATTCTCTCCGCCGTGCCCTGGATCCAGCACTACTACAACTGAAGGCGCCTCCGGCTGTGCGCCGTGGACATTTAGGCTTCCGCCAAAGAACATCAGAATTCCCGCTAAAACATATAACGCTGTCTTTCTCATAACCCTCCTCGTTTCTTACCGTTTCCTCCATATATAAAACCGGCTCCGTCAAAGGCGAAGCCGGTTCAAATACACCGTTGTTTTCACTTCAGCAAATCGAGATTCAGAGATTCCGCTTCGATATCTCCTACACCTTCCTTCAATAAATCATCCTCTTCCTGGGGATTTAACTCCGCTCTGTTCGCCCTCACGATTTCCGCATAACTATTTAGGTTATTGACAAAGCTTTCATAATGCGCGGTAGTCATGTTGGCCGTCTGTGCGATTAAATTCTCCAGATTCGCTAACATCTCATCCGCATACTGCATTACCGCGGACCGAATGTTGTTGGCTTCTATTGTAGCATTGTCCAAAATCTCCTGCGCCTGATGTGACGCCAGCGTAACCACCTCATTAGCCTGCGCATATGCCTGCTGCATAATCTCATGCTCATTAATAAGTTCGTTAGTATGCATTGTGGCCTCGTTAATCAGGGCCTCCGCTTTGGAACGCGCATCATTCAAAATGGCTTCCTTGTTGCTTATGATTTTCTGATAACGCTTGATTTCATCAGGAGTTTTCATGCGAAGCTCTCTGAGCAATTCGTCAATTTCCTCTTTGTTTACAATTATCTTCGTATTGGATAAAGGCTGATATTTACAACTGTCAATATATTCCTCTATCTCGTCTATCAATTGTTCGATTCTACTGCTCATATACAAATCTCCTATTGCGGTCAGCCGCGCATGACAATTTTATTCTCTTATAAATCCATATTTCGCATAAACAAGTTTACCGATGAATTCCGGCACACATATGGATATATCTCCGTTGAAGCTTGCAATTTCCTTTACGCTGCTGGAGCTTAAGTAAGCATATTCCAGACTGGTAGTCAAAAACATTGTATCCAGCTCGCCCCCCGAAAGTTTATGGTTCGTCTGGGCAATCTGTAACTCATATTCAAAATCGGTAATAGCACGAAGCCCTCTTACCGCTACATGTACTCCTTTTTTCTTCGCATAATCTATCAACAAGCCACTAAAAGAATCTATCTTTACATTAGGGATGTCCTTCGTCGCTTCCTGTAATATCTTAACACGTTCTTCCACAGAAAACAACGGAGTCTTTAAGTGATTATCCAACACGCTTACCGTTAATTCGTCAAAAATATTTGCCGTACGCTTTATTACATCCAGATGTCCGAAGGTCACCGGGTCAAAGCTTCCCGGATATATCGCAGATTTCATTTATTTATCCCTTCTTTTATTATAAATACGTGTTTATTCGTTTTATAATTTTTCGTTTTCCAAATCTTTAATCCAAAATCTTCCAAGCTGTTCAAATATGAAAAGTCTGTTTCCAGCGCCGCTTCCACAACAATCAAGGTACTTTCCGTCACATAAGGCTTGTCCGACAGTGCCAGCAGTACTTCCTTTTCGGCGCCGGAGGCATAAGGCGGATCCATGAAAATAATGTCCGCTTCTTTTTCAGAGAACATGGACAGGGCAGTTAGAACATCCTGCTTTAATAGCACCGCTTTATCCTCAAAACCGGTAAATCTTACGTTCTGGGAAATACAGGAAAAGGCATCTTTTCCGCTTTCCACAAAATAGGCTTTTTTCGCTCCGCGGCTTAAAGCCTCTATTCCGATTCCTCCGCTTCCGCTGAATAAATCAATAAAAATGCTGTCTGCTACATATGGCTGTAACATATTAAATAAGGTCTCTTTTATTCTGTCGGTAGTCGGCCTTGTATCCAGCCCATCGACAGTCTTCAATCTCAGGCTTCTCGCCGTTCCTGCAATTACTCTCATATATACCTCCATATTAATCGTTTCAAGGCTTGCGGTCAATCTTTTTTGCGAAATATTATATACGAATTTTAACTCCCTTCGTATCTCTCTTTCCTACTTTCAGCTTGTTCAGCTCTACCTTTTTATTCTTGTATTCTATCGTGTTTTCTCCGGTTCCCAGCATATAATAAACTGCTTCCACGCTGTCTCCGTCTCCTAGCTTCATTCCGCGTACGCCAACCGCGCCTTTTTTCTTTTCGGGAATTTCCTCCACCGGGAAACGCAGGAAAAATCCGCCTGTTGTCTGAAGCACGATATTTTTCTGTCCATCGAAGATTTCGGTACTTACCACTTCGTCCCCGTCAAGCAGCTTGGTAGCCGCTACCGTACGTTTCGTTACGTCGAATTCTCCGCCGTCTACGATTTTTAACATGGACAGTCTGGTGGAAAAGATAATCCGATAGAGATTGAGCCTGGACTGACTGGTAACTAATATGATTTCTTCCTTCTTCGAATTATAGTTGCTCACATTGTCCACCGGAACGCCCTTGTCCCTGAATTTTCCAAATGGAAGGTCCATCACCTTGATTGTATGAAGCTGTCCTTTATTTGTGAAAATGCAGATGCGCCCCACGTTTTTGCAGAGGAATACGAATCTGTTCTCCGCATCCGCCGCCTCCTTGTTTCTTTCGTAAGTAGAAATATCTATCGTTTTTAAATAGCCGAAGCGGTCCATCAGGCACATAACTTCCATCTCTTCCAACTTCTTTTCTTCGTATACCGCTTCTGTGCCGTTTTCCACCACAGTCCTTCTGGGACGTCCATATTCCTTCTTGATGGAATCCAGCTCGTTCATGATAACCTGCGCCATAGAATCTCTGCGGTCGAGAATATCTTCATACCGGTAAATATTCGCCATGGTTTCCTCGTGCTGGCTGATTAAAGCCTCTATTTCCAGACCAATCAACCGATAGAGACGCATATCCAGAATAGCGTCCGCCTGCTTTTCGGAGAACATGAGCTGTGCCGCCATGATTTTGGATTCCTTAGACCGGAACTTGATTCCATCCACTACGCCGTCTATCAGGCAGGCCTTTGCCATGGTCCGGTCCTTGCTTCCGCGAAGTATCTCTATGATCAAATCGATAACGTTGCACGCCTTGATAAGTCCTTCTTGTATTTCTTTACGTTCCAGCTCCTTCTGAAGGAGGGTTTCATACTTCCTTTTTGCAACTTCGAACTGAAAATCAACGCTTGCTTTAATAATTTGCTTTAACCCCAAAATCTCGGGTCTGCCGTCTGCAATGGCCAGCATATTAACCCCGAAGGTGTCTTCCAGTCTCGTCTTCTTGTAAAGCATATTCGTAAAGTTATCTACATCGGCATCCTTCCTGAGTTCAATGACTATGCGGATTCCTTCCTTGGAGGACTGGTTGGAAATATCCACGATATCCTGGGTCTTCTTCGTCTCTGCAAGGCTCGCTACGTCGGAAAGGAACTTGGAGATACCCTGACCTATCATCGGATAGGGGATTTGTGTAATGACCAGATTGGTCTTGCCGCCCTTGCCCTTTTCGATTTCGACCTTTCCGCGGACCTTGATCTTGCCGGCTCCGGTCTCATAGATTTCCAGAAGCTCGTCCTTATTGATCACGATGCCTCCTGTAGGAAAATCAGGGCCTTTCATGTATTTCATAAGTTCTCTGACAGTGACGTTCTCATCCTTCATATAGGCTCTGGTGGCATCAATGACCTCGGAAAGATTGTGAGGCGGGATACTTGTCGCCATACCTACAGCGATACCTTCTGAGCCGTTCACTAAAAGGTTGGGAATCTTAACCGGCAGCACAGAAGGCTCCTTTTCCGTTTCATCGAAGTTCGGAATGAAGTCCACCACACCCTTGTCGAGATCGGCAAGAAATGCCTCCTGTGTTATCTTCTGAAGCCTCGCCTCCGTATACCTCATGGCTGCGGCTCCGTCTCCTTCGATGTTGCCGAAATTACCGTGTCCGTCCACTAAAGGCAGGCCCTTTTTAAAGTCCTGCGTCATGACAACGAGGGCCTCATAAATGGAACTGTCCCCGTGGGGATGGTACTTACCCATGGTATCGCCCACGATACGGGCACTCTTGCGATAGGGCCTGTCGTATCTCATCCCAAGCTCGTGCATGTCGAACAAGGTCCTTCTCTGCACCGGCTTAAGCCCATCCCTTACATCAGGAAGTGCTCTGGCAATGATAACGCTCATTGCGTAATCGATATATGATTTTTGCATAACCTCCGAATACTCGGTCTTAATAATTCTGCTGTCGTCCATGTTCTACCCCTCTGATTCCTTCTTACACATCCAGCTCTGCATCGGCTGCATGCTCGTAAATAAATGCTTTTCTGGGAGGAACCTCCGTTCCCATCAGCATTTCCGTCACCTCAGAAGCCATTCTCGCATCCTCGATTTCCACCAGCTTCAAAAGTCTGGTCTCGGGGTCAAGGGTCGTCTCCCAAAGCTGATCGGCATCCATTTCTCCCAGTCCCTTGTATCTTTGCAGGGTAAAAGGGCCCTTGTGATGCTTCCGGTATTTTTCCAGCGCCTTGTCGTCGTAGAGGTATTCCTCTTTTCCCTTAGCGGGCATGGCTTTATATAAGGGCGGCATAGCGATATACACGTGCCCTTCAAAGATGAGCTCCGGCATGAAGCGGTAAAACAACGTTAGTAAAAGAGTTGAAATATGGGCTCCGTCTACGTCGGCGTCGGCCATAATAATAATCTTATCGTAACGCAGCTTGGAAATATCGAAATCATTGCCGTAGCCTTCAGAGAAACCGCATCCAAAGGCGTTTATCATCGTCTTAATTTCCGCATTTGCAAGTATTTTGTCAATACTGGCCTTTTCTACGTTAAGAATCTTGCCGCGAATGGGCAAAATCGCCTGAAATGCACGATTTCTTGCAGTTTTTGCACTTCCTCCTGCAGAATCTCCCTCTACTATAAATATCTCACAGCGGGAAGCATCTCTGGATTCGCAGTTGGCAAGCTTTCCGTTGGAATCGAAGGAAAATTTCTGCCTGGTGAGCATATTCGTCTTTGCCTTTTCCTCCGACTTTCGGATTTTGGCTGCTTTCTCCGCACATCCGATAATACTCTTCAAGGTCTCCAGATTACGGTCGAAATAATGGACAATCTCGTCCCCCGTCACCTTGCTCACCACCTTGGCGGCATCCTGATTGTCCAGCTTCGTTTTCGTCTGCCCTTCGAATCTGGGATCCGGATGTTTAATGGATACCACTGCCGTCATTCCGTTTCGCACATCGGCTCCGGTGAAGTTCACATCCTTTTCCTTCAGTATATTGAGCTCTCTGGCATAATTGTTAATCGCATTGGTGAACATGGTTTTAAAGCCGGTCAGATGAGTGCCGCCTTCCGCATTGTATATATTATTGCAAAAACCAAGTACATTTTCGTGAAACTCATTCACATACTGAAAGGCCACCTCGACGGATATGCCCTCACTTTCTCCGCTGAAATAAATGACGTCATGAATACTTTCTTTCGTCTTGTTCATATCGCGGATGAAACCCACGATGCCTTCGGGTTCGTGATATTCGATATATTCAGCTTCAGCCTTTCTTTTATCCTCATATATGATCGTAAGGGCCGGATTCAAATATGCCGTCTCATGAAGGCGGCTTTTCACTTCATCTTCCTTAAAGCGCGTCTTATCGAAAATCGTGTCATCCGGAAGGAAGTTCACCTTTGTTCCCGTCGCCTTGGATTTGCCGATAACAGGAAGCAGCCCGTTTTGCAGCTCGATGACCGGATTTCCTCTCTCATATTTATCCTCATAAATAAATCCGCCGTTTTTTACCTGAACCGTCAGATATGCAGACAAAGCGTTTACGACAGAAGAACCCACTCCGTGCAGTCCTCCGCTCGTCTTATAAGCAGAATCGTCGAATTTACCGCCTGCATGCAGCGTGGTAAAGACGAGACGCTCTGCACTTACACCCTTTTCATGCATGCCTACCGGAATACCTCGTCCGTTATCGTCTACGGTAGCGGAACCGTCCTCCTCCAGTGTTACCCTTATCGTATCGCAATAGCCGGCAAGATGCTCGTCCACCGCATTATCCACAATTTCATATATCAGATGATTCAAGCCCTTGGTCGAAACGCTTCCTATGTACATTCCCGGTCTTTTTCTGACCGCTTCCAATCCTTCCAAAACTGTGATGCTCGAAGCGTCATAGGTACCCTCTCTAGCCATTTACTACACCCTCTCTCATAATTGTATATAAAAACACACAATGTAGTATACCATATACTTTGTACATTGAAAAGTGAAAAAATACTGTATATAGTGTACCTCCCTATACAGAACAAAAGTGTGCTCCGCACACTCTCGCGGCCTAATACTCCAGTCGCACAGCTTTTGTTCCGCGCGCGTAGCTGCGCATTCCGCCCGAAGGGCTTTTTATGTAATAGGAGCATTTTCCTATTACATAAAAAATGCGGCTGCCCGGACAAATGCCGGACATGCCGCTTACAAAGCTATATTTATTTATTTTTCTTACAGCAGGCGACAGCCAAAGCACCCGGCCCGATATGGCAAGCTACGCTGAGAGACAGAGGTGCCACATGTACATCAAAATTCGGAAAAGTTTTAAACAGTTCCTCTTTAAAAGTCAGCGCCGCTTCCTCGTTGTAGGTATAAGCGATCTGCAGCCATATGTTATCTCTATCAGCACCTCCAAAACGGTTGTTCATATCGTTTCTGATCGCCGTAGTCATAACGGATTTGCCCTGTGCGGCAGTTCTCGCTTTCGCAAAGGCATCCAGCTTCTCTCCCTGAATCTGAAGCACCGGCTTCAACTTGAGCAGAGTTCCGAGAGCAGCCGCCGCCGGGGTGATTCTTCCGCCCTTTTTCAGGTAATATAAGGTGTCGAGCATAATATAAATACTGGAGTTATATTTGTCGGCCTCGAGAAAATCTTTGATTTCCTGTCCGCTCTTTCCTTCTGCCGCCAGTCCCCTCGCATCTAAAGCCGACTGCCTCTGGGTAACTGAAATCCTTTGATTATTGACTACGTGCACCCTCCCATCGTATTCCCTGGCCAGCATCAGCGCGCTCTGACAGGATCCTGAAAGGCCGCTGGACATGGGAATATGCACGACCTCATCGAAGTCTTTCAGTAAATTGTTCCATAGATTCATGACAGCCTCCGGAGAGGGCTGACTGGTGACTACGCTGTCTCCCGCCGCAAGCCTGTCATAGAACTGTACCTGAGACAAATCGATATCTTCAAAATAAGTCACATCATTGATCATAAAAGGCATAGGCAATACATATATTCCCAGTTCCTTCGCCTGCGCCTGTGTAATTCCGCTGTTACTGTCCGTTACAATTGCAATATTTGCCAATTCCATTTCCGGTATCCTGATGCATAAGCCTCATGCGGTGGATACCTCTCCTTCCGCCCTTAAGTTTTCTTATTATATATTACTGTCAGATTGTCCTAAAGTCAACTGAATTTAACGCTTCATCCATATACCTCTTAAGCGGCAGATGCTTGTCCAGCGCCAGCTCTTCATCCTCTAAAAGTAAGGAATCTACGCTTTCCTTCGCCCTTTTTAGAACATCGGTATCCTGATATACATCTCCTATTTTAAAATCCATAATCCCGCTCTGCCTGATGCCGAACAGATCGCCCGGCCCCCTAAGCTTCAAGTCCTCTCCCGCAATATAAAAGCCGTCGTTGGAATGATTCAGTATATCCAGGCGATCCATCGTCTGTTTCTTATCGGAACCGCTTACGAAAATACAATAGGACTGATGCTCGCCTCTTCCTACTCGTCCGCGGAGCTGGTGAAGCTGGGCCAGTCCAAAGCGTTCCGCATTTTCCACCATCATCACCGTCGCATTAGGAACATTGATGCCGACCTCGATAACGGTAGTGGATACCAGTACGTCTATATTGCGCTTCGCAAATTCCTCCATCACCTGGTTCTTATCCGCAGGACGCATTTTACCATGAAGATATGCCGTCTGTATCTTGGAAGAAAGGACGCTTTTCAATTTCTCCGTATAAGAAATGACATTTTCCGCACCTTCCAGTTCCCCTTCCTCCACCATGGGACAAATCACATAGATCTGGCGGCCCGCTTGCACTTCTTTTTCAATAAAGCGGTATGCCTTCTCCCTGTAATCCGTGGAAACTACACAGTTTTTAATGGGAAGTCTGTTAGCGGGAAGCTCGTCCACAATAGAAATATCCAGATCACCATATAAAATGATAGCGAGGGTGCGGGGGATTGGAGTTGCACTCATTACGATTACATGTACGTTTTCTCCCTTTCCGGCAAGTGTTTCTCTCTGTCTGACACCGAAGCGATGCTGTTCATCCGTTATCACGAGAGCCAGATTTTTATAGTCTGCCTTTTCCTGAATCAACGCATGGGTACCGATAATGAGATTAGCATGTCCGCATTTTATTTCCTCGTAAGCTTCTCTCTTTTCCTTTGCGCTCATAGAACCTGTCAGCAGTACCGGAACAAAAGGCAGCTTATATTTTACAGTCAATTCTGAGGCTGCCTCGAAATGCTGCCTCGCCAGCACCTCAGTAGGAGCCATCATCGCACCCTGATAGCCATTGGATACACACATTAAAAGAGAAAGAAAAGCGAGAATCGTCTTGCCCGAACCAACATCGCCCTGAATCAAGCGATTCATTACCTTTTCTCCCTGCAAATCCTGCCGAATTTCTTCCCACACCCTTTTCTGAGCGCCGGTCAGCGCATAGGGGAGAGCTTCAATGAGCCGCTTTGTCTCTGCCACCTCCAGCATGGGATAGATATTTTGAAGCACCTCGTTGTGCTCCTTACACTTGCGAAGGGCAAGAAGAAACAAGAAGAATTCGTCAAATACAAGCCTTCTTCTTGCCGTGAGCATTTCTTCAAAATCCTTAGGAAAATGAATATCTTCTATAGCCTGTCCATAGGAAATGAGCTGCTGTGTTTCTCTTATCTCCTCCGGCAGATAGTCTTCTCCGAAACGATAATGCGCCAGTGCCTGCTTCACGGCTTTTGTGACCATATTATTGGTAAGTCCCGCCGTAAGGGAATATCTGGGCTGCATAACTCCGGTAAGCTTAAAATATTCCTCCGGCTTGTATATTTTCGCCTGCTCCATCACAAGCCGTCCTCCCTTTTTCAGGAGAACCCCTCTAAAAATATAAAATAGCCCCTTTTTCAATATATTTTTCACATAAGGAGTATTGAAATAGGTCATGAATATCTGTCCGCTCGCGTCCCGTATCTCAAAATTCAAAATCGTCAGGTTACGCACCTTTTTTGCGGCAATATTGCCCGCAAGGCATGCCCTTACGGAGCAGACCTCTCCTGCCGGGGCATCGCTTATCATTACGGGTTCCTTAAAAGTCTCATAATCCCTCGGATAATTGTGTAACAGCCCGCCCACATCATTAATATTCAGTTTACCAAAAAGCTTCGCTGTTTTTTCGCCGATGCCTTTAATGTCAATAATGTTCGTGCTATCGTCCATAACCATACCATCTGTCTAAAAAAAGGACGGCATACGCATCCGTCCTTTACCGTTGTTAACAATTATTCTGCAGAAACAATATAGTAGTAAATGGGCTGTCCGCCGTACTGCAGTTCTATATCACATTTCGGATAACGGGCTTCTACCCTCTCCTTCAACGCTTCCGCTGTCTCTTCAGAAATCTCTTTCCCATAATAGATGCTGATGAGCTCCTTATCGTCCGCCATCATATCCTCTATCATCCGGAAGGTAATTTCTATCATATCGGTGCCATTGGATAAAATACCGCTGTCTCCAATTCCCATATAATCGCCGGCTTTGATTTCCTTATCGTCGATAACCGTATCGCGAACCGCATAAGTTACCTGACCGGTTCTGACCGCTTTGATTTCTTCGTTCATCGTCTCCGTATTCTCTTCAACGGAAAGATCCGGCACATAATTGATTACAGCCGTAATTCCCTGAGGTACGGTCTTGGTGGGAATTACTACGATGTTCTTGCCTTCCGCCATATGTGTCGCCTGCTCTGCCGCCAAAATGATGTTTTTATTATTGGGCAGGATGAAAATAGTATCTGCATTCACTTTATCGATTGCATTAAGCATATCCTCGGTGCTGGGGTTCATCGTCTGCCCCCCTTCAATGATATAATCCACTCCTAATCCGGTAAAAATCTCGTTAATTCCTTCGCCTACGGAAACCGCAATAAATCCGACTTCTTTTCTGGGCATATCGGAAGATGAGAGTTCCTGATTCTTTTCAGACATCTGGAACAGCTTCTCCTGATGCTCCAATCTCATATTGTCTATTTTCAAATTGGACAGAGCACCATATTTCAGAGCCTTTTGAATCGCAAGTCCCGGATCATTGGTATGTACATGCACCTTTACCACATCGTCATCCGCAACTACTACAATGGAATCTCCGATGGATTCTAAATATTCCTTAAAATCCATCTCCTGCTTGATGTTAAAATTCCTGCTGAGCATAATAATGAATTCCGTACAGTAACCAAACTTAATTTCGGCCTGAACCTGAGCCTCCATATTCGTCGTCACTGCATAGGAAGCAGCCGGCTTAGCGTCCGGTATCGTAAGGTCTAATTCTTTACCGAGGAAAGCGTCATAAGCTCCCTTTAACACTTGCATAAGACCCTGACCACCAGAGTCAACAACTCCTGCCTGCTTTAATACCGGAAGCATATCCGGGGTCTTGTCAAGGACCTCATCCGCATAACGGATTATTTCGCCGAAATAAATCTCCAAATCCTCTTCGCCGTTATCCACAAGCTCTCTCGCTTTCTGCGCGCCTCCCTTGGCAACGGTAAGAATCGTACCCTCTTTGGGCTTCATAACTGCTTTATACGCGGTCTCCACCGCCTTATCAAAGGCATCGGCAAGGATAGCTGCATCCAGCTCATCGTATTCCCTTACAACCTTTGTAAATCCACGAAACAACTGTGAAAGAATAACTCCGGAATTACCTCTCGCTCCTCTCAGGGAGCCTGAAGAAATCGCCTTGCAAAGCGAAGACATATCAGGATTTTCCATAAGTGAAACTTCTTTTGCCGCAGACATAATGGTCAATGTCATGTTCGTACCCGTATCGCCATCCGGCACCGGGAATACGTTCAATTCATTGATCCATTCCTTTTTTGCCTCCAAATTTTTTGCACCAGCCAAGAACATCTTAGAAAGCATCTTAGCGTTGATTGTATTAGCCACAACAAAATCCTCCTTAATCAATCACTCTTACACCTTCTACAAAGATGTTGATTTTCTCAATTTCAATACCTGTAAATTCTTCCACTTTGTATTTCACGTTACTGAGCAGATTATCAGAAACAGCTAAGATGCTCACCCCATAAGAGACGATTACGTGAAAATCGAGTATCAGTTTGTTATTATCGAGCGCTACTTTAATGCCTCTCGTCATACTATCCATTTTTAAAAGTTTTACAAGACCATCTTTCATATTAACACTGGCCATCCCGACTATGCCGAAGCATTCCATGGCCACCGAACCGGCGTACTGTGCAATTACTTCATTATCAATAGAAATATTTCCCATATGGGTATCCATAGAAGAAGCTTTCATAACATACCTCCTTATTCTTTAATCATAGACATATATATTGTATTATAACCGCTCTTTATCAAAAAAGAAACTACTAATAATAAAAAAATTAGGACATTGAAAATTTGGGCTTGCATTCCCTATTATTTTCTGATATTATACAAATGTTGTGAGTATAAATTCGAGGAGGTGCAAGACGATGGCTAAATGTGATATCTGCAGTAAAGGCGCTCATTTTGGTAATAATGTAAGCCATTCTAATAGAAAAACTAACAGAATCTGGAATTCTAACGTGAAGAACGTAAAATGCAAAGTGAATGGTGCAGCCAAAAAATTACATGTTTGTACGAGCTGCTTGAAGTCCGGAAAAGTTGAAAGAGCTTAAATTTATAGGATTATCTTAATGAAAACGTATCGAAAAAACAGCCTGATCGGCTGTTTTTTTAGTGTAACGGGAAACTGTGCAATGTACAACTTTTATTGTATTCTATGCTTGCTTTCCTACATCATATGCCCTTCGCAGTTCTTCGTATTCACGATTAATAATCTGTACCATTTCGTGATCTCCGGCCACATTATCAGGATGAAACATCTTGATCAAGTCCTTATACCGCTTTTTTAATGCAAGGCGGCTGTTCACACCCTTAAAAAGCATTCCGGCCAAATCTGAGCGCCCAAAAAATGACGGCCCGTCCTCATACACTTCCTTCTTCGCTTCGAACTTGTCCTTCTCCTTTTGGAATTTATGCCGATCCTCTTCCAGCTGCTCGAAGCCTCTTTGAAGAATCTTCATCTTCTGATCGAAAAAAGCATTTTCCTGCTGCAACCGTTTTTTGTCTATTTCCATGGAATGACTGAGCGTGCGCATCTCATCCTGAAACTGCTTTTTCTCTCCTTCGAACTTTTCCTGTAGATCCGATATTTCCCTTTTTAAGTTCTCCATTCGCACATTTTCTTTGAAAAGCCAGACCTTTAATTCATTAAGTTCATCGCCGGAACCATTTTTAAGTATCTCCTCCAAATCGAAGAAAGATTCCCTTTCCTCCTGCAAACTCATCCTGCTACCCTCATCCTGCCGCTTTATAAAGCCATACTAATAACTACGCTGTTCCCTGTTAGTCGCAATAATAAAAATTATAACCAACCAACAAAAGCAGTGCGCAAATAATCAAACCGAGAAACCTGCTGGTAAAAAAAAGCATAAGTAACATGCCTACCGCAATCCAAAAAGCGATAAAACCAATCATCTTTTTCATGCAACCATCTCCGCTTATGCCTTTTACTATATCTTATGCAATTTCTCCATAATAGATACCATTACTCCGTTCCGTCGGGAAACGCAATGTCTACCGCAGTATCGTCTGCAATCATCTCTTCCTTATCGGAGGAAGAAGTGAACTTATCTACGATATCGGGTATCATGTCGAGAATCTTAGTAACCGTATCCTGATTCTTTATATTGACCAGCTTGGTGGTACCGTTCTTGATGACCAGCACCGCGCTGGGTGTCATTTTGCCGGTAAAGCCTCCTGCTCCTCCGTTTTTATTATCCTTGGAGCTGGCTCCTGCCCCTACACCGAAAGTAACATCCACAAGGGGAAGGATAATAGTATCTCCAACCTGCGTTGCCTCTCCCACTACTGTCTTCGTCGAAAGCACGGAATCGATGCCCTTCATCAAAGATTCTATTACTCCGGAAAAATTATTATCTGCCATTTAAGAGTCCTCCCTTTTTAATAACTTCAGCAATTGCCTGATATTCTTATCCCGATACAACCGAAAGGCTGCGATAAGAAGCGTGAAAGCGGTAACCCTGCCCCTTATATCCAAGCTGCCTTCTAGTATCAAATTTTCAAAATCCGCCTGTATAATAACATTATTCCCGATGAAGGGATATAACATTCCGTAAATGGCGAGTATCTGTCCCGTACTTGCCGGATCTCCGGTGCCTACCGTCAGGCGAACGTCACACTTCCTCGGCCGGATATTTCTTATAATACGGAAAAGTTGTTTTTTCGAAATTCCAAAAGCTTCTTTAAAAACATCTCCCTGCAACAGTTCCGCATAATATCCTATGTTCTCAATAATCTTTTTTATTTTATCACATATAGCCGTTATTGTGTACTCAATATTTCTTATTATTTCCAAAAATTTATGAAAGAAATCTATTAATTTTAGAAAAAAATCTATTACCTTGAAATAAAATGAACGCAATTTTTTTAAGAGACCGCTCTCTTTTCCGCTTTCTACGTTATCCCCGGCGCTCGCATCTGTTTCATCCCTATCTTTGAATCCGGTATCTTTTGTTACAGAATCATTTACAATTGTATTATTGCCAGCAGCTTCCTCCGGCACTTCCTTCTCAGCCGGTGGTTCGAGCGGCAGTTCTTCCGTAACCGCTTTGGGTTCTGTATGCTCTGCCTGGACTTCCCGCTTTTCTTTCTTTGTTTTAGTCTTTGCTTTAGTCTTCTTTTCGATTTTTTCTTTCTTCTCCTTCTTCGGTTTGGAAGAATCGAAAAGAGTGAAAAAGAATATCCGTACCCTGACCCTCACCGCCTTTGAGTAGGTCAAAAGAGCGTTTAGGATGTGAAACAGCCACGTTACCTTGAGCCTTACCCGAAGAGGCTCGTCCTCTCCCAGCTTTCCGTCTGCCTGGATGCGGTATCTGACGGGAACAAACAACACCAGACAAATCATTAGAAGCAACACGCCCAAGAGGATTGCCAGAGTCACTCCTATTATTTTCAATATCAGTAATACGATATGCAGCATATATACCTCGCAATCACGTTTCTAAGGAAATAAGAACTTTTTAATATCAGGGCTTCCGCTTGCCTGCACCGCCTCCTGAACAATTTCAACCACGATGTCCACGGCCTCCTCATAGCCGCCGCTAATGCCTATAATATAAGGGGGATGCTTTCTGTAATATTTCTGACGAAAAAAACCGCTGTGATATATCTCCAGCTGGTCTCTTCCTTTCGAAAGAACAATCACATATATCGTCGGCTGTACGGAACCAAGGCGCAGCTTCCACTTCACTTTATTCGGATTTTTTATAGTATCGCCTACGTAGAGATTTTTATAAAACTTCATTCATGCACCCTATCCATCCTCTTTTTGCATACCATCGTTTGACAAGGTCTTATCCGACCGTGTGTGACCTTGTCAAACGATGGTACCTTCACCCATGTATTATTTCGTTGCTATTCAGCAGCCGGCTGAATAGTAACATTATAGCATACTTCACACAAAAAAACATTGACATTCTTTAGCCATAACTTATACTGAAATTACAAGGTTACTGTCCACACAAGAAAACATATTACCCACCAACAGGAGGGATTCGCCTATGATTAATATTGCCAGCATTGCCTTAAAATCCGGAATGGAAATCGGTGAAGATGTTTTTAATTATAAAAATAAGCTTATTGTGCCTGCCGGTACGATTCTGGAGGACAGTCATATTAAGAAAATCGTCCGCCACTGCGTAATGAGCGTCGTCGTGACAGAAGCTATCGATTACGCGACTACACGTTTTGAAAAAGTGCGCTTGAGCGAAGGCTTCAAGAAATTCGATGCCGTTTACAGCGAATACCTTCTATATTACAAAGAACTTATGGTAGACTTCGTTACAAAGGGCATTTCCTTTCAAACCGACCACCTCATGGACATTTATCGTGCAATTATCCCTTATGCTCAAAGCGGCGAGCTTTTATTGGACTACCTTTATCATCAGCTTCCCAGCGAAGACCACATGACTCACGCCCATTGCCTGAATTCCGCTTTAATTGCCGGTGTGTTCGCGAAATGGCTCAATCTCCCGCAGGAGGATACGGACATCCTGATTAAATGCGGATTTTTCTATGATATTGGTAAATTAAAGCTTCCCAATGAATTGATATGGAAGTCGGAAAAGCTTACAGACCTCGAGTTCGCTCATATAAAGACTCACACTCTGGCGGGTTTCGATTTGCTCAAGGATCTCGATTTGAATCCTCATATCATCAATGCTACACTCATGCACCACGAGCGCTGCGACGGTTCCGGCTATCCCTCCAGACTAAGAGGCGATAAAATCGACCGTTTTGCAAAATACATAGCGATTATAGATACCTATGAAGCTATGACTTCTTCCAGAATGTACCGCCAGTCCTACCATCCGTTCCAAATCATCGCCGGTTTCGAAAAGGCGGGATTCATCATCTATGAGGAAACTATATTACGCCCGATTCTGTCTCATATCGCGGCATCTCAGGTGGGGAATGACGTACGTCTGAGCGATGGCCGCGTGGCAGAGGTCGCCTTGATCAACCAAAGGTATTTATCCAGACCACTTCTCCGCTCGCCGGAAGGACTCATCGATTTATCCGCGGAACCACAATTACAGATAGAGACTATTTATTAGGTTACGTCTCCGTACACAAACGGAACCATAACAAGTCATGTCCGTTTACAAAGCGACTCTCAGGCACCGAAATACGCGTCGAAGATTCTCTTTGCTATAGGAACCGCATAATCGCCGCCGGAACCTGCGCCTTCTATAATGATAGTTACGCAGATTTCCGGCTCTTCCACCGGTGCGAAGCCAGTAAACCACGCATGGGAATCTTCTTTTACATTGTTATATTCTGCGGAGCCGGTCTTTCCTGCCGCTGTGTAGGACAAGTCCTTTAGCCTGCTGGCAGTTCCTTCCTCAACTACTTCGGTCATCAATCCGGTCAAAATACCAGCTTCTTCTTCAGTCATCAGCCTGCGGTAGGAAGACGGTGCAAACTGTTTGATTACCGTTTTTGCACTGTTCTCTACGCGGTCAATCATATAGGGCTGCATCACTATACCGCCGTCTGCAATGGCACTGGTAATCATATTTAAATGAATAGGCGTCATGCCGGTGGTTCCCTGACCGATTGCTGTCTGCATCATGTCTGCGTTAGTGGAGTCTTCATTTACCGTTATTCTGCTTTTGCTGTAATTCATCTTCAGAGGAAGTTCCCCGTTAAACATCAAATTCTCTAACGTATCGTCGAATTGGCTTTTATCTAATTTAAGCCCTATATTGGCGAAGGAGGAGTTGCATGATTTTGCGAAGGACAATGCAAAGTCCTCGTTTCCATGGCTTTGTCCATGGTAACAATTAATCCTGTCGGCCCCGTCCGAGAAACTTCCGGTACAATTAAATGTATAGTTTTTATAGGAATCGGGATTCTCTCTTATATATTCCAGTGCCGTAACGATCTTAAAGGTGGAGCCGGGCGGATACAAGCCTTGTGTCGTGCGGTTAAGCAGTATGCTGTTATCCTCATCCGCCACCAAATCGTCCCATATGGCATCTATTTGATTCGGATCGAAATCGGGCTTTGAAACCATGGCAAGAATCTTTCCCGTGGATGGCTGTGTTACAATGATTGCGCCCCTGTATACTCCGAGTGCATTGTATGCCACCTCCTGGAGGTTTACATCCAGCGTGGTATATATATCGTCTCCCGGATATTTTTCGCCCGATACATCGTAGGCCACCTTATCTGACAAAGGGGCATTGGAATTGATCAAATAATAATTGCCTAAGGCTTCCACACCGGCCCTGCCGTTGGTGGAATAGCCCACCGCGTGGGAAAACAGATTCGTATAAGGGTACTGCCTCGTCTCTTCCCCGTCACTGTCTGTTACCGTCTCTGCCAACACATCGCCATCCTTGGAATATATGGTCCCTCTGATGTTTTTTGCAATGAGCATTTTCTGCCTGCTGTTATAGCTGTTGTTAATCAGCTCCTGCTTATTCGTTATGGAGTAAAAGCAGATGTAGCCCATCATTCCCACAAAGGCACCCACAAATAAAAAGGTCACTATCGCAATCTGAATATTTATTTTTTTTCTATTGTTATCCGCCTTATTATTCATCGCTCTCATCAAAATCCTCAATGTAAGTTATTTCTCTTTGTTTCTGATTTTTCAGCTTCTTCAACTTCTTTTTTTCTGCCCGGAGCATTTCCTTTTCCTCGTCCTTGCGAATCATACAAAGCCCTTCGATAATAGCGAACATGATGAGCGTCGTAAGGACGGAGCTTCCTCCATAGCTGATGAGCGGCAAGGTCACTCCGGTAAGAGGAATGAATTTGCTGCCGCCGCCAATGGTAAGGAATACCTGAAATATATAGGTGACGCCCAAGCCGAAGGCTATGAGCTGGTAAAAGCGGTCGTTCAGCTTCATGGAGATATTCATGAACATGATGAAGCAGCTAATACATACGAGAATCATGCACATGGAAAATATGATTCCAAGTTCTTCCGCAATCGCTGAAAATATAAAGTCCGCTTCCACGAACGGAATGGATTCCGGCGTCCCCTGAAAAAGGCCCAGGCCGAACCAGCCTCCACTGCTTATGGCAAACAGCGACTGGGTAATCTGATATCCCGCCGAGTCAATTTGACTCCATGGGTCACTCCATGCCTGAACCCTCACCTGAACGTGAGCAAACACCTTATAGGCGATGATTGCCGCACCGGAGCCCCCCGCTGCTCCGGCAATCAGATACAGGGGATTCTTCGTGGCTATAAACACCATAAATATATATACGATAAAAAAGATCAAGGCACTGCCAAGGTCTTTGGAAATCACCAATATGACCACATGTATTCCCGCTACCACAGCTGTAGTGAAAACTTCAAAAAATGAAGTGGATTGATATAATGCGCTGGCCACAAAAAACACGAAGATAATTTTGACGAATTCCGAGGGCTGAAAGGTCACTCCTCCAATGGAATAAGATATCTTCGAACCATAGGTCGCTGTTCCCAGAATGAGAACTATCGCCAAGGCTCCGGCACCCACCAGCGCATAGACCCATGTCAGACTCTTTAAAAACTTAAGTCTGTGTACAAAAAAAGGGATCACCATGGTTATGGCGATGGAAAATGCCACGATGACGAACTGTTTCACAGCTTTTTCATAAGAAATCCTGGTGAGGACTACAAAACCGATGCTCAAAAGCATACACATATTGTTTACAATCAATCGATTTGCCCGCGGATATATCACGTGGAAGAGCACCACGGTAGCGAACAGAACAATTTGCTGGAACGCATAAAAAAACAGGTAGCTCATCTCTCCCGTTTCAAAACAAATTACCATGAAACAAGAAAAATGTATCAAAAGCATTAAAATATTCTGCCTCGTGTAAATCCCGTTTCTGTCCTCTTCGTCCCGGTATCTGAATACCGCGAAACATTCGCAGGCATACAATACCATAAATAAGGTTATAACATATTTCGATAGTTCCGTAATATATAATTCCATAATTCACCCGTACACTTTTTAAGCGTAAATTTATTCTACTCCCCTATTTAAATGCGCATTGGTATATTCTGCAAATGGAGGCTTTGCTTCGTCTTTCCCGCTGTTTCTTATCCTGCTCTCATAGAAGGAAATGATCTCCTGTACATCCTTCCCCATTTCCATGGTAAAATCCAGACGAAATGTTGAAACTCCTAGTTTCGTCATTTTATAAAGGCTCTGATGCAGAGATAAAGGAACCGAATTATAAATAATATTATAGCAATGTCTGCAATTCAAATATACCGGGAAATTTTTTCGGTACCGATCAGTCAAAAAGGTGGTTCCGCTTATGATTTCTGAGTCCTTGTTTCCCGCCGTCTTCCTGCAAAATCCCATAGTCTTTGAAACACAGTTGGCAGTTACCATCATCGGTATCCTCCCATAGACGATTTGAGACAGCGCATTGCTGCCCACAGCTTCCATCAGTCTGGCAATTTCCTTGAAATTAAGCTCGTGAGGAAGATACCTTTCCACGCACTCATCCTTATAAGCCTCATAGGCTTCCTTGTTCCACATATAAAGATTGGCGTCAGTGACGATATCCTTACTATAGGAAAATTGCTTAAGCCATTGCAGTTCTTCCTGGTTGCGGATCAATACTCCAGAAAACAACTCGCCCTCCAGCAATGCCTTCATTTTGTCCAAAAACATTTTATCATAATCTCTTATGATATGGGGCATTGCAAGGTAAAATTTTATATCCTTTTTATTATTTCTTAAGGCGCTCTCTATGGAGCCGGACGTTTCCATCAAATCAGAGGAAATATAGATTCTTGAAATGCTGCTTTTTAACGCTATGCCAAGCTGTTCCTCGGTCTGTATGGACGCATGCATCGTTATTTTATTTATTGGTCTGCTGGTTGCCGGTTTACTGGTATTTGAGCTCATCCCCGCTGTTTCCTTGCGCTCCGGATAGGCCAGACCATTGTTCGCAATTATTTTTTCCGCCAGCACTTCACACGCTATGCGGCGCAGATCGTTGAGTGCTTTTACAGGAATGAAAATATCGGATTCCATATCAATTTCGATACTTTCTAAGTTAAATGCCGTATTGCCGCTTTTTGAAAGCTGTTTGCGAATGCTTTCCTCATTCATTGGCTGCTTCAGGGCTTCTTCCACAGTATTTCCGTATATGGCCGCCGTTATATTTTTATAAACAAGGGCAAAATAGGCCGGACTGTTTTTATACAGTCTCGTTTTGCCCGTCACAGTCAAACGGTGGTCACCTTGCAGATATTCCGCTCTAATTCTATGGGACAGGTTCTCGTCCCGTCCGCCGTAGCTTGGATTATCCAGAGTTATCATATCCCTGCCGTTATGCTTATGATAATATCCTTCACTGATTTCGCTTCGGATATACAAGGAGCGAAGCGCCTCCATGTCCTCTTTTTTAACGCAATATCCTGTCTCCCGGTCATCGTAATATTTATCTATATACTTCCGGTAAAGAGCAGTCACTCCTGCAACGTACTCAGGGCTTTTCATCCTTCCTTCGATTTTAAAGGAATCGATACCGGCTTCGATCAGCTCGGGAATCAGTTCTATAGTACACATATCCTTTAGGCTGAGGGGATATGTGTCCCTCTTGCCTTCCACCGAGTAAGGCAGACGGCACGGCTGTGCACACCTTCCTCTGTTGCCGCTCCTGCCTCCGATGATGCTGCTGAATAAACATTGCCCGGAATAACAATAGCAGACCGCACCATGAACAAAGGCCTCTATTTGAATATCTACTTCACTTTTTATATTTCTGATTTCCGTAAGAGAAAGCTCTCTGGCGGGTACGATGCGCGTGGCTCCTAAGCCCTTTACATATGCCGCTCCATAGGCTCCCGTCACGGTCATCTGTGTGCTGATATGGCGCTCCAATCCGGGAAACCATTTTCCGACTGCACAAAACACTCCCATATCCTGAATAATGACACCGTCCAGACCTGCTTGGTAAAAGGGCTGCAAATAATTGTAAATCCCAGCAAATTCGTTTTCCTTTACAAGCGTATTCAGCGTTAAATATATTTTTCTTCCATATATGTGAGCATGCTTTATAGCGTTTATAATTTCTTCTTCCGAAAAGTTGTCCGCATATGCCCGCGCTCCAAATTTGTCTCCGCCCAGATAAACGGCATCAGCCCCGGCATGCACTGCACCTAGAAAGCATTCGTAATTTCCCGCAGGCGCAAGAAGTTCTACTTTTTTCATCTTTATAACAATGCTCCTTTCAAAGCCCGGAGACTTTGTGCGGATGTGCCTGCACATCTTAAGCACAAATCTCCGGTTGAAAGAATATTATTCTTTCAGCTTTCTTACCTTCGATTAGAAAAAGCTGTCTTTTCCTAAGACAGCCCACTTTCTATGATTCCTTTATATTACTTCTTCGCATCCTTCAGTTCCATTTCCATGCGAATCATTTTCTTCGCGTTTTCATTTATTTCCGCTTGTAGACTTTTTACATTTTTCTCCGTATTTTCCAGCTTGATCTGAGAGGTAATCAACTCATGTTTCAAATCGTACAATTCCTTTTCCTTGCTCTGGATATCTTCCTCTAAAAGGCTTATCTGTTTCTTCGCCTTAAAATAATCGTCGGCAATATTAAGCTGCAGCAGGACGTTCTGGGTGTCCAGAGGCTGCCTTCTAAAGCTGTCGACTTTGCCGTACTCCGTCATCTTATTATTAATATAAGACGCGACTCTCTGTAGATACTCTTCGCTTTCGTAACCGCTCAAAGTGAATACTTTACCGCCAATGATAACTTCCGTATCTGTCTTCGCCGACATTCCCTCACCCCTTAACACAAAATATGCCCTAATACATTCATAATTTACACAATATTTATTATATAGATATTAAGAGGGAATTTCAAGCCCTAAATGATGATATGCCAAATCTGTAGCGGTTCTTCCTTTCGGCGTACGGTTTAAAAAACCGTTTTTCAAAAGGTAAGGCTCATATACGTCCTCCAGAGTGCCTGCATCCTCACCGATGGATGCCGCCAGTGTATCCAGTCCCACCGGCCCCCCCTTGAACTTATCGATTATAGTAATCAATATGTTCCTGTCTATATAATCCAGTCCCATTCGATCCACGTCCATAAGATCCAAGGCTGTCTTAGCCACTTCTTCCGTGATGATTCCGTCGTACTTTATCTGTGCATAATCTCTTACCCGCTTAAGCATCCGGTTAGCCAGCCGCGGCGTTCCCCTGCTCCTCCTCGCCAGTTCCTCCGCTCCCTGTTCTTCGATCGCCACCTTCAAAACCCGGGCGGAATGCAGGATAATAACCTTAAGCTCATCGACGGAATAGAATTCCAACCGGTGAAGTACGCCGAAACGGTCTCTCAGGGGAGCTGTCAATAGTCCCGCTCTCGTGGTCGCTCCCACCAGCGTGAACTTTGGAAGTTCCAGACGGATAGACCGCGCCGCAGCACCTTTTCCTATTATAATATCTATGGCGTAATCCTCCATCGCAGGATAGAGTACTTCCTCCACCTGTCTGTTCAGACGGTGGATCTCATCCACAAACAATAAATCACCAGGCTGTAAATTATTCAGAATTGCAGCCATCTCTCCCGGCTTCTCGATAGCAGGACCGCTGGTGACCTTCATATTGACGCCCATCTCCGATGCTATGATGCCGGCCAGAGTAGTCTTTCCGAGACCAGGCGGACCATAAAACAATACGTGATCCAGGGAATCGTTTCTAAGCTTGGCTGCATCGATATATACCTTCAGATTTTCTTTCACCTTTGTCTGTCCGATATAATCCGCAAGGCACTGGGGTCTGAGAGAGCCTTCGATCTTAATATCTTCTTCCGTCAGGTTTGTTTCTATCATTCTTCTTGCCATTTATATAACCATTTTCCTTTCAAAGTAAGAGCCTAAACGGCAGTCTCTCCGGCATGAGTACACAAGGAAGACTCCTGCTTCAATACATCTTCTTAAGCGCCTGCTTCAAGATATCTTCGGTATCCATATCCTCCATAACTGTAACCTGCTTTACTGCCTTCAACGCCTCGGAGGCGGAGTAACCCAATGCAGTAAGCGCTTCAATCGCTTCGTTTTTTATGTTTGTGTCGCCGGACGATACATCGCCAAGATCGCCTGCCATGCTTTTGTTCACAAAGGTATCTTCTATGGAGACCTTATCCCGAAGGTCGAGGATAACTCTCTCGGCAGTCTTCTTCCCAATTCCGGGGGCTTTGGAAATTTCCTTCACATCCCCTGAAATGATGGCAAACCGCAGACTGTCCGCACTCATTACAGACAAGATTGCAAGGCCGCCCTTAGGGCCGATTCCGTTTACCGTAATCAGCTTCTTAAATATATCCAGATCATCCTTTGTAAGAAAGCCATACAGAAGGAAAGCATCCTCTCTCACATAGGTATAGGTGTATATCTTCACTTCCTCGCCGATTCCCGGCAGCATTCCTGCCGTACCTGAGGATATTTTAATATTATATCCGATGTTGTTCGCTTCCAAAATAAGATTATCCTCTGTAATATCTGCGATTTCACCTTTCAAATATGCTATCATATCCGCTTCTCCTGTTTTTCGTTTCTTATTTCATGTATATGAAATCAAGTATATCATAACGAACATACGTTTGCAACATCATCCTTCCATAATCTGCAGGGAACGGATATGCGGATCCTTTATTTTCTCCATAATGTACATCGTATGATTTTCTAAAAAGTTATCTTCACCTTCCGCAAGTCCCTGTGAAGTAAGCTCCTGAAGCACCAGATTACATATCGCTTCCACGATAATGATCCTTTGGTCCTTCGTATTCAGGGTATATAAATAGTCCTGTGCCTTCGTATTTTCCCAGGCCTCTGCCTGTTCCTTCGTCCGGATGAGGAGATTTAGTATATCACCGATTTCGGATAATATAGGAAGCTCCTTCATTCCGCGGTGCATCCATTTATAAAAGGGCGTATATTTTTTATTCAAAAGATATACCATAGAAATCGTGCTTTTTATAAATTCAGCCAGAGAAAGCTGTGCTGCCACATACTCTCCCCTTTTCATGGCCCTTGCATAGTTATATTGTCCGGCCTGAGCCATAACAGCCGCTCTCGCTGCTATTTTCTTAAGCCTTACATCCTCCGGATAAAATGCCAGCAGTTCATTTCGTATCCGGCTGAATTCCCCCAAAGGGTCCAAAAACACCTTGCCGTTTACTGCACTGCAAAGCATAGACTCCGGTATCCGCAGCCATTCCGTATTGCTTCTCGGAGTGTCTTCACAGCCAATAAGCCCATAGTAAAAATCAGGAATGGAGTGTATCCCTACTCTGCTTTTGCCGTGAGCACTCACTATTCTTTCTGACACACCTTCGAAGGCCTTCGGAAGACTTTCATATTCCTGCGCTATTTTCTTACCGTATTTCTCATAATCTTCTTTGGTCAGCCATATGCAAAAGGATGGACCGTAATCGTGATCCATGGAAATTTCGTCATCGAAGCCGAGGCATTCCGAACCCTGCCCCGCCAATCCAATCGCCGCCCGTTCTGCAACCTTGGGAAATTTTTCTTCTAACATTTTTTTACCGTATGCAAGGTAATATTTTTCCGATAGCTCTAAGCCTTTCATTGCTGCAATCCAATTCTCCTATAAATTTCTTCCGCATTCTTCCTATAATACCCAGCTTTTTCCTTATCCTTCAGATATTCGCAGACTGCGGCGCAATTCTCACATAGTATGCCATAGCTTTGATTCTCCCCAAAGTGCTTTTTTACCTCTGACAGAGCCTTCTCATAAGAGAGCAGGGCCTTTTCATAATCTCCTATACGGAAATATGCTTCTCCCACTCCTGCAAGAGCCGCGCTGTAATGGGCATCCGTCGTCCTCTCCCCTCCGGCGGCTTCGAAGAGCCCCAGTGCTTCTTCCAAAGCTTTTGAGGCCTCTCCAGGCTTGTCCATCTTGAAATACAAAAGTGCGAGATTCGTCAAAGTCGTCGCCTGTTCCGCTTCGCTGTTTTCCAAAGCACATACGATAGAAAGCGCCTTCTTAGAAAG
Organism: Bacillota bacterium; assembly: GCA_023408815.1. Classification (GTDB taxonomy): domain Bacteria; phylum Bacillota; class Clostridia; order Lachnospirales; family Lachnospiraceae; genus Kineothrix. The sequence continues at coordinate 11,943 of JAEYJO010000014.1, read as the reverse complement.
CTCCGCCGCTTTTTCATTTTTATTCATCTGCTCTAACAAAATGCTCATATTGTTGTAAAGTCCGGCGAACCGGTAATCATCTTTTGGAAGCAGGCCCTCGTATATCTGAAGCACCTGCAAGTAATATCTATATGCCGGTTCCAACTCACCAGCCGCACGATAAGCCGTCGCCGCATTCAGAAGTGTTGTGGCGAAGTGTTCGCTGTTTTCAAGTTGTAATTCTTCTAAAAGTAAAAGGACATCCTCAGCGATATCGAAGGCTTTTTTAAATAGTGAGACGCTGCGGTAAAAGCCGATCATTTCATTGCCAATTACGATATATGCGGGGTAATCTTCTGCTTCCCTGGCCTTTTCCAGCTCTCCCAGCAAATAAGGCTCCACCTTATCTATTTCGTTTCTTTGAAACATATTGTCCAGATGCGCAAAAAATTGTTGGGTGTTCATTTATGGTTTGCTCCTTTTCCATGCATGTCTATTTACAATCGATATTTTAACATACTTTGGGGGATATGGGAAGAAGCCGTAAGTTCAACTCTTCCTTGTTGATTTCTCCTAATTGTAGTATAATGCCCTTGTCAAACGACGGTAATGAGGCGGTATGCGAATGGCATAATATTTTACTAATATTTTTACTAACATACGAAAGGATAAACATTATGAAAATTATTTTTATCAGACACGGAGATCCCGATTATGCGAACGATACCTTGACACAAAAGGGCTGGAGGGAAGCAAAGCTTCTTGCAAAGAGGGTAAGCAGCTGGAACGTAAAGGACTTTTACTGCTCTCCCCTGGGACGGGCACAGGATACTGCTTCCTGCAGTTTAAATATCATGAATAGGCAGGCTGTTACTTATGATTGGCTTAGGGAGTTCTATTATCCGATTACCGATCCTACTACCGGAAGACACGGCGTGCCTTGGGATTTCATGCCTTCTTACTGGACGAAGGAGCCGTTGTTCTATGATAAGGATCATTGGCATGAAGCGGATGTTTTGAGGAGCAATAGCGATCTGAAGCCCGCATTCGATGAAGTATGCAACGGGCTTGACAGTATCCTGGCAAAATACGGTTATGTGAGGGACGGCATGATATACCGCACCGGAATCACGAAGGAGGAGACAGGCATCTCTTCTCTTACTCCTGATTCAGGAAAAGATGCCGGTACGTCAAAGCTCTTGAAGTCTTACAGCGATGATACTATCGTCATCTTCTGCCATCTGGGCGTTACCTTTGCAATGATGTCATATCTGTTAGGAATCGCGCCTACTTTGTTGTGGCAGAATTTCTTCACTGCGCCTGCTTCAGTTACTGTTCTCATTTCAGAAGAAAGGATACCCGGCGAGGCGTATTTCCGTGGCCAGGTGGTAGGGGATACCTCTCATCTGCGGGATGGTAACGAACCGGTTTCACAAGCGGGATATTTTGCAGAGCCGTTTCAGCTATAAAAATTCCGGCATCCTACTGCGGCGTTACAGGCGGATGCCGGTTTCTTTGAATATAATTCCATTACACTCTAATCTACAAAAGTTCTATTTATTGTTAATGTAATTAATCAACCCTTCCGCAGCTATAATCTTCTGCATGAACTCAGGAAAAGCCTGACCTTGGAATGCTGTCCCCTTCGTCAGATTGGTAATGACCCCGGTATCGAAGTTCACTTCAACCTCATCTCCGGTCTCAATTCCCTTGGAAGCCTCGGGACACTCAATGATAGGAAGTCCGATATTGATCGAATTTCGGTAAAAGATTCTCGCGAAGGTCTCCGCGATTACGCAGCTTATCCCAGCCGCCTTTATCGCTATCGGAGCATGTTCTCTGGAGGAACCGCAGCCGAAATTTTTGTCCGCCACGATAATATCCCCCTTTTTTATATTCTTAATAAAATCCTTGTCGATATCCTCCATACAGTGAGTTGCAAGCTCTGCCGGATCAGAAGAGTTCAGATATCTTGCCGGAATGATGACATCTGTATCCACATTGTCTCCGTATTTAAAAACTGTTCCTTTTGCTGATTTCATATATTCCTCCATTCTGCCTTTCAGCAGCTTTTTAATCTTCTATCAGTAAGCCTTTTTACTGCAAACGGCAGGGATAGGAAATCTTACCTTCAATCGCACTGGCTGCCGCCACCGCCGGGCTCGCAAGATAGATTTCCGACTTCACATGTCCCATACGGCCTACGAAATTACGATTCGTAGTGGAAACACATCTCTCGTCCTCCGCAAGGATTCCCATGTAGCCGCCAAGGCAAGGACCGCAGGTAGGGGTACTGACAACAGCTCCGGCTTCAATAAAGGTTTTCAAAAGCCCTTCCTCCATAGCCTGCATATAAATAGCCTGGGTCGCGGGAATGATAATACAGCGCATTCCCTTTTTCACATGTCTTCCCTCGAACACTTCCGCCGCAATGCGCAGGTCATCCAATCTGCCGTTAGTGCAGGAACCAATCACTACCTGATCGATTGCAATGTCCTCTTTGATGTCGTCGATAGTCTTTGTGTTTTCCGGGAGATGGGGAAACGCAATGGTAGGTCTTAAAGTGCTTAAGTCGATGGTATATTCTTCATCATAAACCGCATCCTCATCCGCTTCATAAATAGTATACGGCTTTTTAGAATGCTCCTTGATATATGCGATCGCCAAATCGTCGACAGGAAAGATTCCGTTCTTACCGCCCGCTTCGATTGCCATGTTCGCAATTGTAAATCTATCGTCCATAGAAAGATTCGCAATACCCTCTCCTGTAAATTCCATGGACTTATAAAGTGCGCCGTCTACGCCGATCATCCCTATAATATGTAAAATAACATCCTTGCCGCTGACCCACTTGGACATTTTACCAATTACATGGAACCTGATTGCCGATGGAACTTTAAACCACGCTTTTCCGGTAGCCATACCTGCCGCCATATCCGTACTTCCCACACCTGTGGAAAATGCGCCGAGAGCGCCGTAGGTACACGTATGAGAGTCAGCGCCGATAATGACATCTCCGGCAACGGTAAGTCCTTTTTCCGGCAAAAGCGCATGTTCGATGCCCATCTCTCCTACTTCAAAATAATTCGTAATGTCATTGCGGTATGCGAATTCCCTCACGCACTTACAATGCTCCGCAGATTTAATATCCTTGTTAGGCACGAAGTGGTCCGGCACCAGCGCAATTTTATCCTTATCAAAAACGCCGTTTACTTTCATCTTTTCCATTTCTTTAATTGCAACAGGACTCGTAATGTCGTTGCCGAGCACCAAATCCAAATCAGCCTCTATCAATTGCCCGGCTTCCACTTTATCGAGTCCTGCATGTGCTGCCAGAATCTTCTGGGTCATCGTCATTCCCATCGTATCATTCCTCCTAATAATCCATCATTATAATAATTTTACCATGAATATTCTATTTTGAAAAATAGTATATATTCATAGTTTTGATAACTTGTGGTTATACTAATGCAATGTTATAATTACTATTATTCATTCTTTTGTATTAGGGTGTGTCTGAAAACTGCTTGTGCCGAGCGAGACTCTTCACAAGCAGTTTTCAGACACACCCAAGCAATCGATGGCACAAGAAAGAAAGGTACTATCGCATATTATGGAACAAAATCTCAATTTATATCAAATATTTTATGAAGTAGCCAATTGCCGCAACTTCTCAGTTGCCGCCAAAAAATTATATATCAGCCAGCCGGCTATCAGCAAGTCCATCTCCAAGCTTGAGGAAGGCTTAAATGTGACGCTTTTTCATCGCTCCTCCCGAGGCGTGACCCTGACGGCTGAAGGAGAAATGCTTTATAAACACGTAGAAAATGCCATGCTCGCTCTGCACTCGGGTGAGGAAATGCTGCGCTCATCCGCTTCCCAGGGTATCAGCCCTCTTTCCATCGGAGTCAGTACTACTCTTTGCAAATATATCCTCCTTCCCCTTTTGAAGGATTTTATTGCGGGAAATCCTAATATAAAAATTACCATCTCCTGCCAGTCCACCTTCGAGACGATTTCCGAGTTGAAAAGCGGAGCAATAGATATCGGGCTTGTGGGCATCCCTCCCAAAGAAATATCTAATTCGTCCATGGTATCCTATCTTCCCGTCAAAACGATAGAAGATATTTTCGTCGCTACGGACACCTATTTAGCGCCATATTCTTATAAAAACAAAGGGGAGTCCTATGAAAATGAGAAACTTTTCAAAGAAGCTTCTTTTATCATGCTTGATAAAGAGAACATATCGAGAAAGCACGCAGATACCTTTTTATCTGAACAAAGGCTTACACTTAAAAACATCATCGAAGTGAACAATATGGACTTGTCCATCGAATTTGCCAGAGCTGGACTGGGTATCGCCTGCGTTATCGGGGATTTCGTAAAAGAAGATTTAAAAAACGGAACCTTGCGCGAATTAAAGCTGGGGCACAAAGTTCCGAAACGTCAAATCGGCTTCGCTTATCCTTCCAAAATACCGATGACAAATACCATGAATACATTGATTCAGTATTATCAGGTGCTTTTGTAAGGATAAGCCCGACCATTTGACTTAATTAATAACTATCAATTAATTATTGATGAGCTTGCTGCTTTCATTGTTCCAGCTGTACAGCTTGCGGATATCCTTACCTACTGTCTCTGCCGGATGCTCAGCAGCTAACTTCCTCATAGCCTTGAAGTGCGCCTGTCCGCCTGCCTGTGACATATCTAACAAGAAGTCCTTGGCAAAGGTTCCGTCCTGAATATCTGAAAGAATTTTCTTCATAGCTTTTTTCGTGTCTTCCGTAATAATCTTAGGACCTGTAATATAATCACCATATTCGGCCGTATTGGAGATGGAATATCTCATTCCTTCGAAACCGGACTGGTAAATAAGGTCTACAATCAGCTTCATTTCGTGGATACATTCGAAGTAAGCGTTTCTTTCATCATATCCAGCTTCTATCAGCGTCTCAAAGCCTGCCTGCATCAAAGCACATACGCCGCCGCAGAGGACTGCCTGCTCGCCGAAAAGGTCTGTTTCTGTTTCCGTTCTGAAGGTCGTCTCCAGAACGCCCGCTCTCGCGCCGCCGATTGCCAAAGCATAAGCTAAAGCCGTATCCAGAGCTTTTCCTGTAGCATCCTGATGTACCGCTACAAGGCAGGGAACGCCTTTGCCTTCCTTATATTCGCTTCTTACCGTATGTCCCGGTCCCTTAGGTGCGATCATGGTAACGTCCACATCCTTAGGTGCAACGATCTGTCCGAAATGAATGTTGAAACCGTGTGCGAACATGAGCATATTGCCCGCCTCCAAATTGGGCTCGATAGACTCTTTATACATTTTAGCCTGAAGCTCATCGTTGATGAGAATCATGATAATGTCTGCTTTTTTAGCAGCTTCAGCTGCTGTATATACCTGAAAACCCTGAGCTTCTGCCTTTGCCCAAGATTTTGAACCTTCATAAAGGCCGATAATGACATTGCATCCCGATTCTTTCGCATTGAGTGCGTGTGCATGTCCTTGGCTGCCATAACCGATAACAGCAATTGTTTTTCCATCCAGCATGGAAAGGTTACAATCTTCCTGATAATAGATATTTGCCATTTCTTTTTCCTCCACTAAATTAATGTTGTTTTTATAACTGAAAGGGTCATTCCCTAAGAGCTAACATATTATGATTATCTTTTACTCATTAATCCTCTAAATAGGTAACATTATGAGTGCCTCTTCCCAAACCGGTAATACCCGTTTTGGCGAGCTCCAGAATCTCGTAGCCGTCCAGCAGGCTGATAAATGCTTCTATCTTCGCCTGTGCACCTGTTAATTCAATAATCAGGCTTTCCGCAGCAACATCGATGATCTTCGCCCTAAATACATCCGCTACCGCAATAATTGCCTGACGCTCTTTGGCGGCCGCTTTTACCTTAATCAGCACCAGTTCCCTGTATACGCTGTCGTCGGGTTCCAGCACCTTGATATCCCTGACGTCTACTAATTTTGCTACCTGCTTCTCTATCTGGTCCAGTATCTCGTCGTCTCCCGATGCCACAATCGTAATTCTTGTAAATCTCGGATCAGCGGTAACTCCCGCCGTAATGCTTTCAATATTATAGCCCCGTCTGGAAAACAATCCCGATATTCTGCTCAAAACACCGGCAGTATTATCGACCAGGAGCTGGAATACTTTCTTACGCATGGTACTCCTCCATTCTCAATCGTTGCGTTCGACATTTATTTTAGCAACACTAATAGTAAAAGTCAATAAGAATACTTTAATTCTCTAAGACTTTAACTCGTTGAATTGCATTATTCTTGAATCCCGGAGCGTTCAACTCTCCATATCCTTACATTTCTGAAGTGCCAGAGTACCTGTTCTGGCAACCTCTACGATACTGATAGATTTCAGCATGTTGATAAACAGCTGAATCCTCTCGGGAACGTCACACACCTGAATGATCATCATGTTCTTGGACATATCTACGATCTGTGCCTTCATGATATCACAGTTCTCCATAATATCACGGCGGTTGTTCTTATTATACTTTACCTTAATGAGCATAAGCTCTCTGCTGATACTGGCGCTTTCATCAAAAGTCTTAACCTTTATGACATCCAGCTTCTTATTAAGCTGCTTTTCTATCTGTTCTATGGTTCTCTCATCGCCGCTGCTCACTATGGTCATGCAGGATACCGCAGAATCATCGGTTTCTCCCACCGCAAGAGAGTCGATATTAAAGCATCTTCTGGAAAAAAGTCCCGCCACCTTACAGAGAACGCCCGATCGGTTTTCTACTAATACGGAATATATTCTTTTCATTTCACTCATCCTCCCATTACCAAATCCATCGGATTTATCAGGCATTCTAACAGCATGGAATTATCCTCTTTTAAAAACCGATCGATAACCTCATCCGCCTTCTCCATATTGTATAAGCGGAGAAAGTCAATATCATAAGCGGCTGCCAGCTTTTCCAAGTCCGGGCTGCCGGATATGTCAACTGCGGAATACTTGTCTTTGTAGGTATAATGCTGGTATTCACGCACCATGCCCAGATAGTTGTTTTTTAAGATAACGATTTTAACCGGAACGTCATGCTGCTTCATCGTCGCCAATTCCATCATGGACATCTGGAAGGAACCATCGCCGCATACTGCAACTACCTGCTTCTTCTCATCGGCAAGCTTAGCTCCTATCGCCGCAGGAATGGAATATCCCATGGTTCCCATACCTCCGGAAGTCAGAAAGCGGCCATTCTTTACGATATGATAGCTGCAGGACCAAATCTGGTTCTGGCCTACGTCCGCAACATAAATACCGTCGTCCTCCATCTTTCTTGAAAGCTTTGTGATGAACTGGGCAGGATCCACGTAATCCTTATCAGGACTGCGCTTTACCGCCATCGTCGTTTTGTATTCGCTAAGTGCCTTCAACCACTCTTCGTGCTCGCAAGAGATTTCCTGCGTACCCAAATCCTTGAAGATATGTCCCGCATCGCCTACGAGAGGGATATGAGAGCCTACATTCTTACCGATTTCTACCGGGTCCACGTCGATATGTACGAGCACCTTGTAATTCGTTATCATATTCGGATGGCTGACAGCTCTATCCGCCACTCTGGCGCCTACCATAATCAGCAAATCGGATTCCTTCATGGCACGGTTGGCGCAGGGCGCACCATTGTTTCCGACCATTCCGTAAAACATAGGATGTTCGCTCGGCATAACGCCGATTCCCATCATCGTGGAGACAACCGGGATACCGTATTTTTCCGAGAATTCACGAAGCTCCTTTTCCGCGCTGCTTAAAAGCACTCCTCCGCCAACGCAGATAAGAGGCTTCTTTGCCTTTTCAAGCTCCTTTGCTACTTTTTTGATCTGAACCATATTTCCCTTTACCGTAGGCTTATAAGTTCTCATATTTACTTTTTCCGGATAATTGAACTTCGAAATAGCTGCGTTTTGTATGTCGAGGGGCACATCGATGAGTACCGGCCCTTTTCTTCCCGTATTGGCGATATGAAACGCCTCTTTAAATATCCGGGGGATTTCATTTGCATCCTTAATGAGATAGCTGTATTTTACAAAGGATTCCACTGCTCCCGTTATATCTGCCTCTTGAAAGGCATCGCTGCCAATCAGATCGCTTTCTACCTGACCGGTAATACATATAAGCGGGATGCTGTCGGCAAAAGCCGTAGCTATTCCCGTAATAATATTGGTTGCCCCGGGACCTGAGGTAACGACACATACGCCGGCCTCTCCCGATACGCGCGCAAGTCCGTTCGCTGCATGAGCCGCACTCTGTTCCGTCCGAACGAGAATCGTGCGGATATCCGTATCCAGGATACTGTCATAAAAAGGACAAATCGCCGCTCCCGGATAACCAAAAATTATCTTTACGCCTTCTTCCTCCAGACACTTTACCATTGCATCTGCACCAATCATATTTTATACCTCGTCTTTCCATTCAATAATATATTTACTGAATTGCATTGTTATTTTACCGTTTTATCACCACTATTATTCTTCTATGTTCAGAATATGTTTCGTCAGCCTGACCGCATCCGCGGCATCCTTGGAATAGCCGTCAGCACCTATTTCATCCGCATAATCCTGGGTAATGACCGCTCCGCCGATAATGACCTTAGCCGTAACCCCCTGCTCTCTCGCATATGCGATGACTCGCCGCATTTCCTGCATCGTCGTCGTCATAAGGGCAGAAAGAGCTATAACACTGGCATCGTTCTCGATCGCCGCCCGAATAATTTCCTCCTTGGGCACGTCCTTCCCTAGATCGATGACTCGGAAACCATAATTTTTCAGCATCAGCGCTACCAGATTCTTCCCGATATCGTGAATATCCCCTTCCACTGTCGCAATTATGATCGCCGGCATCTCTTTCTCTCCGTTGGCCTCTTTCAGAAGTGGTTCCAAATACTCGATAGCCGTCTTCATCGCTTCTGCACTTGCGATAAGCTGGGGAAGGAAATATTTTCCCTTATCGAAGAGGTCACCCACCTCGTTGATAGCCGGAAGGAGTGCGTCGTTCAGAATTTCCTGAGGCGCCCGTCCCTCCGCTAATGCCGTTATGGTATAGTCGGTGATTTTTTTCTTATTTCCCTTTAATACGGCTTCCTTTATTGTGGTGAGTATTTTATATCCATCTATAACAGATGCTTTTGCATCCCCGCTCGTTTTTACATTATCCGTCCCCGAAGAGGGGACGTTCCCGCCTTCCTGCGATTTCTTTTTTGCCTCTATGCCGCCTATCAATTCAATATAACGAATATCGGCTTCCTCCTTGTTAAGTAGCAAATCGGAAGCAAAGGCACTGCTCACTAACAATTCCTGTGAGGGATTGGCAATCGCCATTGTAAGTCCGTCTTTAATTGCCATCGTAAGGAAAGCCGTATTGATATATCCTCTCTGGGGAAGCCCGAAAGAAATATTGGATAATCCGCAGATAGTTGCATAACCGTTTTCCTTACAATAACGTATCGTCTCCAAGGTCTCCAAGGCTGCCCTTTTGTCTGCACCAACGGTAGCTACCAATCCATCTACGACGATATCCGATTTATCCAAGCCCAGTTCCCTTGCCCTAAGCGTGATCTTTTCAATAATGTCCTTTTTTTCCTCTAAACTTTTGGGAAGTCCCGCGTCCGATAAAGGGAGCAAGATGAACATCGCTCCATACTTCCTTACGATGGGCAGCAAATGATTGAATTTAATCTTTTCATAAGAGACGGAATTGATGAGCGCACGTCCTGGATAGCGCCTGAGTGCAGCCTCCAGTACGTCTATATGGCTGGAATCGATAGATAAAGGAATGGAGGTTACTCCTGCTACCTCCTCTAAAGCTCTTAGCATAAGCTCCTTCTCATCCACTCCGCTCATTCCCATATTCACATCCAGAATACCCGCTCCGCAAGTCTCCTGCTCCTGAGCGAATTCAGCTACCATATCCATGTTTCCGGCTCTGAGCTGTTCCTGCAGCTTCTTTTTACCTGTTGGATTGATACGCTCGCCCACAATAATAAAATTATCGTCCAGGCCAAATTCCACCGTCTTACGCTCCGAAGTCAGGTAACGCTTTACAGGCTCCTGCCGCTTTACAAGGCTCATATGGGCGGTACGGTTTCTCAGCTTTTCTATATATTCCGGTGTCGTACCGCAGCAGCCGCCTAAAATCGACGCTCCGGCTTCCACCAGCTTTGCCATACCTTCAGCAAAATCATTGCTGTTCATATCATAAACAGTATTGCCGTCCTTATCCAAATAGGGCAGACCGGCGTTGGGCTTTGCAATGATCGGTACGGAGGTCACCTCCGCCATTGTTCTTATAATATCCGCCATCTTGTCCGGTCCTGTGGAGCAATTAGCCCCCACAGCATCCGCTCCGAGGCTTTGAAGTACTATTGCTGCCGTCTTGGCATCCGTTCCATAAAGAGTCCTGCCATCGGACTCGAAGGTCATGGTTACTATTACCGGCAAATCACAGATTTCCTTGGCGGCGATAAGAGCCGCCCGGCTCTCTTGCAGGCTCATCATCGTTTCTATTACCAGGAGGTCCACACCTCCTCGTACAAGATAGCCTATCTGCTCTTTATAAATATTGATCAAATCCTCAAAATCCATGGTTCCCATGGGAGAGAGCTGTTCTCCCGTCATGGTAAGATCGCCGGCAACAAGGCAACGGCCTCCGGCCGCCTCCCTGGAAACTGCGACTAATTCCATGTTCATCGCCTCGATGTCGTTTTCCAGACCATATTCCGTAAGCTTTACAGAATTAGCCGAAAAGGTCGGTGCATACACAATATTACTTCCCGCTTCTATAAACTCCTTCTGTAATGCGATTAATGTACTTTTATTTTCTAAAATCCATTTCTCCGGGCAGACGCCCACCGGCATTCCTCTTTTGAGCAAATTGGAGCCTGTAGCACCGTCCAAGTAAATTGGATGTTCTTTTATAAAGCTTCTGAATTCTTTCTTTGTCATATCTATATTCCTGCGCCTCCCGGTGAATAAAACAGCCGTACAAAGATTGGTTTAAATCACATGCTACCATATATTTTAAAAAACTACAATATTTGATGTGTGTATTCTTAGTTGTAGGGGGGGATCGTTACTGAGAACGGAGTGAACAGTAACGTGAAATCGGACGATGGTCTCAGTTCCAGTATTTATAAGATATATAAAAATATCCAGCAAACATTTGTTCTTTTTCTGCTGGATATTTTTTAATGAATATATTATAATGATAACACATCGCCAGAACGCACATTCGAAAGGAATAGATAAATGGAACTTAACCGAGAAAAGATTAAAAGTGTATTAAAAAAAGAGAAACTTATTTATCTGGCAACAACAAATAGTAAATATCCGGATAACTCTGCTGTTTGTTTTGCATATGATGAAAAATTACATTTATTTTTTGGCAGCTATTCAGATACGCTAAAATGTAGAAATATATCGAAAAATCCATATGTGGCGATCTCTGTCGGAACATTGCAGATTCATGGGATTACAAAAATCGTTCCATATGGCAGTGAAGAATATAGGAACAAAAGGGAAATATACGATAAGCGCTTTCCACAGTATGCATCTGTATTTGAGAAAATTGATAACGAGTTATATGAAATACTTCCTCTTGTAATATGGAACTACAATCCGTCATTTGGTGAAATGAATAGAGATGAATTAATAATTGATTTAGAGTACTATAAATCAATTTCCCCATACATATTTCACAAATACAATGACCGTTCAGTATAGTGTATTCTTGCTTTCATTACTACTCAGCCTACGGCTTCATCGTTACAATTAATTCACAGAAATACTGCGCAGCAGTATTTCTCAGACCGTAGACAAAGCGGAGTTAGGATGCAAATCCTAACTCTATTTTTCTTATCCATTGAGGGATTTTATATATTTGTGACCAGAAACCTGAATCAGTACCGTTCACGAGTCCTTTTCTTTCC
>JAEYJO010000007.1 GCA_023408815.1 Bacillota bacterium | reverse complement strand
GAAAGAAAAGGACTCGTGAACGGTACTGATTCAGGTTTCTGGTCACAAATATATAAAATCCCTCAATGGATAAGAAAAATAGAGTTAGGATTTGCATCCTAACTCCGCTTTGTCTACGGTCTGAGCACCACCCGTTAGATGGGTGGTGCTGATTGTATCGTAATAAAAATAAACCACCTGCTATGCATGCAATGTCGTTAACTTAAGAAAATTTATGTATTTTAAATGTCTCATCAGTTGATGTTAGGTGTACATGACTAGAAGTCCTTCACCTAATCATGGATATGGGAAAAAGATTTTGCAAGATATAGCTATGAGATATGATGGATACTATGAGGAGGAAATGAAGCCTAATATTTATAAAGTAACTGTAATCTTAAGGATAGGTATGGCAATATGAACTGGGGAATGATATGGCTGAGCTGGATTGCAGGCAGTTTTATTTTCTTGTTTTTTGAGATGAAAATCCTTGATAGAAGGTATTCCGTAAGAAGGACAATTCTGCGGTATGCCCTTCTTGTGTGCTTTAACTGTGGAATTAAGGCATGGTCTCATGTTGTGAAAGGTGTAGAATCATATTCTCAATATGCAATAATTCCTATAGTTGCGTTTTTGGTGTATACATTAGTTTGCTTTAAGGATAAAATTGGAAAAAGGGTGTTTAATCCGGCTCATGTACGGTACGAAGACGGAGAACTGGAACAGATTCCAAGGTTATCCAGCGATTCCATTTTTCAAAAAATAAATTAAAAGTATATTATATCGAGAGAATAAATAATTCTTATAATTCTACGGTTGGTATTCTTGCAAAAGTTTATAGCAGTAATGTGGTATATTGATATGACGATAGAGATTATTCCAATGGTTTTGTGGCAAAGATGGTAATAGAGAAACATTTACAAGTATACAGAATGAGAGGAAGGGACATTTTTATGAAAATTGCGTTTTATGATGCCAAAGCATACGATATTGCGTATTTTGACCATGAAAATGAAAAATACGGATATGAACTGAAGTACTTTGATTACCATCTGGGGCCGGAAACAGCCCGGCTGGCGGCGGGGTACGATGCGGTGTGCGCATTTGTCAACGATGTTATTGACGAGCCGACCATTAACGCGCTGTATGAAGCCGGAATCCGGCATATTGCGCTGCGCTGTGCGGGCTATAATAATGTGGATTTCAAAACGGCGTATGGAAAATGCCATATTACCCGGGTGCCTGCTTATTCTCCCTATGCCGTTGCGGAGCATGCGGCCACGTTGATGCTCACTTTAAATCGCAAGACACATAGGGCTTATATAAGAACGCGTGACAACAATTTTACCATCAACGGCCTCATGGGCTTTGACCTGCATGGCAAGACCGCCGGTGTTGTCGGCACGGGCAAAATCGGGCGGATATTCATTGATATCTGCCGCGGGTTCGGCATGAATATCGTTGCCTATGATCCGTTCCCAGCCAAGGATACGGATTTTGAATACGCCACGCTGGATGAGCTTTTCCGCCGCAGCGATGTGATTTCGCTGCACTGCCCGCTGACACCGGACACGCATTACATCATTAACGAGGAAAGCATTTCCAAGATGAAGCCGGGTGGATTGATTCTCAACACATCGCGCGGTGCGCTGATTGACACCCGGGCGTTGATTGAGGCGCTCAAGGAGCGAAAGATCGGCGGTGCGGCGCTGGATGTTTATGAGGAGGAAAACGAGTATTTCTTTGAAGATTTTTCGGATAATATCGTTTCAGACGATACGCTTACGCGTCTGATTGCGTTCCCGAATGTGCTTGTGACCTCGCATCAGGCATTTTTTACCAAAGAAGCACTCGAGCAGATCGCGGCAGTGACGCTGCAAAACATCAAGGAATTTGCAGAGGGAGGTCCGCTGCCAAATGAAATCTGTTATAACTGCATGAAAAAGGGCACCAACGATTGCCGAAAGGAAACGAAACGCTGCTTTTAAGGCGCATCTAACCACGTTTTTTTTACGTTACTGTTCACACAGCAGCTTAACACTTGCTGTTAAGCTGCGTAAGAACGTGATTCGAGAGATGATTTCCGCTTCGCGAAGCGAATTTAAATGCGGAAATCATGAGTTACTGTGAACGGAGTGAACAGTAACTTTTTTACTGTCAAGTATCAAAGCAATTGTGGAAAAATCAGATAAAAACATGTATAATATTTAGAATAGTAATAATACGATTGCATCAATATTATATGGGGAATTAGTATGAAGTTATTCGAACGCATACCGGAACGCTTTTTCAGTATTTTAATATCGCCAAATAAAGAGCTTTATGTAGAAGCTCTTTTTGTATTGCGTCAAGCTTTTAAAACAGAGCTGACCATACATAGGACAGACCTCCTGGCAATGTTGATAGATACATTGGAAACTAATATAATCCTTGCTGATTTCTCTCAAGAGACAGAGGGATTTAAAGAAGAGGAGAAAATTGATATTAGTTTGTCAGGAAAGGCTTATTTGCTTATCCGTAAATTAAAAGAAACGGGATGGATTGAAGTAGAGTATGAAAGTAAATCATTTGAAGAAAATATTACGATACCCGATTATTCTATTTCGGTTATCAACTTACTTTATGATTTATCAACGGAACATATAAAAGAATACAATAGTTATGTGTTCGCTACTTATGCTACTTTAAAAAACACAGAAGAAAATTCTGATTATCTCTATCAGGCATTACAAGCGGCATATCAAAATACTGTTCAATTAGTGGATGAATTAAAGCTGCTATTTAATAATATTAAAAGGTATTATCAGAAAATCACAGCGGAGTTAGGTGTGAATGAGTTACTTGCCGAACATTTTGACCGTTACAAAGAACAGATTATCGATACAATTTATTATCCTTTAAAGACCATTGACTCAGTTCCACGATTTAAACATTCCATATTAAAATGCTTAAATGAATGGATGTTAAGCGAAGATACAATCGATATAATTATTGGTCAGGGAAAGCAAAGACATATTTATAGTTCTGATGAGGATGGAAAAGAAGATATTCTGATGAAAATCAATTTTATAGCCAATACCTTTGAAAATATAGAGGGCATGATAGCAGATATTGATAAAAAACATGTAGAATATACGAATGCGTCCATTGATAAGATTCGTTATATAATGAACGCCGATAGAAGTGTCAAAGGAAAATTAGTAGAGCTGTTAAAAAGGTCAAAAGAGACAAATGTGTCTGAAAGAATGGAAGAAGGTATTATTGTCTATCGACATGGATATCTTGACACCGGATCAATGTATGATAGGGTGAAACGAACAATAAAAGCAGAAGGCAAGCCTATTCCTGTTGAAGAGGCAGAGACGGACAATAATTTAATTGAAAGTTTTTTATGCAGCATCCGCAGTCAGTATAGTACCCGGAAAATAGATGAATTTGTTGAACAATATCTTAAAGGAAGGGAGACCTTCGGAACAGAAGATTTGGAAATGGCAGATACTGATGAGTTTGTTTTATTTATGCTGGGAACAATCCGGGCAGGGCAGAAAAGTGCCGGTTATCAAGTTGAGTTCTTAGAGGGTACAATTGAAAAGGAGGGTTATCGATTGCCTAGGGTACAATTTTTCAAAAGAGGGTGGAAAAATGTTTGATGAAAGATTTCAAAAGCTGGGATTAATGGAACAGGAAAGCTTTAGGCGCATTTTAAACGAATTACTTGCGCATACCTTTTTGCTGCAGATTCAATATGATTTTTCAGATAATTTACGAAGAATCAGCCAGGACTATTTATTCGTGGAGCGTAATTTTGAATTGTTTCAAGATTATCTGCAATACAGCGGATTCCAGCTGGAAAGAGATAGCAATTATGGGGTAATCAGTTTGCATAGTATATATGATGCTAATCGGCAGAAATTAGATAAGCTGACAACTTTAATGGTGTATACATTGCGTTTGATTTATGAAGAAGAGCGGGAGAAGTTGTCTCTATCGAAAGATATTTTCACATCTACCGGAGATATAGTACATAAAATGATTTCTCTGGGAGTTATTCCTAAAAAACCGGCGGATACAATATTACGAGATTCATTAAGACGCTTGAACAGATTTCGGATTGTAGATAAGGCAGAAGGAACTTGGGAAGCTGCCACTACAAGAATTCTTATTTTACCTACAATTTTGTTTATTATAACAAATGAGCGAATCAGTAATATGTATGCGCTGATAGAGGATTCAAAGGAAGTAACAGAAGATGATAGTTACATAGAGGGAGAGGAAGCATGAAAAAGCTTAAGAGAATGCTTTTGATTCATTGGCATAACTATACGAAAGAAGTGATTGCGTTCGATACCATTAATTTTCTCACAGGAAAGACGGCTGCAGGGAAGTCCACGATCATTGATGCTTTGCAACTGGTAATGCTGGGCGATACTACCGGAACTTTTTTTAATAAAGCGGCTAATGAAAAGTCCACAAGAACCCTTAAAAGCTATTTATTTGGAGAAAAGGGGGATGATGGTGATGTGGGATTCAATTATCTTAGAAAAGAGCGGTTTTCCAGCTATGTTGTATTAGAATTTGAGGATACTGGAAATAATCGGCATTTTGTTGCGGGAATTGTATGTGACTGTTATAAAGACCAAAGCTTTGACTATAAATGGTTCATTATCCATAATCAGGGAATGCCGGAAAATCTGTTTATTGAGGAGAGCACTAAAATACCTTATGACATAAGAGGTCTTCGAGCTTTTTTAGCTCAGGGCATAAAAGGAAAAAAGCGTGTGGAATTTGAGTTTCTTGATACCAATAAACGGTATCAGGAGGTGACTCTGGCAAAGTTCGGACAGGTAAAAAATAAGTATAGGGTGCTGCTTAAAAAAGCAGTTCCTTTTTCGCCGATTTCGGATATTGAACAATTTATTACAGAGTCAGTTTGTGATATAAAGAATAAAATTGATATTGAGCAAATGCAAAGTGATATCCGCCAATATAAAAATCTGGAACAGGATGCGATGAACATTCAGGAAAGAATAGAAAAATTGAGGGAAATCAGTTCTTTAAATGCTGACTATGAAAATGAAAAGGAAAAATTCCGGCAGCAGGATTATATTTTTATCAGAGCAGGCAGGCAAGAAGCAGAACAGCAGGAAAAGACATATAAAAATCAGATGGAAGAAAAAGAAAATCTTATACAGCAGCATTGTACAGAAATGGGAGAACTGGAAAAAGAACTGGTTTCTTTAAGAAAAGAATATGAGGATTTGGAAAATAAATATCATACATCCAATGTAACAAAACGGGAGAGAGAATTAAGTTTAAAACTGGACAGCTTAAAGCTGGAGAAAGAACAGCTTGAGCATAAGATCCAGTCTGCAATCGATAGAACAAGAGCTTATGGAACAGATTGGCTAAAAATGTTGGAGGAACTTAAAGAATGTGGGTTTTCCCAAGAGACTACGGAAGAAGGATTATTGTTTTTTGAAAATATGAAAGCACTGGATTCAGAAAAGGCCAAAAAGTATCCTTTTTTAGAATCGGCTCATAAGTTTGCTGTGTTAAAAGCAAAGGTAAATGAATTTCAAGTAGAATCAAAAAATCAGGCTGAGCAGTTAAAGAATAATATTGAAGAGCTGGAAAGAAAAATAGATAATCTGAAAAAAGGAATTAAACCATATCCTATTGAAGTAACAACATTGAAGAATGTGCTCGAAGAAAATCTTTATCGGCTTCATCAAAGGACGGTTCCGGTATCCATACTTGCAGACTTACTGGAGATACCAAATTCCAGATGGCGCAATGCAATTGAAGGATATTTGGATAAACAGAAATTCTATTTATTAGTACCGGAAGAGTTTTACAGGGATTCTCTTAGAACGTATAATCGGGAAAAGCAGGATAAGAAGCTGCACGATGCAGGACTAATCGATATCGGCAAATTGAGAAAAAGCTTTAATAAGCCTCAAAAGCCGGGTTCTCTTATGGAGGAAATTGAAGCAGAAAATGAAGCTGCAAAACTTTATGCCGAATATCTTTTGGGTGGGGTAATAAAATGTGAACATGTAGACGATCTTCGAAATCATAAAATTGCTATTACAGATGAGGGGATGCTTTATAAAGGCTATGTTTCCAGAAGAATTAATCCTATCCGTTATGCCAATCCTTTTATCGGCCGTAAATCTTTAGAGGTTTTGATCGGGCAGATGACAGAAGAATTGGGACAGAAAAGAGAACTTTATGAGCAGACGATAAATCATCATCGAATTGCCCAAACGGCTGTTTCTGCCAGAACTTTGGAGAACTATGAAGCAGAACAATATGAAAAAGCAATAAAGGAAGGGGCAAGAATTCCCGAATTGGATGAACATCTGCTCATAATAAAGAAGGAATATGATAGTCTTGATTTCTTATTTCTGGACCGTATGAAAAAACAAATGGAGACTTATAAGGATTCAATCGATGAAAAAGATAAAAGCTACCATACTTTGGACAAGAAAAATGAGAGACTGAGCGTAGAACTTGATATTTTAAAGAAGGAAAAATTGCCAGATATCATAGAAAAGATAACTCAAATTGAAAGAGAAATAAAAGAAAAATTTGATGATGCTTGGATTTTCAATGTAGGTGAGCCTCGTTTTTTACATGAAGGCAAAACACGTACCATGGAAGCTTTACGGACTGGATTTTATTCTGCTAAGCAACAGACTGAAATTAAAAAAAATAAGGTTCGCAAAGAACGTACGGAAAAGCGTTCGAAATATAATGGCGAATACAAAATGCCATTTGATATTGAAAAGGAGGGTAATCAGGAATTTGACAAGGAATTGAATAACTTGTCCGATATTCAGCTGCCTGATTATATAGAGAAAATTAAAGATTCTAAAGTGAAAGCTTATAATCAGTTCAGGGATGATTTTATTGCCAAACTTAAATCTAATATTGAAACAGTAACAGAACAGATTAATGAACTGAATGCATCTTTAAAGCAAAGCATTTTCGGCACCGATACATATCAGTTTGAAAAAAAACCAAATCCCGAGTACCGGCATTTTTATGATATGATTATGGATCCGCTGCTTATGGATACCGGTGGATGGAATATTGCCTCGCAGAGTTTCAATGAAAAATATCAAAATGAAATATCGGAATTATTCCGTTTGCTGATTTTAAATGATAGCAATGTATCTGCAGAGCGTAGGGCTGAATACGAGAGAAATATAAAAAAATTTACTGATTATAAAACTTATCTTGTTTTTGACTTGGTAGTTAAAAATGACCAGGGAGAGGAACAGCGTCTTTCAAAAACATTATTGAAAAAATCGGGAGGGGAAACACAGATTCCATTTTATATAGCATTGTTAGCCTCCTTTTCTCAAGTATGCAGAATCCGCAATAAAAATCAGAATAATACAATCCGTCTGATTATACTTGACGAAGCATTCAGCAAAATGGATGGAGAAAGAATTCAGGAAAGCATTCGGTTGCTTAGACGATTTGGACTTCAGGCTGTTTTTTCAGCACCGCCTGATAAAATACCGGATATTGCTCCATTAGTAGATCGAAATATTGCTGTTTACAAGGATAATAAACATTCATTTACAAGGTATTTTGATCCTAAGGAAATAGATGAATCATTAGTGGAGGACTGACAGGAGGTAAGCATGGACTATCGAATTTGGATTTTAGAGAAGTTAATTCAAAAGTATGAGAATAGCAAATTGTTTACAGACAAGGGCTCAATACGAAAGGTATCAATACGTTTACAGGATGAAGAAGCATTAAATAAACACATGGAACGCGTTGAGAAAAAGGAGGAATTTTTGTCTGCTCTGACTAATTTGGAACAGGATGGGCTGATAAATTTTTCGTGGGTTCGTTATGAGACAGGTAATTTGGTTGACCGAATCTGGCTGATAGCAGATGAGGATAAGATTAAAGAGTGTTATCAGTTGCTGGGGAGGATTCCCAAAGGAAATATTATTGATTCTTTACATCAATTGCTGATTACTTATTTAGAAAAAGTAGTAGAGGATGGTGAAATCAGTCTTTTCTTGAAAGAGCAGGAAAAGTATATAAGGCAACGGCTTAAGATACCACGTTTTTTTACTGAGGACATGGCCTTTAACGAAGATATTTTAAAATGCTTAATGTATTTGGCCGGTAATAGCAGTGAAATTCAAGAGCGCATTTTGAGCAGCCATTTATATGGAGACAGTAAGTATTTTGAACGATTTGTAAAAGGAAAGTTAGTTTCTATTTTAAGAGTGATAAAAAAAGAAAAAGGAGAAGAATTTGTAGAGGAAGAGTGTCTCCGGGAGAAGGGACTTGTAAAATGGCCGGAAGTATTAGAGTTTACAGGAAATGTCAAAATATATTTAGAAGATGGAAGCTGCATTGATTATGGGTTGGAAGTTTACGGCGCATATATTAATTCGGTTACAGTGGAAAAAATCGAGGAAGTTTCTTTGTTTGGAATATCCAAAGTTTTATTCATAGAAAATAAAGCAAATTATGTTTGGTATATTTCTAAAAAGAGGATGAAAAATGAACTGGTAATTTATCATGGAGGCTTTTATAGTCCTACAAAAGGAAAATGGTTTGAAAAACTTTATGAAGCTGGCAAAAAGTGTTTGGATGAGATTAAGTATTATCACTGGAGCGATATAGATGTTGGGGGTTTTCGAATTTTTAACAGATTGAAGGAATCCATTGTTTTAGAACTATTACCCTATAAAATGGATATAGAAAGTTTGGAAAAGAATAGGGACAAAGGAATGTTAATGGAAGAACCATACCGGAAGATATTAAAGGAGATGGGTGAGGATACTAGA
Organism: Bacillota bacterium; assembly: GCA_023408815.1. Classification (GTDB taxonomy): domain Bacteria; phylum Bacillota; class Clostridia; order Lachnospirales; family Lachnospiraceae; genus Kineothrix. Next base: position 22,927 of record JAEYJO010000007.1, on the reverse strand, counting down.
TATGCAATATTTAGTAACTTAATTCATAGAATGCTGGAATTAAATATTCGTCTGGAACAAGAACAGCTGCTGTATTGAAAAATTTTTTGATAGAATGTAAAGATGCGGCTTTATCTATGACCCCAAATACCCGGGTAAGCTGACGCTGCGGAGTAGCAGTTTTGGTAGCTCTTAACGATTTCAGATACTACAAAATTCTCAAGAATCGCACCGCTCATGGCACCATGGATTTCAGCCTGTGAACTGTTAGCCCCAAATTACCGGCGCGGTGGTTTTGGTCAACATGTATTTTAATATAGGCGAACAGCTCCGGGGCATACTGCACCTCATCGATAAACATCGGCGGCTTGTGAATTTGCAGGAATAGCTTCGGTTCATTCTTTGCTATTTGGCGTTCTGTCAAATCGACCAGTGTAACATACTCCCGTCCTATGTTCTCTTCTGCAGCCAGCTTTTAAGCATAGTGGTTTTTCCGACCTGCCTCGGACAAGTGAGCAGTAACAATTTGAAAAAGAATTAGGGAAAATAAAATGGACTTGACACTATTTTTATGCTATTATTTTTATTATAAGGAGATGAGTATATGACAGACAATGAATTACTGTTAGCGATATCAGAGTTATTAGATAAAAAACTGGATTCCAGAATAAAACCGATTGAAAACAGATTAGAGAAGATCGAAGACCGAATAGAGAAAATCGAAGACCAGATAGAGAAGATCGAGAATAAAGTAACAAATATCGAATTGATACTTGAAAATGAAATAAGAGTGAATATAAAGAGGGTGGCAGAAGGTCATCTGGATTTATCGCGTAACCTTCACGAAGTTATGAAGCGCAATAATGAGATTGAAATGTTAGCGATTAAGGTCAGCATGTTAGAATCAGAAGTCAGGACATTAAAACAGAAAATTTCATAACTATATAATATGGCGGGATAAGTTCTATTAAAAAGTAGATTTTATGCCGCCTATTGCGTTCTATAAGATATGCGCAGGTATTAATTTATCTAGTTGACATAAAACGATATTTCGAATATACTGATAATAATAGTACGAAATAGGAGGTTACATCCATGAAATGTCCTTTTTGCGGTCACGAGAACACGCGAGTTATAGATTCAAGGCCGGCGGAAGATAATAATTCCATAAGACGCCGCCGTGTGTGTGACGAGTGCGACAAACGCTTTACCACATATGAGAAGATAGAGACGATTCCGCTTATTATAATTAAGAAGGATAATAACAGAGAGACTTATGACCGCTCGAAGATAGAAGCGGGCGTGCTGCGCGCATGTCATAAACGTCCGGTCAGTGCCAATGAAATTACGGGATTGGTGGAAGAAGTGGAGACAGAGGTTTTCAACATGGAGGAAAAAGAGATACCCAGTCAGGTCATCGGAGAGCTCGTTATGAACAAGCTGAAGGATCTGGATGCGGTGGCTTATGTAAGATTCGCTTCTGTTTACAGAGAATTTAAGGACATTAACACATTCATGGATGAGCTTAAGAAGGTTTTGGATAAATAAAACGGTAAAAAGTATATATAATAGATATGGTGGAGGATTGCTCATAAATAAAAGAGCGATCCTTTTTATCTTATGCTACTTTATGCTACTGTTCACTTCCTTTCCAGTAACGTCGACAAATGGACTTTTTACAAACTTTTACGGACAATCGAATCCAAACTAAAAGAACGACTGCGCCTATGAAAATATTTAGAAGTTCTTTCTTTGAACAGACAGGCCATAACAGAAAACAAAGCTGTTTGAGCGCAGCGAGTTTTTTGTTTTCTGTTATGTTTGGCTTGACTATTCAGAGAATTAGAACTTCTTATATATTTGAATTCGGAGCAGGAGTCTTTTGGTTTGGATTCGATTGCCTTCGATATCTGTTAGAAGTCCATTTGTCGGGCAAGGGTGTGAACAGTAACTATCTTATTGGATTATAGGATTGTACTGCATTTAGTACTTGCATTTTGAAAAAAAATTTTATACAATAAAACGACAATTAAATATAGACGAAGAAAAGGAAGGAATTGAAACACATGAAAAGAAAAGGAATAACGAAACTTTTTTTAGTGTTTGTGTTGACAACACTGACTATTGCACTGAGCGCGTGCTCGGGTGATAAGACAGGCGAGAATTCTTCTAAGATTACCGTCGGAATACCTCAGGATATAGAGGACAGTCTTGACCCCCATAAAGCAGTGGCGGCAGGAACGAAAGAGGTATTTTTCAACATGTTTGAAGGTCTGGTTAAGCCGGACGCAAACGGTAATTTAGTTCCCGCTGTATCCAGTGCGTACAAAGTCTCTGATGACGGTAAGGTTTACACATTTACATTGAGAAAAGGAATCAAATTTCACGATGGCAGTCTGGTTACGGTAGAGGATATCAAGTATTCGATTGATAAATGCGCCGATACCAGTAACGGAGAACCACTGATAGCGGCGTTTTCTAATATAGAAAGCGTAAATATCATCGACGATGAAACGGTAGAAATCGTGTTAGCGGAGTCAAATACAGAGTTTGATGCGGACCTGGCGGGCGTGACGGCAGCGATTATACCGGCGTCTAATCAAGAGCCGGATACGAATCCTATCGGAACGGGGCCGTACAAATACGTCTCTCGCTCTCCGCAGGAGAATTTCGTAATGGAGAAATTCGACGATTATTGGGGAGAGGGCGCACATATTGAAGATGTGATTTTAAAGGTGCGTGCAAATGCGGATTCTTTTGTTATGGATCTGGAAGGCGGCTCTGTGGATATGATTGCCAGGGTGACCGCGACGCAGGCGGCGGAGTTGTCGGATAAGTTTGATATACTGGAGGGAGAAATGAATCTGGTACAAGCATTGTATTTGAACAATGCGGCAGAGCCGTTTTCCGACGTGCGTGTAAGGCAGGCTCTTTGCTATGCGATCGACCCTCAGGAAATCATGGATTTTGTATCAGACGGCAAGGGGACGGAGATAGGCAGCAGCATGTTCCCCTCCTTTGAAAAATATTATATAGAGGAGTTAAACGATACGTATTCGAAGGATACGGAGAAGGCGAAGGCCCTTCTTGCAGAAGCGGGATATCCGGACGGATTTTCTTTTACGATTACGGTGCCGTCCAACTATCAGCAGCATATCGATACGGCACAAGTGCTCGTAGAGGAATTCAAGGCGATTGGCGTAACAGCGCAGATTCAGTTGATAGAATGGGATAGCTGGCTCAGCGATGTATACGCGGGAAGAAATTTTGAGTCGACGGTAATCGGCGTGGATGCATCCAGTCTGACGGCAGGGGCACTGCTGGGGCGGTTCGAATCTACGGCTTCCAATAACTTCATCAATTTCAGCAGCTCTAAATATGATACGGCATTACAGAATGCGATTTCCAGCACCGACGACGCGCAGAAGACGGAATATTACAAGGAATGTGAGCGGATTCTGTCAGAAGAGGCAGCCAACGTTTATATTCAGGATTTGCCTGAATTCGTGGCAATCAATAAAAAATACGGCGGTTATCAATTCTATCCGCTATATGTGCAGGATTTTTCCAAGCTTTATATAGTAGAAGAATAAAAGTACAGGATTAACTTTTTTAGGCAGGAGGACAAGAGGATGAAATATATCGGGAAAAAGGTCATTATGATGGCAGCTACCTTGTTTGCAGTTTCATTTCTTGTCTTTCTGTCTTTTTTTGTAATGTCGGGGGATCCGGTCACCTCCATGCTCGGCACACAGGCCACACCGGAAAAAGTGGAGGCGCTGCGGGAGGAGATGGGATTGAACGATCCATTTCTTACACAGTATTTCAGATGGGCCGGTTCATTTTTAAAGGGAGATATGGGAATCTCCTACAGTTATCGGATACCGGTGGAGTCGATGATTGTGGATAAGCTCCCCGTTACGCTTGTTTTGACCGGGATCGCTTTTCTTTTGATGATCGCTTTGGCGGTGCCTTTGGGAATCTATACGGCTAAGCATGAAGGCGGTATTGCGGATAGAGTTATCTATGTCATGAATCAGATTACGATGGCGATTCCGCCTTTTTTTGCGGGGATACTGATTACATTTTTATTCGGGCGGATTTTCCGGCTTTTTACGCCGGGAGGCTATGTATCCTATAAAGATGATTTCGGACAATTTATCGGTTATATGTTTTTCCCGGCACTGGCGATAGCTTTGCCGAAAACAGCGATGGCGGTGAAATTACTTCGAAGCTCAGTAATCGGAGAAGTGAAGAAGGATTATGTCAGAACGGCTTTCAGCAGGGGAAACAGAAGCAATCAGGTGTTTTATAATCATATATTGAAAAATGCGGTTATCCCGGTGGTTACTTTTTGGGGGATGGCGCTTGCCGATATGGTTGCGGGCAGTATCATTATCGAGCAGGTGTTCAGCATACCCGGTTTGGGACGGATTCTTTTGACCTCCATTTCTAACAGGGACTATCCGGTGGTGGAGGCGATTATTGTCTGCATTGCCTTTATCGTCGTTTTTATAAATCTGGTGGTAGATATTATATATCAGTTGATCGATCCTCGGATATCGACGCAGGAGCGAGTATAAGTATGAAGAAGAAAAAGAAGAACTATAATTTAATAGTCGGAGGGGTACTTACCGGAACGATGCTTCTTCTTATTATGATAGGCATTTTTTATACCCCCTACGATCCCAATGCCATGGATCCTGCGGCGAAGTTCGCCGGAGTTTCCCTGGCTCATCCCATGGGCTGTGATAATTTCGGAAGGGACGTATTCAGCCGCGTGCTTCAGGGAAGCCGGACAACCTTGCTCGTTGCCTTATGTACGGTAGCTATCGGCACCGTTTTCGGCATCGTTTTAGGAGCGGTTACCGGATATTACGGGGGAATTCTGGACGAAATTCTCATGAGGATCAACGATGCTATTTTCGCATTTCCCAGCCTCCTTTTGGCACTTGTCTTTATCAGCATCTTGGGACCGGGCAGGAACAATGTTATCGCTGCGCTTGGAATCGCTTTCGTGCCCAGTTTTGCCCGTATTGTGCGGGGAGAATTTTTAAAGTACCGGAATATGGATTATGTGAAGAGTGCTAAGCTGCAGGGAGCGGGAGATTTGCGCATCATGTTCGTGCATATCCTGCCGGGTACCATGCCGGTGCTGCTTTCTGCAGTTATCATCGGATTCAATAATGCGGTGCTGGCGGAAGCCGGAATGAGTTATCTTGGAATCGGCGTGCAGCCCCCTGAAGCGAGTCTGGGGCGCATGTTGTCGGAGGCTCAGTCCTATTTGTTTACAGCGCCCGCATATGCGATATTTCCGGGAGCCGTAATTATATGGATGGTGCTCGGCTTCAGTCTTCTCAGCGAAGGGATAGGAACCAAGAATGATGGATAAAAAATCGCCTTTACTCGAAGTAATTGATTTGAATATTGAGTTTCACGACCATCTCGTTCCGGAAACGGTCGTATATGATTTCGATTTGACCTTAAATGAAGGAGAAATCGTTGGCGTTGTGGGAGAGTCCGGCTCCGGCAAATCGATGACTGCGCTAGCGATTGCCGGGCTTTTGAGCCGCCACGATATGGAAAAAAAGGGGCAGATTCTCTATGAAGGGATAGATTTGCTTTCCTGTCCGAGAACACAGCTTCGTAAGTTGCAAGGCAAGGAAATCGGCATGGTGTTTCAGGAACCCATGACCTCATTGAATCCGGTAAAAAGAATCGGATGGCAGGTGGAGGAAAGCCTTCGCATTCATACACAGATGACGAAGGAGGAGCGCAGGGAAACCGCCCTTATGCTGTTAAAAAACGTAGAGCTTGCGGATGCGGAAAAGGTATATAAGATGTATCCCCATGAGCTTTCCGGAGGCATGCGGCAAAGAGCAATGCTGGCAGCGGCCATCATATGCGAACCTAAATTATTGATTGCGGACGAACCTACTACTGCTTTGGATGTTACGATTCAGGCACAGATTGTGAAACTACTAAAAAAGATAAATAAACAGAAAAAAACGGCGATACTCTTCATTTCCCACGATTTGAGCCTGGTGAGCAGGCTGTGTGAAAGGGTGATCGTAATGCAGGACGGTTATATTGTGGAAACTGGAAATTCAAAAGATGTCTTTGAAAATCCCAAGGAAGAATATACGAAGAAGCTGATAGCGGCAATTCCGAAATGCGAGAGAAAATAGGGAGAATGAAAATGGAAAATAAGAATATTCTTGTCGTCAGCGACTTAAGCGTATCTTATAAAAAGCATGTACAGGTGCTTAACCATATTTCCTTTGAAATAAAACGAGGAGAGATTCTTGGACTAGTGGGAGAGAGCGGCTGCGGGAAGTCTACATTAGCTAAGGCAATTCTTAGTATGATAAAGCATGAAAGCGGGGAAATAACCTACGATGTGCCGGCAGACAGTAAGGGCATCCGTCCGCAGATGGTTTTCCAGGACCCATACAGCTCCTTGAATCCGGTTAAGAAGGTAGGATGGATATTAGAGGAGCCTCTTAGGTTAAAGGGAGGCATCACCAAGGCGAAGCGTTTGGAAAAAGTAAGTGAGATGCTGGAACGGGTAGGACTTGGCGACGCTTTTGCAGATCGGTATCCAAGACAGCTTTCCGGCGGACAAAGACAAAGGGTCGCTTTGGCGGGTGCCCTGATGCTGGAGCCGGAGCTATTGATTGCCGATGAACCGGTATCCGCGCTGGACGTGACGATTCAGGCCCAGATCATAGAGCTTTTGCTGAAGCTCCACAGGGACATGAACCTGTCCGTTTTATTCATATCCCATGACTTGCGAGTAGTTTACCAGATGTGTGATCGGGTGATGATTATGAAAAAAGGAGAAATCGTCGAAGAAGGAAAGGTGCAGGAGGTGTATTTTGCACCGAAACACGAGTATACGAAGACTCTTTTGGAAGCAGCAGGAATCAGCGAGGATAAAAACCTGATCGATTGAGCTATATGTCATCATTTATAATTGAAAAAAACTTTTTATTTGGAAACAATTCTGTTAATCAGAAATAAATTATATATAAGAATTATTGAAGTTCTGCTGTTAAGTTTTCCTTTTTTGGGAATAAATAGATGTTGTAAAATATGCAAAAAAATAGTACAATGGTACTATAATAACTAAGGAAAGTGTAGGTTATGTTCGATAATGATAACAAATAAGAGGGAATGAATCATGTAAAGCAGAAAGGTGGTGAGAGCTATGAGGATGATAGAAGTGATAGGGATACCCAGGCCCTATGATGCCTTGCAGATGCAGCCGAAGCCAACCATTGAAGAAGCGTACCTCCAGCCGAAGCCAACCATTGAAGAAGCAGACCTCCAGCCGAAGCCGGAGAAGCAGCCGGATTCCTCTGACTACTCTCTGAACGAAGTAAAGCGGACCATTACGGATGTAAATAACATTTCACTTACTTTTAATAAAGAAGAAACTTTTGATTACATAGGAAGCGAGAGCAGCCTTGCAAAGCTGGATATCCAACAAGCGATTTCCGATATGCGTAAGGATAAGATACTTGAGGAGTATCAGTACTTTGTGGGCGGAAAGCCTGATTTGGAGTATGATGGCGACATCGACGGAACCGTAATTATAAAAAAATAGAGGGTGAAGGATGTTCCTGGCGGAGCATCCTTCTTTTTTACTTGCTTAGCGAGAGTTACTTTGTTAAGATAGATTTATTAAAATAATGAAGATGCAGGCTTAGAGCCTATGATTAAAAGGACGGAATGAATATGCTCAAGAGGTTTTACCCTGATGAATATACAGATTCTACTTATGAAATTGATTTTAATAAGCTATATGAGGAAGGGTATCGTGGAATAATCTTCGATATCGATAATACGCTGGTTCCCCATGGAGCGCCTGCAGATGAAAGAAGTAAGGCATTTATCGGGCGGTTGAAGAGATTGGGGTATCGGATTATATTATTATCTAACAACAAAGAGCCCAGGGTAAAAGGCTTTAACGATGCGGTGGGCACAGAATATATTTATAAAGCGGGGAAACCCTCGGCAGGCAACTATCTGAAGGCCATGGAGCGGATGAGCACAACGAAGGATAATACGTTGTTTGTGGGTGATCAGATTTTTACAGACGTATGGGGAGCGAATCGGGCCGGAATCAGGACTTTTTTAGTAAAGCCCATTCATCCCAAGGAAGAGATACAGATCATTTTAAAAAGGTATTTGGAGAAAATTGTGCTGTTTTTTTATATGAGGAATTCCAGAAAGAAAGAGAAATATAGGGGGAGGAGCAAAAGATGAGGCAGATAGACGGATATACGAGAACCTGCGGCCTGATTGGTAATCCGGTAGAGCATACCATGTCGCCCCTGATTCATAACACTTTGGCGGAAAGGGAAGGTAGAAATTTGGCATATGTGCCCTTCCATGTGGAGAATGGAAATGTCAAGGCGGCAATAGATGGTGCATATGCGCTGAATATATTAGGATTGAATGTGACGGTTCCATATAAGAGTGAGGTCATGAAGTATCTTACGGAGACAGACGAGACAGCGCAGGGGATTGGTGCGGTAAACACGTTAGTGCGGACAAAGAAAGGCTATAAAGGGTATAATACCGATATGCCGGGCTTATGTCGGGCGATGTACAGTGAGGGCATTCACCTAAAAGACGAATACGTCATACTTTTAGGTGCGGGAGGTGCGGCGCGTGCAGTGGCGTTCATGTGTGCCCGGGAGGGAGCAAAAAGGGTATATATTCTAAACCGCACGCTGGATAAAGCGAATCAGATAGCCTTGGAGGTGAACCGGCTTCTCGAAACAGACTGTGTCATAGCCATGGAGATGCAGGATTACGCCCGTCTTTCGGGAGAAAGAAAATATCTTGCCATACAAGCCACCAGCGTAGGACTCTATCCTGACATAGATAATGTAGTAATAGAGGATAGAGCTTTTTTTGAAATGCTTCACACCGGCTTCGATTTAATATATAGGCCTGCGAACACAAAGTTCATGTCGCTTGTAAAGGGAGCGGGCGGACAGGCCTTCCATGGTCTTAAGATGCTGTTGTATCAAGGAATAATTGCATATGAGCTCTGGAATGATATATCGGTAACAGAGAAAGATGCGCTTATCGTATACGAGAAGATGAAAGCTGAGATGGGAATTGGAGAAGCATGAATAATATTATTTTAATCGGTTTTATGGGCTGCGGAAAAACCAGTGTAGGCATTCGGCTGTCGTATTTGTTAAAACAGGCGATGACGGATACGGACAGAATGATCGAGAGGCTGAGCCGGATGACGGTTTCAGAGATTTTTGATAAATATGGGGAAGAGGAGTTTCGAAGGCTGGAGACGGACTGCCTGAGGAAGCTGTTGCAGGAGCCGGACAACCAAATTATTTCGGTGGGTGGCGGCCTTCCCATGAGGAGTGAGAACAGGGAATTGTTAAAGCAGCTTGGCAAAGTAGTTTATTTGAGAGTGACTGCACCTACCGTCTGTGAAAGGCTGTCTGGCGATATGAGCAGACCCCTTTTACAAGGAGACAATCCGGAAGAGAAGGTAAGAGAGCTTTTAGAAAAACGGTCGCCTGTATATGAAAGCGCTGCCGATCTGGTCATCGATGTGGACGGGAAAGACTTCGATGAAATATTGGATGAAATCGTAAAGAAAACGGAGGAAATAAAGGCATGAATCTGCTCGTTATTAACGGACCTAACATTAATTTTCTCGGAATCAGGGAAAAGAGCGTTTACGGAGCGCAGGATTACGACTATCTTCTGGGGCTGATTGCCGGGAAAGGAGAAGAGACGGGCTGTAAAATAGAGGTATTTCAAAGCAATCACGAGGGAGCCATTATAGACAGGATCCAGGATTCCTATTTTGACCAGACGGAGGCAATCGTCATAAACCCCGGAGCGTATACTCATTACAGCTATGCTATCAGAGACGCCCTTGCCAGTATAACGGTACCCAAAGTGGAGATACATATTTCCGATATAACGAAGCGGGAGGAATTCAGAAAGGTGTCCGTAACGGCTCCGGTCTGTGATAAACAAATATACGGTCATGGGCTGGAAGGATATTTGGAAGCGATCGATTACTGCCTATCCGCTGTTAGCGGGGAAAAACGTTAGAATAGGGATTTGGAAAAAATAGTTGAAATATGTGAGCTTTTAGTATAAACTGTTATAGAATTATAACGTGAAAATTTTAGGAGGAATATTTTATGATTTCTGCAGGTGATTTCAGAAATGGTATTACTATTGAATTAGATAATAATATTTACCAGATTATTGAGTTCCAGCACGTAAAACCGGGTAAAGGGGCAGCGTTCGTAAGGACCAAACTGAAAAATATTAAGAGCGGCGGTGTAATTGAAAAAACATTCAGACCCACCGAGAAATGCCCGCAAGCACGTATTGATAGAAAAGATATGCAGTACTTATATTCAGACGGTGATTTATTTCACTTTATGGATGTGGAGAGCTATGAGCAGATTGGACTCGATGAGGCTTCGGTAGGCGATTCTCTGAAATTCGTAAAAGAGAATGAGATGGTTAAAGTATGTTCCCATAACGGAAATGTATTCGCCATCGAACCTCCGCTGTTTGTAGAACTGCAGATTACGGAAACAGAACCGGGATTCAAGGGAGACACAGCGACAGGTGCTACAAAACCCGCTGTTGTGGAGACGGGAGCAACCGTTTACGTTCCTTTATTCGTGGATCAGGACGACGTGATCAAGATCGATACCAGAACGGGAGATTATCTCTCCAGAGTATAATCGGTATCAACTATCATTTAAGCTTATAAGACAATGGGAATAGGAATTTTCCGTTGTCTTTTTTTATTATTCAAATCATATAAGTTGCATCGCATGATGCTAAGCAAATCTTCGGCGGAAAATCCGCACAGTCAAGGTACATCGTTACCGCAAATCACAAACTAAAAAATATATTAGAAAGAAAGAGGGTTTTACATGAAAATCATGGAATTTTGCGAAAAAGTAAAGGGTGAATTAAAATTTTGTTTAGGAGGAGAGGTAACCGTTGAGATAAACCGGATTACGAAAAATAACGGGGTAATCTTAAATAGCGTGGTAATAGCCAAAACGGGAAGAAATATATCCCCTAATATTTATCTCGATGATTTTTTTGAAGAATATGAGCGGGGAAAACCCTTGCAAGATATTGTTGAAGAAATAAGACGGATTTACAAGGAAAGCTGTTTTGAAAAAAATCTGGATATGAATTTTTTTTTGGATTATGGAAAACTAAAGGGAAAAGTAGCATATAAAGTAATAGGGTATGAAAAAAATCAGGAAATACTAAAGAAGATTCCCCACTTTTCTTTCCTGGATATGGCGGTAGTGTTTTATTGTAGTGTCGACGAAAAGGAGTTGAGCAAAGCCACTATTTTAATTTATAATAACCACCTTAAGTTATGGGGCATTACAAAGGAAATGTTATATGAGGATGCGAAGGAAAACACGAGACGGCTGCTTCCGGCAAGAGTTCTGCCTATCGAGAGGATGATGCAGGAAATTTTTTCGCAGGATTTGAAAAAGGAATTCATTGCGGGAGCCGGCGAGGATGGCTTCATGCCCGATGAAGAATGGTTCGATAATGCGGCCTCGCAATTGCTTACTACGGTAACAGACTGTGAAAGCTGTGGACAAATGTTCGTTATGGGAAATGAGAACAAGCTTTTTGGAGCAGCAACGCTGCTGTATGAAAATGAGTTGCTTGGATTTTCCAATGCAGTTTGTAAAGATTTATTCATTCTCCCCAGCTCCATTCATGAAATCATATTAATACCTGACGACGGAAAGCAGGAACCCACACAGCTTTGGAGAATGGTCTGTGATATCAATGAAACGCAGGTGGATCCTGAGGATGTCCTGACGGATGCGGTATATCGCTATTCGAGAAAAGAAAACACAATTACAAAGTTATTCTAGAACATCCAAATTTTTCCTATTGGTATGTTCACAAAAAGTACACTAGACAATAATAAATTGTTATGATATTATATCAGAGTGATGTAACAAATTTGTAATATATTATAATTTTATAAGTACCAATTTTTTATGCACTCGTAGTCTAATGGATAGAACGGAGGCCTCCGACGCCTTTAATGCAGGTTCGATTCCTGCCGGGTGCATTTACATCACTCTGAGTAATAGAAGATGGGAAGTAAGAACAGAAAGGACAGTTTTATTTTATGAGTAGGCATAGAAAATCATCTATGAACAACAGCATAAAAGACAGATTGGTTGATATAAAGGATTGGATATCAGACCACGCGAAAATAGTAATGCCTCTGATTCTCGTAGTATGCGTTCTGTTTACGGTTCTCATAGCGGTCAATGCGAATAAAAAAGCAGCAGCCGAGGAAGAAGCGCAGATGGCGGAGAGCACGGAGGTGGCGGATACCATGGCGGCTTCAGCAGAGGATGCGGATACCGTGCCGGAGCTTCCGCTTGAGGAAAATGCATATCCGGCGGTAAACGCGCTTATGAGCAGTTACTATGCCGCTTTGGCAGAGGGAAATCTGGATACGGTTTCCTCCATTAACGCATTTGTGGACGATACGGAAAAAATAAGAATTCAGGAAATGAGCAAATATATTGATTCCTATCCACAGCTTGACGTATACACGAAAACGGGTCCGGTAGAGGAATCCTATCTGGTATATGTATATTCCAAAGTGAAATTTACCGAGTATGACGAAATGGTACCAGGAATGCAGGCGTTTTACGTTTGCACGGATGAGAATGGGAACTGTTATATTAATGAAGGCGAAGATAATTCCGTTGTAACAAACTATATCAGGGATATTTCTCTTCAGGACGATGTGGTTGATTTGAACAATAAGGTTGCCGTAGAATACAACGAGCTTTTGGAAAGCGATGAGGAGCTGAACGCCTTTCTCGTGGATCTGGCGCAGAGGATCGATGTTTCGGTAGGTGAAGCTCTTGCGAAAGCGGAGGCTGCACAGACGGAAGATGAAACTGCGGACGCAGATGCAGAAAATAGCGAGGCGGCAGAAACAGCGGACACGGAGACGGAACAAGCTGCTGAGGAGACACAAACAAATGTGACAAAGACGGTACGCGCTACGGATGTAGTCAATGTTCGAAGTTCTGACAGCGAGACCGCCGATAAAGTTGGAAAAGCGCAAACAGGCGATGAATTTACCCTATTGGAAGAAAAAGGCAATGGCTGGAGCAAGATTACTTTCGATGGTAAAGATGCCTTTATTAAGACCGAATATCTGGAGCCCGTAGAAGAAGCTGCCGCAGCAGCCGAAACGGAGCAGGCAGATCAAGATACAGCACAAACTGAAACGAATGCGGAAACACAGACCGTCTCTGCCGGTGACGGTACTACGGTAACGGTAACAGAGAATGTTAACGTCAGAAAGACGGCCAGTGAGACCGGTGAGAAGTTAGGACTCGTATATGTCGGTGAGAAGCTGGAGCTGGTGATGAAGCAGGCAGATGGATGGACGAAGGTAAAATACAAGGGGCAGACCGCATATGTGAAATCAGATTATGTGGAATAAAATGCAAGCGCAAAATACTGCTCAGCAGTATTTTTGTGCATTAACTGTTGCTATGAAGCTGCATGCTGAATAGTAATAAATCTATGATTGAGAGGGAAGAATGGTGCCGGATATGAACTTGAACAATAAGATAAACGTGGCGATCCTGGGAGCCGGAGGTATCGGCGGGACGATGGCGCAGACCTTGATTAAGATGAAGACAGCAAGATGCTACGCGGTAGGTTCCAGAAACAAGGATAAGGCGGCGGAATTTGCTAAAAAATACGGATGTAAGAAGTCCTATGGATCTTACGAAGAGTTGGTCGCGGATAAGAAGGTGGATCTGGTCTATATTGCGACGCCCCATTCCGAGCATTATGAACACGCAAAGTTATGTATAGAAAACGGAAAACCTGTGCTTTGCGAAAAGGCTTTCACAGCTAATGCTGCGCAGGCAGAGGAGCTGATTGCCTTAGCAAAGGAAAAGAATGTGCTTATAACAGAAGCAATGTGGACCCGTTATATGCCCATGCTTCAAACGATAAAGGAAGTACTGAACAGCGGCGTGATCGGTGTTCCTACGATGCTGACCGCGAACCTCGGCTATGTAATAAACGGAGTGTCCCGTCTGACAGACCCTGCTCTTGCAGGAGGCGCACTTCTCGATGTAGGAGTGTATACGATTAATTTCGCTTCGATGATATTCGGAACGGAAGTAAAGAAATTATCTTCCGTCTGTACCTATGCAAAGAGCGGTGTGGATGAACAAAACAGCATAACAATGGTATTCGAAGACGGAAAGATGGCGGTGTTGAACAGCTCTATGCTTTCGTTAAGCGATAGAAAGGGAATCATACACGGAACCAAGGGATTTGTGGTAATCGAGAATATCAATAACTTCGCGAGCATGACGGTATATGACAGCAGCTATAATAAAGTAGAAAAATACAACCGTCCGAAGCAGATTTCAGGCTATGAGTACGAGGTCGAAGCTTGTGTGAGAGCTTTGCAGAACGGAGAGATAGAATGTCATCAGATGCCCCATGCGGAAACGATTCGCATCATGAAGCTGATGGACAGTCTCAGATATGAATGGGGAATAAAATATCCTTTTGAATAAATTATAAAAAAGAGCGCATACTCTTAATCAGAGGAAGTGAGGTGTAAGTATAGAAAGCTATACTTACACCTTTTCTATTTAATTCTTGCTTAAAAGATTTTTAATTGAAATCAATGGAGCCGGCGAGGCTAGGAAGGAAGAGTGCGCGATGAAAAAAGACGATGTGGAAATTCTGCGTGGAGTGCAGAAAAATACGGAAATGGCAATAAAGGCTATCAATACGATAAGTGAAAAAGTTTCGGACGATAGTCTGGCGGTACAGCTGTCCAAGCAGGCTTTAAAATATTCGGAAATCCATAATAAGGCGCTGGATAAGATCCTGGAAGGGAAATCGGAACCCTATCACACGAATAATGTAAGTCAGATGATGTTAGTGGGAGGTATCCATTCCAATACGCTGTTTGATACGAGCACGAGCCATATTGCGGAGATGATGATTCAGGGAAGTAACCGTGGGATAACGGATATGTGCAAGCATATGAACCACCATGAGCATGCGGAGAACACTTCACTGGAAATCGCAAAGGAATTAATGGATTTTGAGGAAAAGAATATTGAACGGCTGAAAAAATATTTATGACTGTATACACGTATTATTGTACAAAGTGTATAAAAAAACAATCAAAAATGTTATAAAACTTTTACAGTTTAATATCCTAAAGTGTCTTGTGAAATCGGAATCAGCATTATATAATAATACGTGGACAAAGACGTCTTGGCACAGAAGCTTGTTCTTTTGTGCTTTTTTTTAAGCAAAAGAGCAATTCGCGAAGCGAATCGCTCATTGTTTACATAAGGATTATACATTCAAACTAAAGGAGGACACGTAGATGTCATATGTTGATGAGGTATTTGACTTGGTAGTTGCAAAGAATCCGGCACAGCCGGAATTCATTCAGGCGGTAAAAGAGGTTCTGGAGTCCCTTCGTGTGGTAATCGAAGCGAATGAAGAAGTGTACAAAAAAGACGCTTTGCTGGAAAGATTAGTTACACCGGAAAGAATCGTTATGTTCCGCGTTCCCTGGGTGGATGATAAAGGACAGGTTCAGGTGAACAACGGTTTCCGCGTACAGTTCAACAGCGCTATCGGACCTTACAAGGGCGGCTTGAGATTTCATCCGTCTGTTAATCTTGGCATTATCAAGTTCCTGGGTTTTGAGCAGATTTTCAAAAACTCCCTTACCGGACTTCCTATCGGCGGCGGTAAAGGCGGTTCCGATTTCGATCCTAAGGGCAAATCGGATAGAGAAGTTATGGCATTCTGTCAAAGCTTTATGACGGAGCTTTATAGACATATTGGCGCAGATACGGACGTACCGGCAGGAGATATCGGCGTAGGAGGAAGAGAAATCGGCTTCATGTACGGACAGTATAAGAGAATCCGCAACAGCTACGAAGGAGTTCTTACGGGAAAGGGTCTTACCTATGGAGGTTCTCTTGCAAGAACGCAGGCTACGGGTTATGGCTTGTTGTATTTGGTAGAAGAAATGTTAAAGTGCAACGGTAAAGACATCGCGGGCAAGACGATCGCGGTTTCCGGTGCGGGCAACGTAGCTATTTATGCAATCGAGAAAGCGCAGCAGCTCGGTGCAAAACCGGTTACCTGCTCAGACTCTACAGGCTGGATTTATGACTCAGAAGGAATAGATTTGGATTTGTTAAAAGAAATAAAAGAAGTGAAACGTGCAAGACTGACGGATTATGCGGCGGCCAGATCCAGCGCGCAGTATCATGAAGGAATAGGCGTTTGGAGCATAAAATGTGATATCGCTCTTCCCTGTGCAACGCAGAACGAGCTTAACCTCGATGATGCAAAGGCTCTTGTTGCGAACGGCTGCTTCGCAGTTGCAGAAGGCGCAAATATGCCTACCACCTTGGAAGCGACCGATTATTTCCTGGAGAATAAAGTTCTGTTCTGCCCCGGCAAAGCATCCAACGCAGGCGGTGTAGCTACTTCCGCACTGGAAATGAGCCAGAACAGCGAAAGACTTAGCTGGACCTTCGAAGAAGTTGACAGCAGATTAAATCGCATTATGGTAGACATCTTCCACAACCTCGATGCGGCTTCCAAGAAATACAATATGGAAGGCAATTATGTGGCAGGAGCTAATATTGCAGGCTTCCTTAAGGTTGCAGAAGCTATGACGGCTCAGGGCATTGTATAAAATGTATTTACTATTGTACGTATGTTGTGATAATATATTAAGCATGAAAAAGATCAGAGAAAATAATGATATGATGCTGAACGAAGAAGTTTGGATAAGGCGTATTGCCTTGCCCAGACTTTTTTATTTCATTAGGAAAAACCTTGTTACGTTGCAGTAGTAAAGTTTCGGCTTCCTATGAAATAAAAGCACTCCGTGCAGGATGCGTAGCTTCGCGCGAGGAACAAAAGCTGTGCTGCCGAGGTATTTTAGCGCGAGAGCGCGCGAAGCACACTTTTGTTCTGTAATAGAAAAGTGTATTTTACCTGATTCAAACTAAGAAGGAGAAGAAGCCATGATGAGTAAAAGAAGCATGTACAGACAATTGGAGAAGGATTGTGAGGCAATTAGGAAGCAGACGAACCGGCTTGCGAAAGGCAATCTGGATATCGATAAAATTGAGGCTGGGGAGGAGCATCTTCAAAGAGTGAGCGAGGATATTAACGACATTGCTAACGTATTGAACGAATACATAGCGGAGATATCCGGAGTTCTCTCCCACCTGTCGGTAGGCGATTTGCTCGTTCAGATGTCGGATACTGCGAAATTTTACGGAGATTTTATTCCGATAAAAGCGGCGCTTACCAAAATAACGGTATCACTTTCAGAGACGTTTATTAAAATTAATGATATAATGAATCAGATCAACAAGATTGGGGAGCAGGCCAACCAAACCACTGTGCTTTTGGCGGAAAATGAAACGCAGATAGCGGAGGAGATGAATCTGGTAACGGTGAAAGCCGACAGCGTATATGAGGAGACCGAGAGAAATTACAATAACGTAAATAACATATGCGCAGGCATGACGGAACTCATGGCGCATGCGAAAGAGGGACATACCGACGCAGTGCAAATGGTGGATGCCATGGAGCAGGTAAACATAGCGTCAGGCAACATTTCCAAGGTGGCTGATATGATTTATTCTATCTCTTCTCAGACTAAGCTCTTATCCTTGAATGCGTCTATCGAAGCGGCGCGTGCGGGCGAACACGGAAGGGGCTTCGCAGTGGTAGCGCAGGAGATAGGAGAACTGGCACACCAAACCACGAAGGCGGTGGAGCAGACAGGAAAGCTTATAGAAGAGAGCGTGTCTAAGGTGGGAGAATGTCAGACGGTGGTAAATCTGACGGCAGACCGATTTGCACAGATGAAGGATTCCCTCGGTGAAATAAATGAGGATAGTCTGGAAATTGCGACAAATACGGCAAGACAAAAAGAAAATATAAAGGAAATGGTAGATACCATTGCGAGAATATCCTCTACGATTCAAAACAACGCTGCGCTTGCACAGGAAAATGCGAGTACAAATGCTTGCCTTTATGAGGAGACCGCAAGGTTGAAGGAGGTCTTAGACACCTTTATTGTAGATCCTGCCAAAAGAATCGTTCTGGAGAAGAAACTCGTCGACAACGAGGCGGGAGTCTTCATGAAGAAAGCTTTGAATGCGCTAAAGGACTGCGCAGAAAATAAAATAGATGAAACGCTGAACGACTGCTTAAAGGAAGAAGCACATATTGAATGCGCCTATGTGATTGGAAGTGACGGCAGGCAGACGAGCCATACTGTGATGAGCGGCCTGGTGGAAATAAGGACAGCAGGAGGGTTTAAACCGGCGGAGCCCGGAGATGACCATAGGGCGAAACGGTATTTCAGTCAGGCGGATAGACAAAGGGATGAAATGTATGTATCCCATGAATACATTTCCAGTGCCACGGGAAATTTATGCTCTACATATTCCCAGGCATATGAAACGAGCTACGGAAAGTCTTATGTATTATGTGTGGATATGAAATATATGTGATAAATTTGACCTCATGGTGCAGTGAAAGAAAATTAACAGCATGGAGGATAAAGCTGTTAGATATTGTGAAAATGTGATACAATAAATAAGGCAAACTAAGATGCGGAATTCGCCTCGGACAGAGGTGAATTCTTTTCTAATAATAGGAAAGATGATTGCGGAGAAGAATATGGAACGTTTAAATAAATATTTGGCGGCGTGTGGAGTATGTTCCAGACGAGATGCGGATAAGCTGATCGAGGAAGGGCGTGTGACCGTAAACGGAAAAGCAGCAGCTATCGGCAGTATGGTAAGCGATTCAGATACGATTGCTGTAAACGGAAAAACCATAGGCGGGAAGAATAAAAAAGTGGTTTTGGCCTATTATAAGCAAGTAGGAGTCACTTGTACGCAGCGTGATAAATATGCGGAGAAGAAGATCAGCGACCAGCTAAAATATCCGGTCCGACTGACGTATGCGGGCAGACTGGATAAGGATTCAGAGGGGCTTATCATTATGACTAACGACGGAATGCTGATTGATGCTATGATGCGAGGAGCCAACCGCCATGAAAAGGAGTATGTGGTGAAGGTGGCTAAAGAAATTTCGCAGGAGTTTTTAGAATCGATGGCGAGGGGCGTTCGCTTGGACGAGTTGAATGTTACAACAAGGCCGTGTGAGATTAAGAAGCTTGGAAAGTATACTTTTGGCATAACACTGACCCAAGGAGTCAATAGGCAGATCCGGAGAATGTCGAAAACTTTGGGCTATGAGGTAAAAGAGATAAAAAGAACACGTGTTATGAATGTCGGGCTTGCAAGCTTAAAGCCTGGGGAGTATCGCAGACTCGAGGGGGATGAACTGCAGCAGTTATATGAAACATGCGGGATGCGGCTCGCGGTAATTGGAAATTAGTATTTGAAAGTATGATAGCGGAATGATAATATAGTAAGAAACAGATTGAGGGAAGAGTTGCCGGACATGAATAAAAAAGACGATAAAACAAAGAGAATAAGAGAATTGACGGAATTACTCAACCAGGCTTCTAAAGCGTATTATGCGGAGAATTCGGAACTCATGAGTAATTTCGAATACGATAAATTGTATGACGAGCTGGTACTGTTAGAGGAAGAAACAGGAACAGTTCTGGCCAACAGCCCCACGATACAGGTAGGCTATGCGGCTGTAGAGGAACTGCCGAAGGAGCGTCATGAAAGACAGATGTTATCTTTGGGAAAGACGAAGAGCAGAGAAGAGCTTCGAGACTGGGTGCAGGAACAAACTGCATTACTATCGTGGAAGTTAGACGGATTAACCGTTGTTTTGACATATTTTGACGGAAAACTTGCAAAAGCGATTACCAGAGGGAACGGAGAGGTGGGAGAAGTTGTTACAAATAATGCCAAAACCTTCCGTAATCTGCCGGTATCCATTCCTTATAAAGGAGAATTGATACTTCGGGGCGAGGCAGTAATAACATATTCCGATTTCGACAAAATAAATGCGGGAATAGAAGAGGTAGCGGCAAAATATAAAAATCCCCGCAATCTTTGCAGCGGTTCTGTAAGACAGCTGAACAATGAAATTACCGCAAAGCGGAAAGTGAATTTCTTTGCATTTGCCCTTGTAAAAGCGGATGGAGTTGATTTTCATAATTCCAGGGAAGAACAGTTTTTATTTTTGCAGGAGCAGGGCTTTCAGACCGTAGAATTTAAAAAAGTGGATAAGAATACTATTATCCCCGTTATGGAAGATTTTGAAAAAAAGATTGAAAATTATGATGTACCGTCGGATGGATTGGTCATCGTTTATGATGACATTGCTTATGGGCAATCTTTAGGGACCACCGCAAAATTTCCCAGAGATTCTATTGCTTTTAAATGGGAGGATGAAGTAAGGGAAACTGTGCTGAAGGAGATTGAATGGAGTCCGAGCAGAACCGGTCTCATCAATCCCGTAGCGATTTTCGAGCCGGTAGAACTGGAGGGAACCACTGTGAGCCGTGCGTCGGTTCATAACATAAGTATTCTGCGCGGTCTGAAACTGGGAATCGGCGACCGCATTACTGTATATAAGGCCAATATGATCATCCCGCAAATCGCAGAGAATCTGACAAAAAGCGATAATGTGGAGCTTCCGAAGGGATGTCCGGCGTGCGGAGGAGATACCGAAGTCAGAAAGGTGAATGAGGTACAGTCGTTATATTGCATCAATCCATTTTGCAGCGCGAAGAAAATAAAATCGTTTACCTTATTTGTAAGCAGAGATGCCATGAACATCGAGGGTCTTTCGGAGGCTACGTTAGAGAAATTCATAGCCAGGGGGTATATTCATGGATATGCGGATATTTTTCATCTGGAGAAATATAAGGATGAAATCGTAGCGATGGAGGGGTTTGGGGAAAAATCATATAAAAACCTGATAAACAGCATTGAGACCGCAAGAAAGACGACTTTGCCCCGCCTGATTTACAGCCTTGGAATTGCCAATATAGGTCTGGCGAATGCGAAGATGATATGCAGATATTACCGCTATGATCTTAATGCTATGATAGAGGCAGATACGGAGGATTTAAGCGGAATCGACGGAATTGGCGGGGTAATAGCCACTGCCTTTTATCAATATTTCAGAGAAGAAAACAACAAAGCGAATCTGGAGAATCTGTTAAAGGAGATAGAAATAGAAGTGGAGGAGGCACAGGAGGGCAGCGAAATGCTGACCGGCAAGGTATTTGTCGTTACCGGAAGCCTTAATATTTACGCCAGCCGCAATGACTTGAAGGAAGTGATTGAGAAAAAGGGCGGAAAAGTGACCGGGAGCGTGACGTCAAAAACCGATTGCCTGATCAACAACGATATTGCCTCTTCTTCATCGAAAAATAAGAAGGCTAAGGAACTGCAAGTACCGATTCTTACGGAGCAGCAATTTATAGAACAGTTTTTAGGAGGAGAAAATCATGCCAATTAAGACACAGAATGATTTGCCTGCAAAAGGGATACTGGAAAATGAAAATATATTTGTGGTGGACGAAAACAGAGCGCTTCATCAGGACATTCGTCCGCTGCAAATCTGTATTTTGAATCTTATGCCCATCAAGCAGGATACGGAGCTTCAATTGTTAAGAGCGCTGTCGAACAGTCCTCTTCAAGTGGATGTTTCGTTCATGAAAATGAACAGCCATCGCTCGCTCAATACATCTATGAACCATTTGAACAAATTCTATAATACCTTCGATGAACTGAGGGAAAACAAGTACGACGGTTTGATTATTACCGGAGCGCCGGTGGAGCAGATTGCCTTTGAAGAGGTGGATTATTGGGATGAACTGTGCGAAATCATGGAGTGGTCCAAGCGGAATGTGACCTCTACCTTACATATCTGCTGGGGAGCACAGGCCGGACTTTACTATCATTACGGACTGAATAAGGAACTTCTTCCGGAAAAGCTTTTCGGCATATATGAGCATAAAATAATGAACCGGAAGATTCCTCTCGTAAGGGGATTTGACGATTATTTTCTCGTTCCGCACAGCCGGCATACGACGGTATCCGCGGATGAAGTCCATGCGTGCAAGGAGCTGATGGTACTGGCGGAATCGCAGGAAGCCGGAGTGACGCTCTGTATGGCAGGGGAAGGAAAGCAGATATTCGTCATGGGACATCCGGAGTACGACCGCATGACGCTTCATAACGAATATGTGCGCGATAAGGAAAAGGGGCTGCCCATAGACATCCCGCAAAATTATTACCCGAACAATGACCCGGAACAAAAGCCGGGTCTCCAGTGGAGAGCGCATTGCAACTGCCTGTATGTGAACTGGCTGAACTACTACGTATATCAGGTTACGCCGTATGATTTGGATGAAATGCCGTTTGTTTATACGATTTAGCGGGATTGCGAGGGACTTTGTTACAGGATAAAAAAACATTAAATTATTATATTTTATTATCAAATTGGCGTAAGTTTATATTGTTTGTGGCGTAAAAGATTTCTATGTTGATATTTAAACTAACTATAATTAGAATTGAAAACAGAAAAGTAACATAATGATAACGGATCTTTAATTGATATTAGTCGTAGATGGTTTGCCGAAGATATTCAGGAAGGTGACATGATTGAATTTGAATGCAAAGCGGATGAAGATTAATAACCTTTGAATATTTTTCTTATCTTGTCCATACTTTAGTAGTTGTTTTATTATAGGAGCATTCCTGTTAAGTAACAAATGACGGGTTTGCAAAAAATGAGTGTCACCCATAGAATAATGATTGTTAACTGGCTGGTTAAATAATCATCGTTCAAAGGAGACACCCACAAATGAATT
>JAEYJO010000030.1 GCA_023408815.1 Bacillota bacterium | reverse complement strand
AGGAGCTTGGCTTGCTTGGAATACAGAAAAGATGTATATTAAATCTAAAAGTCATTGCCTGATACTTTATCAGTGCATTGTGGGTGGACTCTGCACCATTGAATCCGAAGGTAAATTTACGCTGTCATATACATTAAAACCACTTTTACTTTATTTAAAAATATGCTAAAGTGAAATTACAATTAATTTTCAAAACAGAAATTTAAAGGCGCGAATATGCAAATTAAAAAGATAGAAAAATTCATTGATAAGCAAAAGATAAGCTTTATATCTTCCATAGACAGCGGCAGCTTTCCGAACGTAAAAGCAATGCTAATGCCAAGAAAAAGAAATGGCCTTAAAGAATTTTATTTTTCAACAAATACTTCATCCATGCGTGTCCAACAATATAAAAACAATCCCAATTCTTGTATCTATTTCTATCATAAGGGACTGATAAAGTACATCGGTGTAATGTTAGTCGGTAAAATGGAAATTTTAACAGATCAACAATCAAAAAATATGCTCTGGAAAAAAGGAGACACCATGTTTTATAAAAGAGGCGTAACAGACCCTGATTATTGTGTCTTAAAATTTACCGCTCATAGCGGCAGGTACTATTGTGACTTAAAAACTGAAAGCTTTGAACTATAAAACATATGGAGCTCGAAACGAAATGGCAGAACAGTATTTTGAAAAGCTGACAATAGAAAAGAAGGAACTGGAATGGCTATATGTTCCCGATGTAGTATATTGCGAATACGAAGGAATCAAAAGACATTTGCAGTTGATAATACCATATAAGCGCCAATGGAATGAGAACAAAAAATACCCGTTAGTGGTATTTATCCCCGGATCGGCTTGGCATAGGCAGGAAATGTATAACAGCATACCGGCTTATGCGGAGCTTGCCAAAAGAGGCTTTGCGGTAGCTCTGGTACAATATAGAGAGTCGGAATTAGCCGTTTTTCCCGCACAAGTGATCGATGCTAAGAATGCAATTCGCTTTATTCCTTCTCTGGCAGAGCAGTTTCATATCGATATGGACCACATTTTTATTGCAGGGGATTCCTCCGGCGCGCATATTGCACTTTTGACCGGATTAACGGCCTCATATGGGGAATTGGACCCCGATTTTGAAAACAGAATCTCTTGTGCAGTGAAAGGCATTATCAGCTATTATGCTCCAACGGATCTGTTCCTTTCGGAAGGAAGCGGACCGATTGAGGACTTGCTGGGTACGGAGAACGTGAACAACGTTCCTGACCTTACGAAAAGTGCCTCTTGTAAAACGTATATTTCCCGCGAGAGGGCGATTCCCCCTATCCTCATGTTTCATGGCACAGAGGATAGCCTTGTTTCTGTCGGGCATAGCCGCAGCTTATTTCATTGCTTAAAGCAGTTCGATAAAAAGGTTTCATATTATGAAATAGAAAATGAAGGCCACGGCGGCGCATCTTTTTGGGGAGAGGATATTCTCGACATTGTAGAGAAATTTATGAAAGAGTCAATGCTTTCATCAAGCTTGTAAAAATCCATATGCAAGCTCAGTACCTCCCGGGTTTTAAAGCTAAACTATTATTTCAGATGGGGTTCTACGATATATTCATTTGTCATTGCTATAAACTCATTTTCCACATCCATAAAATTTCTAAGCCCCAGATCAGGCGCCGCATGTAAGCGAGGCGCTTCTATCCGTTCTCCTCCTGCTATCAGCTCTGAAAGCTCACTTTCCAGCATCTGATCGTCGATTTGCTTAACCTGCGCCTTCTCCTCTTCACTTAAATTTCCCAATCCGAATTTCCGGAAGATCGTATCCATGATTCTCTCTTCAATTTCCAGATAATTCGTCAAATACCTTTTTACCGGACGGATAATATCCGAAATATATGCTTCGCTGGCATCGTGAAGCAGACATGCGAGAATTACGCGCTTTGTCCATCCTCTGGCCTCCGCCTCCTTCGCACAATTAATAGAATGCTGACCCACGGAATAAAAATATTTCAAATGCCCGCCGCCTCTGCAGAGCAGGCTTAGTGCGTGCCCTATATCCTCTATAAGAATGTCTTTTTCTTCTATTTCCATAGGATTAAACTGCAATCCGCTGTATGTGTTCATTTTATCTCTCATAAAATTTCCTCCCGAACATTTCACCGTATTATTTTCCTATTATCACTACTTCTTGTAAAAGTATTTTACCATATTTTTCTGAATTAGTTCCAATTTACATTTCTCTGATTTTATTTTTTTGTTTATTTTCTTTCACTTTTATTTTTTATACTTAAAATTTCACTTTATATTTGTTTCACAGTTCTGTTTCAGGCAAAATATTAGCGATAGATTATTGACAATTTCCTATCACATGTTATATTGATGATGGGAAATTTATAATATTCTATCACATGAGATTCCATTAAGAAAGAAGGTAGTTAATTATCAATGGATATCAATCATGTGGAATACTATTTACATGACGTTAAAAAATCAATTCGTTCGGGACGCTGCCGCATAGCTTTGAATAGCTGTCGGCAGAAAAACAGGCTTTTATTTACCGAATATGTCGTCGACGAAGCCAAAAGCAAGGAAATCCTGCTCAGTCTCAATGCTTATGATTTTTCCGAAGCAGTTCAAAATGAACATTCCGGATTCGGACATGAATGGCTGTACATTTTCGGTAAGAATGTAAGGCTGCTGCTGCGTTTCGGCATATATGAGGAAGACGTTCCTCTATACATAAAACTCAATAAATTGGAAAATCGATTCCTTATTGTCGTATCGTTCCATAAGCAAGAATATCCCTTGGATTATGCTTTTAGAAAATAGGTTAATAAATATTATTAATTCAGGAAAAATGGAGGAATTCCATATGGCCGATATAAAAAGAATAGATTTTTGTATCGAATGCAGAAAAGACACCGGATACATCTTGAAAAAAATCATGCAAAAAAGGACAGTGAGAGACAAAGAATATGAATACGAGACATTAGCAGCATATTGTACTAAGTGCGGGAACGAAATGAACGTTCCCGGACTGCTTAACTACGCTTTGAAAGCGTTCGATGATCAGTACCGCAGGCAGGAGGACATCATTTCCATAGATGACATTAAAAAACTAATGGAACTATATCGTCTGGGGAAAGCTCCTCTGTCCTTGGCCCTGGGCTTCGGCGAAATCACCGTGACCCGTTATTTGGAAGGTCAGATGCCAACTAAGGCTTATTCCGATATTATGAAGGAAGCATTATCCTCTCCCGGATATATGGAAGAACTGCTGATCGCAAATACCGAAAAATTGGGCAACTCTACTTATAAGAAATCAATGAAAGCTGTTTCCGACCTCAAGGACCTGTTCAATATTTCTGACGAAATGCGTATGACCATTGCTTATGTTTTTAATGAAGTTCAGGAGATCACACCACTGGCCCTGCAAAAAATGCTTTATTTCATTCAGGGCATCCATCTGGCACTTTTCGATGAGGAGCTCTTCAAAGAGGATTGCCGCGCGTGGATACATGGGCCGGCTTATGGGGAGATATACAACATTTTTAAAGACTTCAAATATAACCCTATTGAGGATAATCGTTTCTCACTATTTACGGTGAGGAATAAAGCGCTTAGTCCGGACGGAAAGAAGGTAATCAGCCTCGTATCGGACTGTTTTGGAATATATAGCGGAAAAGTTCTGGAATCGGTCACACACAAAGAAAAACCCTGGCGAGATGCCAGAATAGGACTAAATGAAACCGAGCCTTCTAACAGAATCATTCCGAAGGCAGATATGAAAGCTTATTTTAGGGATATGGCGATGCGCTATGAAATAGACACAGAGGAAGGCTTAAATAAATATATCAGAGAAAAGGCCGGATTCACGGAGGTAAGATAAATCAATGAATATTAAATCGTTCTGGAAAGAGGTATTAAGGCAAACTGTGAATATCCCGGAGAATGGGATAGCACCGTCGAACGAATCGAGGAGCTTGGCAATCTGATAATTACCGCTGTAAATGTCTATACGGCCGATAAAAGCATGTCTTTTCATGTCGTGTTTTTTTTTAGGATCGAAGACGGCAAAATAGCTTCTCTCGACGAATATTGGAGCGACGACGGCTCCGCCCCGCAATGGCGCTTAGATAAGCATATCGGTCTCCCTATTGCTTCTCCTGAATAAAATAAAAGCAGACTTTTAACTTGCCATATGCTATAATCGGTGTAAAATAAGAACAAATATTATATGTATATTCTGTTTCTAACTATAAACCTATAAGCAAAGGAGACTATATGGAAAAAATAGCCAGCTTTACCATCAACCACCTAAAATTACAGCCCGGTGTATATGTATCCCGTAAGGATGCCGTAGGAGAGAATACGATTACTACCTTCGACTTAAGAATGACTACTCCCAATGAAGAGCCGGTTATGAACACTGCGGAAATGCACACCATCGAACATTTAGCCGCTACCTTTCTGCGTAATCATGCGGACTATAAGGATAAGACTATTTACTTCGGCCCCATGGGATGCCGCACCGGATTCTATCTCCTCTTAGCAGGAGACTATTCTTCCAAAGACATCGTCGCTCTGGTAACTGAAATGTACGAGTTCGTGCGCGATTTTGAAGGAGACGTACCGGGCGCCAGCGCAAAGGACTGCGGGAATTACCTGGATATGAACCTCAATATGGCCAAGTATCTCGCGAGAAAATACCTCGACAACGTTCTGTATCATATCGACGACAGCCGCTTAATTTACCCGCAATAAGCTGTTTGTGAATTCAAATTACGAAAGGATAACTTTTTTGATAATGAATAAAATCGGAATTATAGGTGCCATGGAACTGGAAGTGGAAACCTTAAAAGAAAAAATGACGGTAAATAATATCGTCAAAAAAGCCTCCATGGACTTCTATGAGGGAATACTTAACGGCGTCAGTGTGGTAATCGTCCGCAGCGGCGTCGGCAAGGTAAATGCCGGCATCTGCGTTCAGATTCTGGCAGACTTATTTCAGGTCACCCATATAATCAATACCGGTGTCGCGGGCTCCCTCAATGCGAAAATAGACATCGGAGATGTTGTTGTTTCGACCGATGCCATGTATCACGATGTCGATGCCACCATATTCGGTTATCAACCCGGCGAAATTCCCCAAATGGGACAGCGCGAATTTATCGCAGATAAGGCTTTAGTCGAACTGACCCGGACCGTCTGCGCCGAAGTGAATCCCGATATTCATATATTCCCGGGAAGAGTTGTCAGCGGCGACCAGTTCGTCAGCGATAAATCCGTAAAAGAACGTCTGGTAAATGTATTCGGAGGCTTCTGTACCGAAATGGAGGGCACCGCGATTGCTCAGGCAGCGACCTTGAACAGCATCCCCTTTGTTATTATACGTGCTATCTCCGATAAGGCCGACGAGACCGCTGAGATGGATTATCCTGCCTTCGAGCGAAAGGCTGCCGCAGACTGCGCTAAGCTCGTGGCACATATGATTCAAAAAATATAACCATCGTTTGACAAGGTCTTATCCGACCGTGTGTGACCTTGTCAAACAATGGTAATCATAGATTTACAATATTTCTATCCTTTCCATTTAAGAAAGCTTCTATATTCCTGTATGTCTCTTCTACAACGCGATTTCTCGCTTCCGTGCTTGCCCATGCGAGATGGGGTGTGATGATCAGCTTATTGCTGTCCATGATTCCGCTTAGAGGATTCTCATCCCGCATAGGCTCAGTACCGGTTACATCCAGCCCGGCTCCCGCAATCATGTCCTTTGTCAATGCTGTATGGAGGTCGGTATCACTCACTACAGGACCTCTCGCCACATTGATGAGAATGGCCGTCTTTTTCATCTTCTTAAGCGCTTCCAAGTCAATCAGGTTCCTCGTCTTGTCGCTCAACGGACAATGAATCGAAAGAAAATCGGACTCATGAAGCAAATCGTCGAAAGCTACTCTCTCATAATCCTTGCAAGAGCTATTTCCCGACGCGGAATAAAAAATGACCTTACAGCCGAACGCTTCCGCTATCTGCGCCACCTTTTTCCCGATATTTCCCATACCGATAATTCCCCATGTCTTTCCCTCTAACTCTGTAAAAGGAAGATCAAAATTGGAAAACCTGCTTTGGCTTGCATATTCTCCGGATTTTACATATTCGTCATAATGACGCAGCTTTTCCAATACATAGAAGCAAAGAGCGAAAGTATGCTGTGCTACCGCTGCCGTAGAGTAGTTCACCACATTGGCAACATTGATTCCTCTCTGCCTGCAGTAATCTAAGTCTACGTTGTCATAGCCGGTAGCAAGTTCGCAGATCAGCTTTACGTTCTTCGCATCCTTCAGTGTACCTTCATTCAGAGGCGCTTTATTTGCAATAATAATTTCTGCTTCTTCTATCCTGGCAGCTACCTCTCCCGGCATTGTATTGGGATATATCGTCACTTCGCCCAGTTCATTCAGACAATCAACCGATACATCCGTGCCTACCGTATTTCTCTCCAAAATTACGATTCTCATCTAAACAATCAGTCCCTTCTTTAAAGCCTGCGGTTTTGAGCCGCAGGCTAAAAAATCATTTATTATTTCTTTTTTCTTTCTTAATAATAACATATGCTGCCGCTGCTGTAACCACTAAAAGTACGATTAATATTAAAACAGTGACTGCCATGGACAGATTCAAGTCGCCGTGTGCAACCTGATAAGTACCGATTAGACCGAATAAGATGAAGGCACCTGCGGAAACGAGCTTAACGGTTCTCTCCGGTATCTTCTTGCAAAGTATAATACCGATGATGATACCGATTCCGTCAGCTATGAGCATACCGGTTGTAGTACCTGTCAGTATCTCTAGCGGCGCCGCAGGGAATTTGGTCGCAATCGCTATGGTAGCGAGCTGCGTCTTATCTCCCATTTCCGCAATAAAAAAGGCAATTGCTACAGTTACTACCGCTCCGTATTTCGTAGTGCGGTTCTCCTCTCCCTCCAGCTTGTCACCCCGGATCGTCCAAAGCCCGAAGAAGATAAACGATAAAGAAGCAATGATCTGTATCCAAATCTGGATGGAATCGAAGCGGGTAATAAAATTACCAACGGCAACCGCTAAGCCGTGATTCAAAATCGTGGCAATAAATACACCGAGCATTACTTTACCGGCCTTGTACTTCGTCGCGAAAGCCATAGCCAGCAATTGTGTCTTGTCTCCCATCTCGGCCAGTACTACTGCTCCGACGGCAAACAAAAAGGGCATCATTTGTGTGTTCATTTCATTCTCTCCTTACTATAATTGCTATAAATCATCCTCCTTTGCCCTTATAAAATATTGCAGGCCGCATGCTTTTTTTCGAAAGCCGTACATTATTTATAGGACAAAAAAAACTTCTAACATATTTCTCAATAAAAAGAAATATGTTAAAAGTCTCATTACCTGAAAAAGGTTGCAAAACCAGACCGATTAAACGGTCAGCATGTTGATTTCGCACTAGAACTACTCCCTTTCAACCCTAATACCATACCATATGGAGACAGAGCTTGTCAAGCGCACAGGCAATATCAATTTTAACGCTGCACGCGCCCGGAAGCATCTCCGCCCGCCAGCTTCTTCACCTCTTCCACACTCACTTGGTTGAAATCTCCTTCTATGCTGTGCTTTAAGCAGCTTGCCGCCACTGCAAATTCTATGATCTCCTGTGCACTCATATCCGCCAGACTGGCATAAATTAACCCGGCTCCAAAGGCATCTCCTCCTCCCACGCGGTCTACGATGTGCATCGTATATTTCTTGCTGAAGTAGTACTCGCCGCCGCTATAGAGCATTCCCGCCCAGTTATTGTCGTTGGCGGAAAGAGATTCCCTCAGGGTAATCGCTACCTTTTGAAATCCGAAGCGGTCAGCAAGGCGCTTTGCTACGTCTTTATATCCTTCATGGTTTACTTTACCCGCGGTAACATCGGTGTCAGCCGCTTTTATGCCGAATACGTCGCCGGCATCCTCTTCGTTGGCAATACATACGTCCACATATTTGCAAAGTTCGCCCATTACCTTGCCCGCTTTCTCCTTGCTCCACAGCTTGTTTCTATAATTCAAGTCACAGCTTACGATAATTCCTTTTTCCTTCGCCTTCCTGCAGGCCTCCAGGCAGATTTCTGCCACATTATCTCCCAGCGCAGGAGTAATTCCCGTAAAGTGAAACCAGTCCGCACCTTCAAAAATCGCATCCCAGTCAAAATCCTCCTTCGCCGCTTCAGCGATAGAGGAACCTGCTCTGTCATAAATGACCTTGGAGGGCCTTTGGGAAGCTCCTTTTTCAAGGAAATAAATTCCAACCCTCTTGCCGCCCCTCACGATGTCTGTAGTATCCACACCAAACTGCCGCAGTGAATTGATTCCTGCCTGACCGATTTCATGTGCCGGAAGTTTTGTCACGAAGGCAGAATCCAAACCGTAATTTGCAAGAGATACCGCCACATTAGCCTCTCCGCCCCCGTAAGTAGCACCATAGCTCTCCGCCTGAACGAAGCGGTAATAGCCCTCCGGTGCCAGTCTTAGCATGATTTCGCCAAAAGTCACTGTTCTTTTACTCATAACCTAAGTATTCTCCCTCCTATTTCTGAATGAGATGTACCGCAAAGCCGCCGATTTCATCCTTTAGGTAAATAGCCTTCAAATTCCCCTTATCATCTCTATTGGCAGTCGCTTCATCGAATATCACGCCCTGTCTCTCCATGTGATAAACAGCTCTTTCTATATAATTCGTACCGACAGCGATATGCCCGTTTGCTCCCAGGTATGGAGTCTTCATCACTTCGATACCCGTTCCGGCAAAGATGGATTTGACTCCTGTCTTTTTCGTCATTCCGAAAATCGTCTCGAAAGTTCCTGCCGTATGGTCTGCCGCCTTCTCGTCCGTCTCATTGATTCCCACATGCTTAAGCTCAAAGCCTAACATCTTCGTTACGGCCTCCCTGGTCAGAGTCTCAATTTTATCGAAGCTTCCCGCAGATACTAAATCTTTTTTTACCATCCAGCTTCCTCCGCACGCAACGATTTTATCGAAGTCCAGATATTCTTTTAAATTATCCGCCGTAATGCCTCCTGTGGGCATGAATTTCATCTTGCCGTAGGGCGCACTCATCGCCTTGATCATTTCAATTCCGCCTGCTGCCTCTGCGGGAAAGAATTTTACCGTATCGAGCCCCAGCTCGATAGCCGCTTCCACATCGCTTGGATTGGAAGTTCCCGGAATTACAGGAATATTTTTACCTACACAGTAGGAAACCACCTTGGGGTTCAATCCAGGGCTTACGATGAACTTCGCTCCGGCTGAAACAGCGCGGTCTGCCTGCTCTATCGTAAGGACTGTCCCGGCGCCCACCAGCATGTCAGGGAATTCCTTCGCAATGATGCGAATGGATTCCTCCGCCGCATCCGTCCGGAATGTTACCTCCGCCACGGGGAGCCCTCCCTTGAACAGAGCCTTGGCAAGGGGCTTCGCATCCCTCTCATCGTCCAAAGCAATTACGGGTACAATACCTATTTTACCAATTTCTTCAATTATCGGATTCATCTGTGAATCGTCCTCCTTTTATACAATTGTAC
The DNA here is from genome assembly GCA_023408815.1 of Bacillota bacterium. Lineage (GTDB taxonomy): Bacteria > Bacillota > Clostridia > Lachnospirales > Lachnospiraceae > Kineothrix. The sequence goes on along the minus strand of JAEYJO010000030.1, from coordinate 119,025 downwards.
CATATACCTCTATCTGACTCAATGCAGGAAACGGCGAAGGGTCGTCCGCCTTTATCAAATTGCCGAGCCGCACCCATGTAATCCGCTTCTTCTCAAATTCAAGAATATGGGGCAGGCCGCTTTTTTCCAAATCCCATTTTATGCTCGTTCCATCGGAAAATGCCAGCATCACCTGCTTCCACCAGTTATCATGGGGAAAATCGGAACGGGTATACAAAACGATTCTATCCGTCTCCACCTCATGCCCGAAATCCACACTCATCTGCGCATCCTCCCGCATATTGATCCCCCATGATTCATAGGGCCATTCTCCATGAGAGCGGTTCTCACATACGCCGTCAATAGCGTTGCGGGCTGCAAAAACAGATTCTCCTCTCGTCTCCACATTGGCCTGTGCATGAGGGTAACAATTGGTCTCCCCATGCTGGTCGTATATGTTCAGCGCAAGATTTCTATAAGCCTTTATTTCATCCTCCCTGGCTATCCGCGCATATAAATAATGCCTGCTTCCGTAAAATACCTTGGGAGAATAGCAGATCCTTTTTTCCCCGAAGGGAATCTGATAGGACACATTGTCCGTAATATATACGAAGGCCGGTCCCATAGCATCGTCCGCCTGCAGCATCACATGAATATTTTTCTGCGAGGTTTCCAGTACGATTCGGTCCCCCTCCGTATATTCCGCGGTGCATACGAGGCTGACATAGTCCTCCCCGCTGCTTACGCATATGGTCTCTCCTTTTTTATCCAGAACCTTAAGTGCCAGAACTGCCATAGCCTCACCTGATTTAACCTTCCAAAATCTCTTTTACACAGGCAGCTATCGCATTCTCCCTGCAATTTATGAAGAAATATTCCCTAAACCGTTCTCCCGACAAGGCCCCTCTCACCAGCTCTCTGTCCAGATTTTTCAAGATTGTTACCATATCCTGATGTGTTATCTTTTTTACCTCATCGAGTATCTTCTTATTTCTCTGTTCAGGAATGACTCTATCCTTCGGATATCCCTGCCCGCCTTCACAGGAAAACAACTTCTCGAAAATATATGCCAGATTCAGTTCCGCACCCCAGCCGAAGCCTTTGGCAAAGGGAAGTGCAATCGCATTGCCGTCATTGATCTGGGCAAACATATATGCATCCAAAGGATCCACGATATGTCCGCACAGCACTCCCGGAAAAGAATTGCAGGCGAGCATAGCTCCTTCTCCCGTACCGCAGCCCGTCACTACGTAGTCCGCCGCTCCCGAATTCAGAAGTACAGCCGCAAGAATGCCGTTTTGCACATATGTAAGGGAGTTCACATCCTCCGCACCGTACATGCCGTAATTATATACCTCGTGACCAAGGGGTTCCACCGTCTTTTTCAAAGTATTACAAATCAATTCATTCTTAGCCGCCTGGCTGTTTTCATTTATTAAAGCTATTTTCATTTTACTCCTGCACTCCTTTCCATTACTGAGGCTGCTTTCCAATATAAGCAAGAATACCACCATCCACATAAAGCACATGTCCGTTCACAAAATCAGAAGCATCCGATGCGAGGAATACCGCAGGTCCCTGCAGGTCTTCCGTTTCTCCCCAGCGGGCAGCCGGAGTCTTTGCTATAATGAACTGGTCGAAAGGATGCCTGGAACCGTCAGGCTGGATCTCGCGAAGGGGTGCCGTCTGAGGCGTAGCAATATAGCCGGGGCCGATACCGTTGCACTGGATGTTGAATTCACCATATTCGGAAGCGATATTCTTAGTCAGCATCTTCAGTCCGCCCTTGGCTGCTGCATAAGCGGATACCGTTTCACGTCCCAGCTCGCTCATCATAGAGCAGATATTTATAATCTTGCCATGACCTTTTTTGATCATACCGGGAATTACCGCCTTGGAAACGATAAAGGGAGCGTTCAGATCCACATCGATTACCTGGCGGAACTGTTCTGCCGTCATATCGCACATAGGGATGCGCTTAATGATGCCTGCATTATTAACGAGAATATCTATTATCCCTACTTCCTTTTCGATAAGCGCCGCCATTTGCTGCACCTGCTCTTCGTTCGTCACGTCGCATACATAGCCGTGTGCTTTGATTCCTTTTTCCTCATATGCCGCAAGGCCTTTATCCACTAATTCCTGCTTAATATCATTAAATACAATAGTCGCTCCCGCTTCCGCATAAGCGGCGGCAATCGCAAAGCCGATTCCGTAAGAAGCTCCTGTTATCAATGCAACCTTACCTTCCAGTGAAAATTTGTTCATTAATCCACTCATATCCATATCTCCTTTTCTTTTTATTATTCGCTACATTAAATCTTTCATATCTACGCCGTCCATATCGTCAAACGCCTGATTCTCGCCTACCATTCCCCATATAAAGGTATATGCTCTCGAGCCGCAGCCGGAATGGATGGACCAGCTCGGCGATATCACCGCCTCTTCGTTTCTCATTACAATATGTCTCGTTTCGCCGGGCTCACCCATATAGTGCATAACAAAGGCATCCTGCTGCATATCGAAATAAAGATATACCTCCATGCGCCTGTCATGGGTGTGACAAGGCATCGTGTTCCATACGCTTCCCGGCTTAAGCCCGGTCATGCCCATGACGAGCTGGCAGCTGTCTACCTGTCCGGGAAGTATGTATTTGCAGATGACTCTGTGATTCGCATCTTCCAGGCTGCCTAGTTCCACCTTATTTTCATCCTTCACGATGGCCACTCCTTCTTCGGGTTCTCCTTCGGGCTTTATCAATACGGTGGGATAGGCTCTATGGGCAGGCGCACTGTTGATATAGAATTTGGCAGGATCGGAAGCATCTTTACTTTCGAAAGAGATATTCTTTGCACCCATACCTATATACATTCCTTCTTTGAATCCCACCTGGTAGCTTCTTCCATCAATGACAATCGTTCCTGCTCCGCCGATATTGATTACGCCCATTTCCCTTCTCTGAAGAAAATATTCCGCCCGCAGCTCATCCCCTGCCGTCAGTTTAAGCATTTTCGAAACCGGCGTTGCCGCCCCTGTAATAATACGGTCAATATGGCTATATACAAGCTTGATTTCATCTCCCGCGAATAAATCCTGAATCAGAAATTCTTCTCTCAGCCTCTGCGTCGTATAGTGCTTCACATCCTTCGGTGAAACCGCCGTTCTAAGTTCCATACCTTTCCCATCCTTCCTATTTTACTTTTTGACTTATGAAATATTTTTATAAAACTAAATGAACTCTTTTATCTGTTGTGCCTTTATCCTATCATACTATTTATTCCAATTCTTGTTTTATGTTTTCATAAATATTGCAAATATTGAACACACCCCTTATAATGAAACTTAGAATAAGAAAAACTTGGAAATTAGGGGAAAGGATGGAAATAGTATGAAAGAATTTACCTCATGTAAAATGGCAACCCAGCATTGTATTACCAATAAATATTTTGCCCTTGCACATCTTTACAGCGATGAAAAGACGATGGATATGCACATCCATGACTGCTGTGAAATCTATTATTCCATATCCGGTGGAAAGCAGTTTTTGATCGACAACCGCTTTTATGATATTCGTCCCGGAGATATTTTCTTTATCAATCAATATGAAAGCCATTATTTGACACAGGTGGATACCGGCGAGCATGAGAGAATCGTTATTTCCGTACATCCTGATTATTTGCAGGAGATTTCCTCTGATCAGACCGATTTAAGCTATTGCTTTACCCACAGATTCAAAGGCCTTCCCCACAAGCTTCATCTGGATCCGGAGATGAGCAAACGTTTTATTTATTTGATACATAAAATTGCCGACAGCGACGGCTTCGGCTTCGATTTGATGGAACGCGCTGTATTTTCCGACCTCATGGTCTTTCTCAACCGGACTTTCTATGAATCCTGTCATAAGGCGTATACGGAGACAGGTATTACCAATCATGCACAGGTAGATGATATTCTTAACTATATTAACCTGCATATTTCCGAAGATATTACCCTGGAACGGCTTTCCGAATATTTTTATTTAAGTTCTTCTTATCTGTGCCGTATTTTCAAATCTACCACCGGCACCACTATCAACAAATATATTACCGCAAGAAGAATCACTATCGCCAAGGCTTTGCTGAACGAGGGAATTACCGTTATGGAAGCTTGCGGCAAATGCGGCTTCAACGATTACAGCAACTTCTTAAAAGCTTTCACCAAAGCGGTTGGAATATCCCCTAAGAAATACGCTCAGTTCAATTCTTAGCCTCGGTGCCGGAGACGCTGTCCCAGCCATATTTGGGAAAGATGATATATTCCAGTATTTTAGAGTGGGTAAAAGCAATTCCCCCTGCACTGATAAACAATATGGGCCAGAAGACGAATACCCCCAGAGCGATGATGCAGCCGGCAATAACTGCCATGAAAAGCACCCAGGAAAAGTTTTTAAGCATCACCATGAAGGTCATGAAGAACAGGTTCTTAATATCCGTATCCAAACGGGCCGTAAGCGGAGGCATAAGCATGAGCATAAACAAATACAGTAGCGCGAATACGAAATACAGCCAGAAGATAAAGACTGCTCCCTGGAATTGTGCGCGGTGCCAGATATATAAGCCTCCTGCGAAGAAAAAGCCGAGAGCAAGCATAATCAGCCATAAGACGGTGGATTGCCTGATGTTTTCCTTAAAGGCCTTCCAGAATGACTGGAAGATATAGCTTTCCTCGTTTCGCGCCATTTTCAAGGATACGTAATAGAGTGCGGAGGATGAAGCGCCAATCGTCACCACGGGCAGACTTAAAAATACCCAAAGGAGGGTCAGAAAGAAGATATCGGTCACCTTTCCCATAAATCTCCAAATGGGATTGTCATAATGAAATAAATTTCCCATGCTTATATCCTCCGTTTACCAATATAATAACCAGTCTCTATCGAGCCTCATCAGGGCTTCCATGTAAAAATAATCTCCCCACGAATTACATTCGTCCACTCCGTAATGATTGCACGTATTGTAAGGCGAGCGGTTAGAATAGGTACTGTGCAGTACCAGCCCGTTGGAAGACATGGGATTCTTTACCGCATAATTATCATATACAGACTTTATAAGCTGCATCGCCAGTTTCTTATATACGTACGCATCCTCTCCATCCATGAATTTGGCCATTTCCAGCATACCGCAGGCAGCAATAGAAGTCGATGACGAATCCCTTGGCTGGTCATCCCCATCCGTAAATTCCAAATCCCAAAAAGGGACCATGTCCTTCGGCAGATGCTCCAAAAAGTACTGTGTTACATTCTTAAATATTTCAATATACTCTCTTCTCTTCGTATATTTATAGGCCAGTGCACTTCCATAGATTCCCCACGCCTGGCCTCTCGCCCATGCGGACCCGTCTCTATAACCCTGACAGGTCGATCCATGGTCAGGCGCTCCGGTATTCATATCGAAAAAGAAGGTATGCCACGTGGAATAGTCCTCGCGGATCACATTTCGGATCGCTGTATGTATATGCTTCTCAGCAATGTCCCGATATTTCCTGTCCCCGGTTTCCCCCGAAGCCCAATATAGAAGAGGCAGATTCAGCAGACAGTCTATAATCAGCCTATAATTCTCCGGCGCATCCATAGGTCCCCACGCCTGAATGAACTCACCGATCGGATGAAATCTGGTGAGCAGCTGATCCGCAGCCTTTATTGCCGCCTCCCTTCCCTTCCTGCTTCCAGCCAGCTTATAACCGGCAACGCAGGAGGGCGAATACAGAAAGCCCATATCGTGGTGATCCACTTCTATTTTATTGTTTATCCTATTCAAAAAACTGTTTATCTGAATCTCTCCGGCTTTCTTCAGCCTCTCATCCCCCGTGTACTCGTAGGCCAGCCATATTTCTCCTGTCCAGAAGCCCGTAGTCCAATAGTTGTTCTCTATGGGCTTGTAAAAATTGTTTTCGCTGTAGGCGTTCTGAAACTTGTCGGTAAATTCGGGCAGATTGCGGATTATCTGCTCTGAACAAAACTGAAGCGCTCGTTTTATTTCTTCTCCGGTGATTACCGGCATATTTTCAAATAGCATGCCCTTGCCTCCTTTTAAAATCTCAACCTTTTAATCCGGTAGACGCGACTCCCTCTACAAAGTATTTCTGCAAGCACAAAAATACTATAATAACCGGAATCAGGGAAACCACGGAGCCTGCCATAATAAGCCCGTATTCCGCCGAATACTGTCCGATGAACATCTTTAATCCGAGCTGTATCGTCTTCTTCGTCTCTGTTTTTAAGTAAATCAACGGTCCCAGATAGTCGTTCCACGTGTTAACAAAGGTAAAAATAGTGAGCGTGGATAATGCGGGCTTCGACAGAGGAAGCATTATTTTAAGGTAAATCCGGTATTCGCTCATGCCGTCGATCCTCGCTGCCTCGCATAAATCGTTAGGGATTCCTTCATAAAACTGTTTCATTAAGAATACGCCGAAGGCTGAAAACGCCTGCAGACAAATCATGGCCAACAGTTTATCGTTGAGCCCCATTCCTCTCATCATAATGAACTGGGGAACCATATATACCTGCCAAGGCATTGCAATCGTGGATATATATGCCAAAAAAAGTACATTTTTATGTTTAAACTCCAGCTTCGCAAAAGAATAGGCGGCAAAGCTAGATGTGAGCAATTGTAAAAAAGTGACTACAATCGTTAAAAATATCGTATTCTGAACGAATTGCAAAAGTGGAATCTTTGTCCATATCTTAATATAATTGTCCCATTTAGGTACTTCCGGTATCCAAACAAAAGGATTCATCAGAAAAACCTCTCTGTTGGATTTAATGGACGCGGATAGCATCCACAAAAACGGAACGATCATAATCGCGGTAATTATAAGTAAAATAAGATATATACCAACTTTTCCGGCAATCTTATTTCTTTTTTTCGATTTGAATTTTTTTGCTGAAACATTACTTCCCATTACGGTTCCTCCTTTTTTGTTTATTTTATTCTCCCAGCTTTTTCTCATACTGGAACTGTATCAGCGTAACGATAAGCACCAATACGAACAATACCATCGCAATAGCACTGGAATATCCCAAATCCCAGTAATTGAATGCATTCTGATAAATGTAATAAACAAGGACCGTGGAGGAAATGCTCAGCTTTCCATCTCCGCCTCCGGCCAGCATAATCGCAATATCATATACCTTGAAGCAATTGATGGTCAGCATCACCACAACAAAGAATGTGGTGGCACGAAGCTGCGGCCATGTGATAAACTTGAACTTCTGCCATGTATTGGCACCGTCCAGGCTGCCCGCTTCGTATAATTCAGCAGAAATACCCTGAAGTCCTGCCAGATAGATTACCATATAATAACCCATGTATTTCCACACACTGAATAATATTAAGGTAAGGAGTATGAGACTTCCGCTGAACCACTTGGGAAGATTATCCTGCGGCACTCCGAATACGTTTAACAGCAGGTAATTTACAGGGCCCTTCGACGGGTGAAAAATCATGCTCCATACCGCTGTAATTGCCACTAAGGATGCTACATAAGGAAAAAATGCCACTGTTCGGAAGAAGCCTCTCGCTCTGATTTTTTGATTCAGTACGATAGCCAGAGCTAATGATGCTATCATCGTAAGAGGTACCGTTCCTATAACGTAAATAATCGTGTTTTTAAGCGCCGCCACAAAAAAAGTATCTCCAGCGAGCCTTTTGAAATTATCCAGGGCAGCGAATTCAATCGTGTTGTTTCCGTCCCATTTCATGAAGGCGAGCAAAAAGGCGAATACGATAGGAACGAGAGTAAATACGGCAAATCCTATAAAGTTGGGCGCAATAAACGAGTAGGCTACCAAGTCTCTTTTTGCCTCTCTGCTTATCCTTCTGTTATTTCTGATTGCCGTGGCCTTACGCTGCACGCTCTCTCTTTTGGCAATCAGCTTTTGTTTTTTCTTGATATCCATTTCGATACGAATCTGCTTCATCAAATCCGCGGACTCTACTTCCAGCTTTTCCATCCGGGCTGTCTTTTTTGCGTCCATTTAAATAACCTCTCTCTGATAGTTCGGGGCCGGTATTTACCAGCCCCGGAATTGTCATATTTACTTAAGGATTACTGTCCTAAAATTTTTCCGACTTCATCATTCATCGCTGCGATACCTTCGTCAACGGTCATTTCGCGGTTCATGATGGATTTGTGATATGTATCGAGAATATCGTTAACTGCGGATACATTTTCTGCATAAGGGACTTCCAGGTATAAGTTAGATACATTAAGAGCTTCCTTGCTCGCATCGTCTTGCGGGAATCCGTCAAGGCCGGAAATAATACCTGCAACTTCATCGTTCATGAGTGCGGGGAAGTTGCCCGTTTCAGCCATAACTTTCGCACCTTCCGCACTGGATACCCAGTTTACGAAATCAAATGCTGCCTGTTTCTGATCGGATACGCTCGTTACTGCCAGGCCCGTAATCGTACCGAGTGTGGAACCCGCTTCTACGCCTTCTGCGTGAGGATATTTTACCATACCCCAGTTGCCGCAAAGAGAAGCATCATACTCGCCGCTGGCAATATTGGACATTAAAGTAGATATAAACCATGAACCCATATTCATCATCGCTACATCGCCGCCTGAAAATGCTGCGGAATAGTGTAAGCCTTCTGCACTCAGATCAGCATAATTCCTGCAGATCTGGTCATCTTCCTGCTTCAGGACCATTTCATAATACGGTTTAAAGAAATCATAGTTTCCGTCTAAGATGGTATGCTGGCCGTCAAGTACGCCGAACAGCTGAACAGCACTTCTCCATGTGTGATAATGTGTACCGTAAATCTGAGAACCGAATGTAGGGTCTGCTACCTGTCTTGCCAGAGCATCGTATTCATCGAAGGTCATATCGTTTGTCGGATAATCAACACCCGCTGCATCAAAAATGTCCTTATTGTAGAAAACTACCCAGAAGTCATTTCTGAAGGGAAGCTCATAAAGGCTTCCGTCTACCGTAACCTGCTTATCAACGCCGCCGTACTGGCTGACATCAATGCCTGCCGCGGAAATGTAGCTGTCAAGAGGTTCCAGCGTATTCTTGGAAACCAAGGTCGCATAACCGGGAACATCCTTGATCGTAACAACGTCGAAATCAGAACCGCTTCCGGATAATTCCGTGGCAAGTACTGTCATATAATCCGTAGAGCCTAAATCTACCATTTCAATTGTAACGTTAGGATTAGCCGTTTCATATGCTTCCTTCAGCGCTTCCCAGTAAGGCGTAATGTCCTTATCCCATATCGCCCACTTAAGTGTAACGGGCTCCGTCGCAGCCGCCTCGCCAGTATCCTCTGCCTCCGCCACTTCCTCAGCCGCCGGTGTCTCCTCCGCCGTACTTTCCGTCTCTGTCGTAGCTGCCGGTGTATCTGCTGCCGCAGAACCGCATCCGGCAAACAAGGTTGCCATCATTGTTGTTGCAAGAAAAATTCCTAAAAGCCTTTTTTTCATGAATAGATTCCTCCCTTTTCACGATAATTAATTTAATAGTAGCAAACATACCCTTAAGGTTATGAACCCGATGGGCTAATGTGGTTTAAGTATATAGATTATTGCTTTTATTTTACATGAAAAATTTCTTTATTTCATTCATAATTCATTCCTAATTCTCGATCATCCGGAAAAAAAGCTTCACTTTTTTTGATTAAGATGCACTATTTTTTCTACTTTGTCATTTTATTGGTTTTTCCTTTTCAACAAAACTTCGGTTGTGCTAGAATACATTCAAAGACATAGTATTGCACAGTTCAGCGTTAAGGTCTCTTAGATTGGGAAGGGGGAACAATATGATTCCTGCAAGATATAAACTGAGCAAATACCTCCATACAATACGTGCACGTATTCTGCTTAGCACTGTCATGTTAATTGTCATTATAAGCATTATCATAACCTCTATCAGCTATTTCGTGGTTTCTACCAGCCTGCAGAAGAATTTAATTCAAACTTCAGAGACTAAGCTGGCCTTTTTATGCTCGTCCATAGATTCTAATATAGGCAACGTTATTGGCTTCATCCGCTCCTGCCAGATCAGCAGTAAAATCAAAAACTTCGCTGCGGAAACGGAAACGGGCAGCAACAGCATTAAGCGGGAGGCCCACGATTTCATTATGGAAACCTACGCGGCCAACGCCGCACTTCCTTCCTCTCTCATTCGTCTCGTAATCATCGGCAAGGAAAGAAGCGACATCGTACAAGTGGTGGAATCTCCTTATTCCACCGTAGCGGTTTCCGCCGATGCCATTTTATCTCTTTCTTATTTCGATACACTTCACTCCAATCCGGGGGAGGTATCCACAGGAATATTAATGGACCCCTTTTTTACTACAAAGCAGGTTCCCATGATTCCTTTTGTCCATACCATCGATCATCCATATGAAGCCGGAGAACTTGGATATATTTATACGGAAATGTCCCTCTCCGTTATTACCAGCCCCATTAAGAACTATTTGTCGGAAACGGACAGCCGCTTTTTCTTTCAGATAGGAGATTACCTCTATGAGTATAGCGACCACACGCTGGTTCCTGCTTCGATCCAGTTCAAATTAGAAGAAGATTTGTCTGATATCTCTCTAAGCAGCGATACCGTCATACAAAAGGTCTATAATCCGGAAAGTAAAAGTTATTCCATTATGATAACACGCCCTCTCGGTACCAAGGGGTGGTATGTGACTGAGTGCCTGGACCAAACGGTACTGTCCCAAAACATTTACCGTACCTTTTTCTTAATAGCCTTAATCATTCTTACTGCCGCCAGCATAATCGGGATCCTTCTTTCCTGGTTCTTGTCCAAAACGGTAAATGTACCGGTTCATAAACTTCAGGAAAGGATGAAGCGGATTGCAGGCGGCGATTTTGAAAGAGACCCTTCGACGGAATGGGAGCATGAACTGGGTGACATCGGTAAGAATATCAACGACTTGTCCGAAAATGTGCAATTGCTGATGAATCAAAGAATAGCAGCTGAACGACAGAAGAAGGATTATGAATATAAAATGCTGCAAAGCCAGATTAACCCTCATTTTATATATAACACACTTAATTCCATTAAATGGATGGCTACTATTCAGAATGCTTCCGGTATCGCCGAAATGACCACATCACTTTCCCGGCTGCTGAAGGATATCGCCAAAGGAACTACCAATCTCGTTACCTTAGAGCATGAAATTTCTTTAATCAATGATTATTTTACCATACAGCAATACCGTTACGGCGGTACTATCACTCTTCATTATCATATTGAAGACGAGGCCTTAACCTCTTGCAGGATATTGAAGTTCACTTTACAGCCTATTGTGGAGAATTCCATTTTTCATGGTATCGAGCCGAAAGGAAACGCAGGAAGCATCGAAATTCATATTTACCGGGATGAAGCTTTTGACGTACATATCGATATTACCGACGACGGCGTAGGCATGACGCCGGAGGTAGCCGCTCACCTTCTGGATACGGAGGCTCCTGTGGAATCCTCGTTCTTTAAGGAATTCGGCATCAGCAACGTTCACAAGCGTTTGCAATATGAATTCGGCGATGAATACGGACTATCCGCGAAAAGCAAAATAGGTGAATTCACAACTATTTCTATATTGCTGCCGTTCCAGTTAGAGCCTTGCGATTCGAAGGATTCAGAATCTCAGACCGAGGGGGGATCTCATGATTAATTTACTTATAGCCGATGATGAGCCGTTGGTGCAGGCGGGCATCAAATCCATGCTGAACTGGGAGGATTACGACATAAATATTATAGGAACAGCCACCAACGGAGCCGTTGCTTACAATATGATAAAGGAGCATTCTCCTGAGATCGTCATAACGGATATTAAAATGCCTCTCATGAGCGGGCTTGAACTGGCTAAGAAATGTTATGAAGAAGGAATGACTCTGCCTGTATTCATCATCCTTACCAGCTACGAAGAATTCCAGTTCGTAAAAGAGGCTCTTACCTATCAGGTCGTCGATTACCTTGTAAAGCTGGAGCTGACTCCCGAAATCCTTGGAGAATCCTTAAAGCGCGCTATCGGTAAGATGTCCGAGCTGCAGAAAAAAATAAGCGGTGCAGACAGTTCTATCAGCAGTATTTACTTATTAAAGGAGCAGTTTTACACGAGGCTGGTTTTGAACCTGTTCGAATCTGAGCATCAATTCGAAACTCAGTTCAATAACCTCAACATCGATTTCAATTATAGAGCCTTTGCCGCCTCTTATATCGAAATACAAAGCACGAAACTGCCTTCCATGTCCTCAGAAAAGAGACTTAACCTGTACACCAGCAGCCTGCAAATTGTAAGGGAGCTTACGGCTAAATACATTCCTTGCCACGTTCTGTCACTGGATACGAAGCATTTTGCTATTATCTTTTTTTTGGATAAGGACACCGAAGAGTTCAAGGAGATTATCCGCAGCACCATAGAACAGGTCTCTTACATGCTTTACAACTATTACAGTGTCACCATACTGGCCAGTATCGGAGCGGTGGTAAAAAAGCCAATGCAAATTGCCTCCTCCTTTCAGGATGCTAAGCAGATATTTTTACAGCTGACACCGGAGCAGCCGCTTCTTTTTGCAGAGGATACTCCTTACGACAAGCCTCTTAGAAATGTTTTCAATATGTCTTTGTTCAAAGAGGACATACGAAAGGCGTATGCCGAATTCGACGAAAAGGCTCTTTATGCTATTTTTACTTCTATCATGGAGCTGTTCCAGAATCGGCCCGCCCACTACGTGCAAGCGTTGGACGCTGCCGGAAATATTCTATATCTGTCCCTTTCCCTTTTGAATAACGGCGAGCAGATAGTATCGGAAATATTCAAAAATAAATGCAACAGCTATCGTTCTCTTTACGAGCTTACCAATGTGGAACAGATATTGGAATGGCTGACCATATTCCGTGACGGGCTATGCAAAAGCTTCGCCACCCACAACAAGGATTATAAGAACCATATCGTAATCAACGTGAAAAAGTATATAAATGAACATGTGGAGGAAAAGCTGACCTTGAATAAAGTGGCCGAGGTTTTTAATATAAGCCCAAACTATTTAAGCGTCCTTTTTTCCAAATACAACGATTTAGGATTTACCGATTACATCAATCAGAGTAAAATCGACTCCGCAAAAAAGATGATGACGAATGGCGATCTTAAAATATATGAAATATCTGATGTCCTCGGTTTTGAAAGCGCATTTTATTTCAGCCGCGTGTTCAAAAAGGTAACCGGAGTCTCTCCCAGAGATTATATGAGCCAAATTATCTAAATACTAAACAGGAAAATGACGATTGTTTTTTTATAGAGAAAGGAATGGTTATCCGTATGTTTTTTGAATTTGCCAAAGAGTACAAGCAATCACTTATTCCCTTTACCCCCTTTGCTCCCATTACCGACAGAGGGGCCTGGAATGATTTGGATATGCAGTGGCGGAAGGAAGCGATCCGGCTGGGGGAAGAATATCTGGGATTTTCCTTTCCTTATATCTCAGCCTCTGATTTCATGGATTTTTTGAAAACAGGAAACAGGGTCCGTTTCGAGTCCAAATCCTTCTCTAAGCGTCTGGCTCTCAGTACGTTGATACTTGCAGAATGTACGGAAAATGAAGGGCGGTTCATGCAAGATATTATAAACGGTATTTTTTCTATTTGCGAGGAGAGTGCATGGCAGCTTCCGGCACATAATTCCTATATCCGCGACTGCGAACAGCTTCCCCTCCCCGATGCGACAGCTCCCGTGTTGGACCTGTTTGCCTGCGAGACAGGTGCCGTCCTGGCTGCTGCCTATTATCTCATGAGGAACCCTCTCGATGAAATCAGCCCCTTCATAGCGAAAAGGATTCTCTCGGAGCTAAAGCACCGCATCTTTACTCCTTATCTAAACGTCCATTTCTGGTGGATGGGCAACGGAATCGAGCCGATGAATAACTGGACGATCTGGTGCACGCAGAATGTCCTGCTTTCCGTTTTCTTAACGGATGAGAATGAAGATATCAGACACGACGTTTTTCTGAAGGCTTGTAAAAGCACCGATTACTTTCTTGCCGAATACGAAGATGACGGCTGCTGTGACGAAGGCGCTCAATACTACCGCCATGCCGGTCTTTGCCTGTTCAATACCATGGAAATACTAAATGCAATCACGAAAGGGCACTTCGCATCCCTCTATGAGGATACGAAAATCCAAAATATTGCTTCCTACATACTGAACGTTCATATCTCTGATAAATATTATGTTAACTTTGCCGATTGCTCTCCGGCCGCAGGGCGCGCAGGAGTACGGGAATATTTATTCGCCAAGCGGACCGGCAATAAGGTGATGGAGCAGTTTGCCGCTGACGATTTCAAGAAAAACCTGCCTGCTTCCCTCCTTCTGTCCTCGGAAAATAATCTATACTATCGTTTGCAGAACGCATTTACCGCTGCGGAGATAACGGCTTGTGATACCGGCTTTCCGCTTCCCCGCCGGGATATTTTTTACCCCAGTACAGGTCTCTTTATTGCAAGGGACGAGCGGCTTTTCCTTGCCGTAAAAGCCGGAGATAACGGAGACAGCCATAACCATAACGATACCGGAAGCTTTACCGTATACAAGGACGGCAGGCCCATGCTCATCGACATCGGAGTGGAAAGCTATACAAAGAAAACCTTCTCATCCCGGCGTTACGAAATATGGACCATGCAGTCAGCCTATCACAACCTTCCTACGGTGAACGGCTTTATGCAAAAGGACGGGGCCGAATATAAGGCAAAGGATGTGATTTACCGAATGGAAAAAGATATATGCGATATCGAAATGGATATTTCCGGAGCTTATCCTACGGAATGCGGCCTTCTTTTCTATAAACGGCGTGCAGCCTTATACAAGGGCAAATATATCGCTATTGAGGACAGCTTCTCTGCCCCTGCTTCTCAGGTCGTCATCAGCCTTATGTCCTATGAAAAGCCTGTAGTCAGTCACTCATGCGACGAGAGCAGCGTCACTGTTTCCATGGGTGCTTTGGGAAAGATACAGATAGAGAACGGAAATATTTATAACATAGAAGAAATTCCAATCACCGACCCTCGCCTGACGGCCGTCTGGGAGCACGAAATCTATCGCATTTTGGTCATACCGGATAAAAGTAAATTGAAAATGCTGATTTCATAAAACGTATCAAGGTATACAAAAGGAGGAAGCAGTAAAAAAGATGAAGAAAATAAAAAAGATTAAATTGTTCAGAAGATACGGTATCGTAAAGCAAATAAGCGTTGCCTTTATTATTCCCATTCTCTGTGTCATTCTCGTGGGTGTACTGGCTTACTCTCAGGCAGAAAAAGGCATAAGGGAGAAATATGAGGAATCATCTCTGGCTGCTATAAAAATGACCGATCAGTATATCGACCTGGGCCTGCAGCTGGGAGAAGCCGAAGCCTTGAAATATGCCAACGATGCCAACATGAATAAATATTATCTGGGTTTATACGAAGGGGACAACTCCAAAAAAATGCAGACCATAGACAGCATGAAATCCGGCATGGAGACAGCTCGCACCACCAATAAGTTTATTCATGATATACATATCATCACTCAGCCCGGTGTTATTATGCAGACTACAAAGGATATGAAAAAGGGGAGTGGTACCGGCTTTTACGATGAATTGGAGTCTGAGATTCAAAAAATCTACGGTACCGGTGTATTTTCCGCCTGGATGGATTCCCATGCCCTCATCGATGAGAGACTGGGGACCGGCGCGGAGGACTATCTTCTTTCCTACTACTGCGCTTCTAACAATTCTAAGGCGGGAGTTGTGGTGGATATAAGCAAAAGTACGATTCTGGACATTCTCGCTAAAACGGATATTGGTGCAGGCAGCACAGTAGGGCTCATAACAGGCGGAGGCAGAGAAGTAGTTACCGGCAGCGAGCTGGATTTCTCTTTAATGAACATAGAATTTTATAAGCAGTTTCAGGACTCCGATGAAACGCAAACCATCGGCTACATAAAGGAAGGCGGTATGAGCTATCTTCTTCTTGCTTCCAAAAGCAACATCGCAGGTATC
This sequence comes from Bacillota bacterium, assembly GCA_023408815.1. Classification (GTDB taxonomy): domain Bacteria; phylum Bacillota; class Clostridia; order Lachnospirales; family Lachnospiraceae; genus Kineothrix. The sequence goes on along the minus strand of JAEYJO010000030.1, from coordinate 103,008 downwards.
GTCGTTTATGCCTTAATACCCAGAAATATTGTGACCCAAAAAGCGGACAGCATCAAAACCATTACCATCCTTCTCGTTATTTTATCCTGTATCATCGCAAGCGTTCTTGCAGCTTTGATTTCTACAAAGATCAGCCGGAGAATGAAGCTGATTATGGCCGGCCTGAACAAGTCCTCTTCCGGTGACCTTACGGCCGAGATAAGAATACGGGGGAATGACGAATTCAGCAGCATCGGGCAGAGCGTTACCCAAATGTTAGAGCATATGCGCATTCTGGTTCATGACTTCAAAGAGAGCGTTTCCCGTGTATCGGAAACCTCCGGTGAGGTAAAAAATACTTCTGATACGGTAAACAGCCATTCCGGGGATATCAATCATGCCATCGAAGAAATCCGCCAGGGAATTGAAAACCAACGGGAAAACGCCAATGAGTGCCAACAGAAAATGGATCTGCTGTCCGGAGAGATAAAGACGGTATTGCAGGAAATAAAGAAGATCGAAACCTTTGCCTCTTCCAGCCACGAAATGATTAAATCCGGGGTATTGCAAATGAATTCTTTATCTCAAAGCTCGGATTCCACCTCACAGGTTACGGCGAAGGTCATCGACAACATCTCCTATTTGTCGCAGAAAGCAAAATCCATCGAAGCATTTATCGGAATCATCAACGATATTTCGGAACAAACTACGCTCCTTTCCTTAAACGCTTCTATTGAAGCGGCCCGCGCAGGTGCCGCAGGCCGCAGTTTTTCAGTAGTCGCAGAAGAAATACGCAAGCTCGCTGACAACTCCCTGCAAGCGGCGGAGCAAATTCAAAATACGGTTAATGACATTATGGTTCAAATGCAGGAGACTACGGACAACGCTCAGGAGGCGAAGGAAATTGTTTGCGAACAGGAAAAGGGCGTAAAAGATATGTCTGCCATTTTCGACAAGCTAAGCCTCGGAATGGCGGAACTCATCATGAGTGTAGATGAAATAAGCCAGAACGTGGAAAGCGTAAATTCCGGGCGCCATGCGACTAAGCTCGCCGTTGGAAGGATTACCGAAGTAACCGAAGCCACCTCCAACTTCGCCGCCAGGGTAGGTATACTGGCGGATGAGCTTCTGATCAATGCGGAGAAAATGAACTCTATATCTCAGAACTTGATGGAGGATATGGATACGCTGGAAAAGAAAATGGAACATTTTGTGGTGGAATGAAATGATTTCTGCTTCGCATAGCGAATTTACATGCAAAAAGTTTGCATTGCAGAACATCATGCGTTACTGTGAATGGAGTGAATAGTAACATAAATTGTGATCGAGTTTAACAACATATAGTAAATAATAATTTACAAAATTAAATTAGTAATGTATAATTACCAAGATAATAAGGGGTTTCCTATACGATGTTGTTTGCAAGCACTTTCGTTGGGAAGCTCTTTTAATATGGCGAGGGAGAAACTTACTGAAATGAAAAAAATACTTGTTATTTTAACAAAATATCTATCCAGCCTCGGTCCCCGCAGAATTCTCTGCATGTTTACAGGCAATGCCTTTCTCGGCATCGGAATTGCTTTTTACCGTCATGCAGCATTGGGCAATGACCCTTTTTCTGCGATGACATTATCCTTATCCATGAAGACCCCTTTAAATTATGGAACCTTTCTTTTGCTATTTAACTTGTTTCTTTTCAGCTTTCAGTTCTTTTTTGGTAAAAGATATATTGGCATCGGAACTCTGGTAAATTGGACTTTGATTGGCTATATCGCGGATCTATTCATGTATCTGGATACCCGTTACATTACACTCCCCGATACATATCCAATCCGGCTGATCGTTTTGCTTTTTGCTATTCTTATAACGGCAATGGGCGTATCCCTCTATCAAACTTCAGCCTCCGGTATCTCTCCCTATGATTATCTTTCGCTTGGATTATCCGAGCAAGCTCATATACCTTATCTTTTCTGTCGTATCGCTTGTGATGGAACCGCAGTAATCATAGCCTTTATAGCCGGCGGATTTGTTGGTATCGGAACGCTCCTTACTGTTTTGCTGCTTGGACCTTCCATACAGTTTTTTACAAAAACTGTTTCAAAGAAATTATTAATATGGCCCAAAGTTTGCAGGCTATAAGAAGGACATGGAGTTGATGGAAATATTGTAAATACTAAACATGCCCCTTATAATGGTAACTGGAACGATGCTAAGCTTAAAATTATAGCTGATAACAAAAGAAAAGGGGTAGGTGCAAAAGATCATGAAAGAATTTACATCTAACATGGAAGCAATTCAGTATTGCATTACAAATAAGTATTTTTCTCTTGCACATCTTTACAGTGATGAAAAACCGCTGGACATGCACATTCACGATTGTTACGAAATTTATTATTCCATATCCGGAGGTAAACAGTTCTTAATCGATAATCGGTTTTATACGATCGAACCCGGAGATATTTTCTTTATTAACCAGTATGAAAGTCACCATTTGACACAGATAGACGCACGTGTTCATGAAAGGATCGTCCTCTCCATTCATCCTGAATATTTAAGCCGTATTTCTTCTGAAACAACTGACTTAACCCATTGTTTTACCCACAGAAATGCCGATTATCCTCATAAATTTCATCTCGATTCCGATTTGAGCAAGCGCTTTATTTACCTGATACATAAAATAGCGGAAGCCGAAGGCTTCGGTATGGACTTGACCGAGCGTTCGGCTCTTACTGAACTTATGGTATTTTTAAATAAGTTTTTTAATGAATCCTGCCACCGCAAATATAAGGAAGCAGTCACAACGAATCATGCGCAGGTGGATGATATCCTTTCTTACATCAATCAGCATATTTCTGAGAATTTGACGCTTGAAATGCTGTCGGAGAACTTTTACTTAAGCGGTTCTTACTTATGCCGCATCTTCAAGTCCACCACCGGAACTACCATCAACAAATATATTACCGCGAGAAGAATTACCATCGCAAAATCTCTGTTAAATGAAGGACTTTCCGTAACGGAGACTTGTGAAAAGTGCGGTTTTAACGACTATAGTAACTTTTTAAAATCCTTTACTAAGGCAGTAGGCATATCTCCGAAGAAATATGCCCGGTTTAACTCCTGATGAAGCACCCCGATTATACTAACATGTAAATCCGAACCTTATAAATTAAAATACGCCTTTGCATTATTATAACAAATATTTTCAATCATCTCGCCCAAATAATGCATATCCTTCGGATACTCCCCGTTTTCGACCAGGGCTCCGATCCTATTACAAAGAATTCGGCGAAAATATTCGTGTCTTGGGAAGGACAGGAAGCTTCTGGAATCGGTCAGCATTCCGATAAAGGTAGAAATCAGTCCGACATCCGACAAGGCGTTCATCTGCCTTTCCATACCGTTCTTGTGATCACAGAACCACCATGCGCTGCCGAGCTGTATTTTTCCTCTGATTCCGTGAGTATTGCTCTGAAAGTTACCGGCCATGGATGCGAGCATTTCAGCATCCTTGGGATTCAAGTAATAGAGAATGGTCTTGGGAAGTTCCTCCGTTTGATCCATGTCATCCAAAAGAGCGGACAATTGAGGTGCATAATTGAAATCGTTCAGACTGTCAAAGCCGGTATCCGGCCCGAGTTTTTTCAGCATTCTTGTGGAATTGCTGCGAATCGCTCCGATGTGGAGCTGCATGACGAGATTGCGGCGGGCATATTCCCGGCCAAGCTCTGTCAGCAGAAAACCGCGGTACTTAGCTACTTCCTCCGGAGACAGAGAGGCTCCCGCCATACGTTTCTTATAAACGACATTCCCTTCTTCATAATTGGACGGCATATAAAAGCTGCCCTCAAGACTATGATCCGTCACGCGGCATCCGGCCCCAATAAAATAATCCAGCCTTTTTTTCAGCGCCGAAATCACATCCGCTAAGGAAGAAATACTAAGTCCGGCCGTCTCCTCTAACCGGCCTATATAAGAAGGAAAATCTGCTTTTTCTATACTGAGAGCCTTTTCCGGGCGGAAGGTTGGAAGTACTCTGATACTGAAATTATCTCCTGCCAGACTTTTATGCCATTCCAAGTCGTCCGCAGGGTCATCTGTAGTGCACAGTACCTCAACGTTCTGCATCTTTAACAGATTGCGGTTGGAATATTCTCTGGTTTTCAGTTTCTCATTGCAGGCATCCCATATATCTCCCGCAAAATCAGGAGTGAGAACCGTATCGATACCGAAGTACCGTTTAAGCTCCAGATGAGTCCAATGGTACAACGGATTGCCTATGCAATTTTGTACGGTATAGGACCACACTACAAACTTCTCCAGGGGTTCGCTGCTACCGGTTATCAGCTCTTCCGGAACACCGGCAGCGCGCATGACCCGCCATTTGTAATGATCGCCGCCAAGCCATACCTCGGCCATATTGCTATAGCAGGAATCCTCATAGATATTCCGGGGATTCAGATGATTGTGGAAATCAATGATCGGCATCTTTTCCGCATGCTGATGATATAGCTCCCTTGCAGTAGCAGTGCCAAGCATAAAGTCTTCATGAATAAATGATTCCATAAAAAGAGGCTCCTTTCAAATCGCCTATAACCTATACATACTTTTCCAGTGTCTTTCTTACGGCTCCGGGTCCGGCAAGCATCTCCCGAAAGTAGATACACACGAGGGGCGCAAGGCCTGCATCGTATAAATCTACTCCGAAAATGTTTTTATTCTCTAAAACAGGTCTTATTCTCTTCTCTATTTTTTCTTCCGTGTTATCGTCACAACCAAGACATATCCCATCCATATGTGGGAGCAGAACGTTCAAAAGAGGATCCGGACTGAGTTCAAAAGGAGTTCCGTCGTCATCGAGACCCATAAGATAACGGAGCCATCCTGCAAATACCAAAGGAATCCTCTTCAGATCGGAAACATTAAGCTGCAAAGATGCCATATATGCCTTAATGGTTTCGCCGAAACGGATAGCAAGCTTCTGGGAAGTATCCGTTGCGATGCGCTGCGGAGTATCCGGCATGAATGGATTGGGTATTCGCACGTTTAAAACGGTGTCGATAAACTGCTTCGGATCCAGAATACCGGGATCGATTACTACGGGAAGTCCTTCCTCATATCCGATCCTCTCTACCAGCCTGCGCAGAACATCGTCCTTCATTTCCTTTGAAATCAAATCATAACCGAGAATGCAGCCGAACACTGCAAGAGCTGTGTGAAGCGGATTCAGGCAAGTACAGACCTTCATTTTCTCCACCTTATCCACCGTTTCACGGTCGGTAAAAATAATACCGCCCTTTTCCAGCGGGGGCCGTCCGTTAGGAAAGTCATCCTCGATGACGAGATACTGACATTCTTCCGCATTTACGAAAGGAGCCACATAAGTATGTTTGTCAGTAATGACGGGAGCTGTCTCTTCCACTCCATCCTTTTCCAAAATCTCCTCTATGGATGGGGCGGGTCTGGGAGTGATCTTATCTATCATCGTCCAGGGGAAAGAAACCTTGGCGGGATTGCTTATATATTCCTTAAAGCCTTTTTCCGTCAAACCGGACTCGCTCCATTTATCCGCGAACGCATAGACTGCCTCATAAAGACGGGTACCGTTATGGGAACAGTTATCCATACTGACCATAGCCACCGGGATTGCTCCTGCCTGAAAACGTGTGTAAAGAAGGCTGGCAATTTTTCCAATATAGCTTTTCGGCTTCTCTGGTCCGTTCTCCATGTCTGCTGTCACCGAAGAGAGAGTATTTTCCTTGCCATCTGTAAGGAGGTATCCCTTTTCCGTAATGGTAAAGCTAACCATCTGCAAGGAAGTATTGGCAAAAATCTCTTGCAGGCGACCGAAATCTTCATGGTTTTGCACATCCGCACATAGGGATTCCACCACGCTTCCGACCACCGTTTTTTCTACGGACCCGTCAGCCTTTAAGGTGACGAGGATGGAAAGGTCGTCATGGGGCTTATTTATCCTTTGTATGATATCATAATCGAAGCCCTCGGCAACGATAAGCCCTTTATCCAACACGCCTTCATTCAGTAGACTCTGAACGACATTTGCCTGAAAAGCACGGAAAATATTACCTGCACCGAAATGAATCCAGTAAGGAGCATACTTAGTCTTTTCCGCCACTGTTTTCCGGTTATAGAGAGGGATAGCATATCCTTTTTCTGTCCACTCTTTTTCGTTGTCTATAATAGTTTGATCTAATTTCACTACCTGCTCTCCTCTTTCTCGATGGCTTCCCACAAGCCATTCAGATAGGCTGCTCCTAACGCACGGTCATACAGTCCGTATCCGGGCATTGCAACCTCTCCCCATATCATTCGCCCATGGTCGGGGCGGATAGGACCGGTAAAATTAATATCATAGAGTGCCTTCATGATCTCGTACATATCGAAAGAACCGTCTCTGGAAAGATGGGCGGATTCCTCAAAATCATCAGGGCTGTTGAATTTCAGATTACGTACATGGGCAAAATGTATCCTTCCCTCTAAAGAGCGAATCATGCCCGGAAGATCATTTTCCAGATTGGTTCCATAGGAACCGGAACAAAACGTCACCCCATTATGAGGATTGTCTACCATTTTCACCATACGCAGGATGTTAGGCTGGTTGATAATAATACGGGGAAGACCGAATACGCTCCACGCAGGATCATCGGGATGTATTGCCATGTTAATATCATATTTATCACAAACAGGCATAATTCTTTCGAGGAAATATTTCAGATTTGCAAATAACCTCTCTCCGTCGATATTCTTGTACATTGCAAACAATTCTTTGATTCTCTTCATCCGCTCCGGTTCCCAGCCGGGCATGATCGCACCGTTAGAATCCCCGGCGATGGAGTCGAACATGTCCTCGGGATTTAATGCGTCTACAGCCGCCTGATTATAAGCGAGCACCGTAGAGCCATCAGGACGCACACGGGCCAGCTCGGTACGGGTCCAGTCAAATACCGGCATAAAGTTGTAGCATACGAGATGAATGTCCTCCTCACCCAGATTCTCAAGTGTCTCAATATAATTATCAATATATTGGTCTCTTTCCTCTGTTCCTGCTTTGATGGCTTCATGGATATTTACACTCTCGATTCCCGATATGTGAAGACCGGAGCCTTCCACTTCCTCTTTTAACGCACGAATCCTCTCCCTGCTCCATACTTCTCCCGGAGCTGTATCATATAATGTTGTGATGACTCCTGTCACTCCGGGTATTTGCCTGATTTGATTCAGCGTAACAGTATCAAATTTTGAACCAAACCACCTTAATGTCATTTCCATAGTCAACAGTTCCTCTCTCTTACTAATAGTTTGTTTATAAATTTCATTATAAATTGCAGGCAGGAAAAGTCTATTGACAGAGTTGCTGTTCACATTGTAAAAATTGCGGTTTGGTGGTATTCTGTAAGTATGAAAAAAAATCTAAGAGCTGAATTTACGAAAAGACAATACATGCTTTCCGAAGATTTTGAAATATATTATTATAACGATAGGAATCTTCCGCAGGGAAAAATTCATATGCATGGTTACCATGAATTCTATTTCTTTCTGGAGGGAGATGTGTCCATCCGGATCGAGGATCAAGTATGGGGACTGAAGCCGGGCGACATCGTATTCATTCCACCCGGAATATATCATCAGGCGGTGATACATGCTTCAGGCAGGCCTTACAGAAGATTTGTTCTTTGGATCAGCGAAGAATATTGCAATCAGCTTCGGGAACTGTCTGAGGATTACCTATATTTTATGAAACATGTATCGGATACAGGAGAATACATTATCCACAACGATGTCATCGCTTTTAATACGATTCAGGCAAAGGTGTTCGGGCTTCTGGAGGAGATTCAGGGCCAGCGGTTCGGGCGGAATGTCCGCATTGCGCTAGGCATCAACGGCCTGATTATGCACCTGAACCGGATAATGTATGAACAAAGACATATAAAATACGCAAAGGATGGGAATAATTTATATCAGAATTTGATTTATTACATGGAAGAGCACTTAGAGGAGGTGCTTACGCTGGATGTAATTGCAAATGAATTTTTCGTTAGCAAGTATCATATTTCCCATATTTTCAAAGACAACATGGGAATATCCGTCCATCAGTATATTCTCAAAAAGAGGCTGTTTGCCTGTAAGGAAGCATTGCTCGGAAATGCTAATGTCAGCGAAGTGTACCAGTCCTTTGGTTTCAAAGACTATTCCAGTTTTTACAGAGCATTTAAAAAGGAATTCGGGGTTTCCCCAAAAGAATTCAAAGATACCAGATTTGAGCTGAAAGCGCAGTCTTTGGGTGCGTATAAGAAAGATAAATATGAATTCAGAAGATAATTTACGTTAAATAAGGAGGCAGCAGATGAAAGAACAATCAAATAATAGCAATCAATCCAACCATCGCAGTGAACCGGTAAAAACAATCGACGAATATATCGCCGCACAGCCGGAGAGCGTTCAGGCGCTTTTGCATCTGGTAAGGAATACGATCCGGACTGCAATTCCGGACGCAGAAGAACGAATATCATGGCAAATGCCCACATATTGGAGCAAACACAATATCATCCATTTCGCATCGTTCAAAAATCATATCGGAATATATCCCGGCGAAAAAGCCATGGTACATTTCTTACCAAGACTTGCGGAATATAAGACAAGTAAAGGTGCATTGCAGCTTCCGCACAGCAAGCCGCTTCCGCTGGAGCTGATCGCCGAAATTGCTAAATGGAGCTATGATATGGAGAAAGGCCTATATTAATTTAATCCCCATTCCATTTTTAATATAGGGAAGATACTTTAAATATGCCGGGTCCACATGACCAATTACGTTTACCCTTTCATCCTGGGGTAAATCCTGTCTTGCTATTTCAACTTCTCCTTCGTATCTTAAATACTTACTATTGGAGATGCAAATACTTCCTTTTTTACGTTCCATACAATGCTCCGGTTGAATTCTGTTTTTTAACATCCGCGACTCCGTAGAACGGAAAATAAAGCTGCTGGAGTCAATGCGATCGTGATGAATCATACCGGAAATAAAATGATATTTTTCATTCAACTTTGCCTTTATCTCGATTGCATTCTGATTTAATGTCTCAATATTTTTCCATGCTTCTTCTGATATATCAACATCTCCGACCATAACCATATCGCATTTTGCATCAAAATACAGTTCCAGTATATGTAGCATAATATCCTTCTTATTAAAACGATGTTCCTCTACTGTAGGCAATCCTGCATACAATGGCCCTCTCATTGTCATATCTCCACATACGAATGCCATCGTTTGAAGGCCTTCTATTTTTAAGGTTTTGTTAATCTCATGTACTTTTTCAATAGAAAGCCCTGTATATTCTTTTGGATAATAATTATGGCAGGCAATGAATTTTGACAAATCAGCTTTGGCGTTTTTCCAGTCATGTATATCTTTTGCAGTGACTGTAGACGCATTTACCACGATTTGAAATACCTTTGACAGCCTTGCTACTTCTTCCGGCAAATATCCGTAATCCAGTCTTATTGATGTAATTCCCCAGGTTTCTAATTCTTCTATTGTATTACAAGACAGTTTTTTTACCGTCTCAGGACTGGCGTCTGCAATCAGTTGTATTCCAAACTCTTTACACTTTTCCAGAAGACTTTTGGTTCCTGTTTCATAATCATCAACATTTTCTTCCGGAATTTGCAAAGACGTAAATGCATAAGAAATCTTTGCTGCTTTTGCTTTTTTTAAGATTTCTATATTCATATCCATGTTTGTACCCAAATAAATGGAAATTCCTATCTTCACTCTTTATTCTCCCTTATTGCCTTACGAATGCTTCCATGAGCGGACTTTAATATATCCTTTGCTTCATCTGCGGGTTTATTTAATAGAGACATGGTTATTGCCAATTTGGCACTTCCGTCAGCTTCCTTTAATAATCTCCTGGCATTTTCTCTGTCAGATGAGGTTGCACTCATTACAATATTCTCTGTCCTGACCGCTAATTTTTCATTGGTATTTTGTAGATCAATCATTAAATTTTCATATACTTTTCCAATTTTAACCATGCTTCCTGTAGAAATCATATTCAGAATCATTTTTTGTGCAGTCCCTGCTTTTAATCTTGTAGAACCGGTCAGTATCTCCGGACCGGTAACAGGCTCTATGGCTATATCTGCTTCTTTTCCTATAATGGAATCCTTATTACACGCTATGGCGGCTGTTTTACATCCTATGCTCGATGCATACTTTAATCCGTATAATACATAAGGGGTTCTTCCGCTTGCGGACAATCCAATCACCATATCTCTTGGTGACAGTCCCCGTTCTTTTAAATCTGCTTCCGCAAGTATCTTACTGTCCTCTGCCCCCTCCACCGCATGAAAAAGTGCCTCTCTTCCTCCTGCTATAATACCGGTCACCAATTCCTCTGACACCCCAAAGGTTGGCGGACATTCACTGGCGTCCAGAACTCCCAGACGCCCTGATGTTCCGGCACCGATATAAATCATCCGCCCCTGTTGGCCAAGTGTTTCCGCCGCCATATCAATGGCATCCGCGATCTGTGGTATCACTTCCCGGACCGCTTTTACCACATTTTCATCTTCTTTGTTTGCAGCTGCAGCAATTTCCATAGAACTCATACTATCCAGATTCATCGTGTCCATATTTCTTTTTTCTGTTGTATATACAGATAAATTCAGCATTTCATTTATACCTTTCCAATTATGCCTTTTTCATGCAAAATATTGTATAATTCTATGAATTCCTCTGCCAGAATTCCAAATGCTTCCGCACTCATCAATTGATCTTCCGCATGCATCAGAAGCATCTGGTAACTTTCTACATCCAGCTCTCCGCATGCCGATTTCTGTATCAGTTCCATATGAACATGATGTCCTTCATTAAATTGGTCTTTCCCGCACTTTATTAATTCATTTGATTTATCAAAGTCCCCATGCCTGGTCTGTTCAATCGCTTCTATATAGCTGCTCCTGGCACTTCCAACATAAGAAATAATCTCAAATAAAATAGATTCAAAGTTTTCCATCCTCTATTCTCCCATAAGCTGTCTGGCCTGCATCAATGCACCTTTGCCGTCGACCATTCCATAAATTCGCATGTCTATTGCTTCAATTATTTTTTCAGAATATTCTTTCTTCAGTTTATTAGTCATATATTTTACCTGTGGGCCTAATAAAACAATGTCTGCCTCAGGAATTACTGTCGATGCATCTGCTATAGGATATGCATTTATTTCACACGGATAATTATCTGCTTTTGCAGCGTCCCGCATACGGGATACCAGCAGACTTGTCGACATTCCTGCCACACATACCAAAACAATTTTTTTCATATTGCAAACCCGCCTTTCTTTTTCCTCTACTCATTGTCGATTAACGCTCCATGCATATATGCTTTTACAAGTCCATGGCTTCCTGCTTCAATCGCTCTTACAGTCGCCATAGAATGATAATAGTCATAATATGGAACATCATTAACCTTACCGTTAAAGATCTTATAATGCTGTAACCCCTCAAACCAGGTTTTCATCTTTGATTCACTCATACTTACATATACAGTTGGAATAAATCCAGCCAAATCTTCACAATTCTCTCCATAATAAAGCTGTATCGGATTTCCTTCAGAATGAAGTATTCTTACCGCCTGCGTTACTGCCTCATAAGTATAATAGTGTCTGGGATGTAATGTTCCACGCGCATGAGTTATTACGCAATCTACTTTTTCCCTTCTTAAGTATTCCAATATTATATCCTTAAATTCTTCCACAACCGGCAATTCCGCCGATATATAATCCATACTAAAGCTATCGCACCCCATAGCAGCAGCCACACTTTTAATCTCGTCGTTCAACGTGTCCTCATATGCCTTTTTCTCTTCCTCAGTTGCTGCCGGATCTGTAAGGCGCCCTTTCGTCACATGTACGAATGTACAGGCAGCTCCCTGCTCAGCGTATTTTATCATCATTGGTCCGCCCATAAGCTCTGCATCCAATGGATGAGCGCCGACGGATACGATTCTATTGTATTTTGCCATTCCAATATTCCTCCTATATATTTTTACGGTAGAGCTGGTATGTTCTATATGCACTCATTCCATGACGTTCATAGAATCTCATCGCCGCGCCGTGAGTCCATAAAAAATATGCGTAAAAAATTCCCCTTTTCTGCATTTCTCTCATCTGTAAATCAAATAAGATTCCTCCAATTCCTTTTGAGCGAATGGATTCTTTTACTCCAATAGGTCCGAATCTCGCATCATTACCATCGATCTTACGCATACAATATCCGATTACCTGGTCTTCTATGTCTGTTGCGATCAGAATAGTATCTTCTGCTTCACCATTACGAATTGCCTGTAGAATATTCCTTACCCAGCCGGCGTCAAATTCAGTTTCAGTAAAAGCTAACAACTTTTCCATATAGGGAAGCGAATATTTATTGAAACTTATTCCTTCTTCCTTCAACCGCTCTATCATCTCTTGCGTAATCTCCGGAATACTGTAAGTAAATAAGTCCTTTTGCATACTTACAGCATCCAATCCTTTTACATAGCCATTTTGTTCAAAAAAAGCCAGCGCCTTTTCATATTTCAGATCGACTCCCGGGGTAAAATAATTCGGGCTATAAGCACATAGCGTAATTTCTTTTACCTTTTCTTTCTTCAGACGTTTCTCCTCTTCCTTTAACAACGCTTTTCCATATCCTCTTCCTTGATACTTAGTCAGAACAAACATAATACTGATCCAACCTCTGTTCTCCTCAAGACCTCGTGTTAAATATGGATATTTTCTTTTAATTCCCAGGCAGAATCCTATCACCTTATCCTCTGCCAGTAAAACGAGGGCTAAATTAGGATCGAAATTTTCATCCATTAAAATCTGCTGCAAAAATCTTTCTTCACTGATTGGATCAAAAATTAATGTCTCATTCCAACCAGTAACAAGCTGCTCCATATATTCCTGCTTATATGGCTTTATTTGATACTCTTTCATTATTTATCCTCGCCGTGTTCCGCTTCGTACTGTTCTTCTTCTTTTAAAATCTGCCTTTCCATTACTTTGAAAAAAGGTAGAAACATAAAGAAAATAATCGCAATGTTTATTAAAGTAATTATCGGAGCTACAATGTTAAACCCACTGCCAATAAAGGAGGCCAATGGTGCAGGCATAGTCCACACAGTCATTGCAATAATGGGCGGAGTGATTCCTAATACTCCAAGAATCGCATTAAAAACGTAAAGCACAGTAAACCCAAGTACCCACGGAACAAACATAAGCGGGTTTAACACGACTGGCAGTCCATACATAACCGGTTCTGCTATATTGAAAATAGTTCCGGGAAGAGATAACTTTCCTAACACTTTAAAACGTTTCACTTTACTCATACAGCAAAGAAGCGCTATCGGGAATACAGAACATCTTACATAAAAATTAATCCATTGCTCTGTAAACATAAATGGTATATCCTGATGTGCCGCAAATGCATTAATATTGTCGGTTATCATAGTCGTCCAGATTGGCTGCATAACAGAAGAAACAATATTCGATCCATGTAATCCCACAAACCAGAGAATTCTATCCAAAACAAAACCAATTCCCTGTGCGACCGGCCCGCTTCCTCCTATTACCAGATATGCCGTCCCCTTATTTAACATACTGAGGAAATCGAAGGCTCCCAAACCTTGTCCAATCAAAGTACATAATACAATGACCGCACAAACCGGAATCATACCGGTAAATGCAGATGCTATCATCGGAGGTACCGCTTCAGGCATCTTAATTGTAATCTTTCTTCCAATCAGGAATCTGTAAATCTCTACAGCAAATATACTGATCAATAATCCTCCGAACAAGCTGGGAGATCCCAGGATATATGCCGGCCAGTCAAAATTTTCACTGAGCTTTGAAAAATCAATGAAGCTGAGAAATGCTATCATAGCCACAACTGCAGATGTTACCGCAGTAACGTTGGAATCTTTCTTGCTATAATAATCTCCTAGGAAGTAACCATTGAGCATAGCCGCAATTAATGCCAGCAGGTTGATTGTCACGAAAACAATCTGAAGAAGCCACGGCCTGCACGGAGTAATCACACTATCGATCGCCTGGGCAACACCAGGCATATTTAATCCGGTTCCCTCAGCGAACAATCCGCTCAGATTTAAAATAAGAGTTGCCGTCGCACCTAATACCATGTACGGCATCAATGTTATAAAAGTTCTCTGCAACGCTTCAAGATACCGTACCTGTGACAGTCTCAACAGGGGTGGTGCAATCTTTTGTTCAATAAAATCTGTGGTTTTTTCCAATGCTGTTTTTTTTGCTTGCTTTTCCATATAGAATACCTTACCCTCTCTAAATTTTGCTTTTGTTTTATTTTTTTAATTATATTATACTTCTGACATCATTTCAATAAATTTCTCAATTATTTTGGTAAATTTACCAAAATAATTTTTTTTACAAAGAAACAGTCTTTTTATCAGGGAAGAAAACCGATGATATTATAATGAATTAAAGAATCGAAGGACATAATAACAAGGTGCTATCCATAGAAAAAACGATGCATTAGATTTTATGATATGTTATAATTTTCATAGTTATAATATTATTTCAATACATACGGAGAAATTACATGAACCCTATAGAATTAATTAATTTACATGAATCAGAATTTACAAAATCGGATGAGAAAATAAAAACATATGTCATTAATAATCCGGACTATGTATCCTCCTATCCTATTATTAATGTTGCCGCTAAAGCAGGCGTGTCCAAATCTGCCCTGCTGCGTTTCTGCCAAAAGCTGGGGTATAATGGATATTCTGAATTTAAATATGAGGTTTCCAAATATCTCTTATCCGGTAATTTTAAAAATCCGACCGTTGTTAAATCTAATATGGATATCATTGAAAATTACTTGAGTTGTATACAAAAGATTCCAGACGGTATAAGTGAAGACAGGTTTATTTCTTTCGGCAACTATATTACCAACGCTTCCCGCATACGAATTTTCGGCCTTCATGAAAGCGGCCTTTCCGCCACCTATTTTACTTATCGTCTTTCCGCGCTGGGAATTGATTCCGAAGCAATAACGCATAGTGGTATCTTCAGTGAAAAAGCCTCTTTTTCTACTGCTTCTGATTTTCACATTTTTATATCTGTATCAGGCACTACCGATTGTATCACAGCGGCCGCCAAAACTTCTTTTGACCGTCATACTCCCTGTGCGATTATTACACAGAACAGCAAAGCTAAATATTTCAATAAATATGATTGCTTTATCGCTATTCCTTCTCTTAATTTGGATAAAAACCAGTTGTTCCTTGATTCACAGGCAATTTTATTCATTACTATCGACCTGATTATTAATAAGTTATCAAAAATGCTCTGATTTTATTGCCTCGATAAACTTGCCCGCCCGTAATACTCGTATCAATTCATCCCGAAAAAGTAAGCCCCTTTATTTGCGACGGGTCTTTCATGCAATGGAACGCCATGCGCTTGCGGTATTCAGTGGGTGAAAGCCCAATCTGCTTTTTGAAGGAAGTGGAAAAACCGGTAGGCGTATCAAACCCCACACGCTCGGAGATTTCTTCAATGCTCATATTGGTGTCGGAAAGAAAATGGGCAGCTTGATCTGCCTTTTTTTCAAGAACATACTCGGTGATGGTTCGCCCTGTAAATTGCTTGAATAAAGCTTTTAATTTTGTTGCACTCATATTGGAAAGCTGAACAAGTTCGCTCTGCTTTACGGCTCTATCCAGATTGGTGTCGAGGTGCTTGATAACCGCAAGGATGCAAATATAGTCTGCGGCATTGCGGGGAGACCGTGCATCCCCCATATGAACCAGCGTAGCCATTAGCTCGTATGCCTTTGCAACCAGAAATAATTCCGCCGCCGCACCGGGCAGACCACATTCTCGTATATTCGTTAGAATGCTCATCATATCGGCCGGCCAATTATGTTCGCCACCCATATTTTTTAATATTTGAGCGGGATTGTCCTTCAGACCGGGAAAGCAGCGCCCCAAGTGCTTTTTATAAAATTCCGGAGCATACAGCACCTCTGTATAAGCCACTCTGGTTCCCGCTTTCATCTTCGTACTGAAATGCTCCCCTCTTTCCTCCATAAAGGAAATGATTTTCCCCGGAGAGAGATGGTTGGCGGTATCCAGCCGGAGGGCAATATAGGGCATATTAGGAGGCATATACAATTTACAGTTCTCACAAAAAACAAAATCACAGTGGGATACTACAAAGTGATTTTCATGTGCAAAAAACCAAAAGCGTCCCTGCGTCGCTTTTCCGTTTCCAACCATTCTAACACCATAGGTATTGTCCTCATTTTTCTGCGCCACCATCCCCATAGCACCGCACATATCCATCATAAATTTCATTAAATTATCATCAGTCATAGTTCACACCTTTTCTATGGGACATTTTTCATTTTTTAACAGACATTTTCCCCTCTGCGCCCTTGAGAATCTATTGTAACACTCGTATACTCGATATAGTTAGCTCTGTCTAACTATATCGAGTATACTGGCTATGCTGCTTTTTAGCAAGCTGTTTTGGGAGGAGCAATTCGTGAAAATAGATGTGAGGTATAAATTATTACTGTTTCTGCTCATTAGCATAGCGGCGTTTATGACAAAGGATATGGTGTATGGGGGCATCATTTTCGGTATCGTAATTCTCATTACCTTTTGTATGGGACAATGGAGGCTGGCGCTTCGATTCCTTGGAACATATTTGCTTGTGTCTGCAGTAGTGTTCTTATCTCCTCATCTGCCAAAAGTTCTCTTGAGCGTTATACTGATGCTGGCAATTTTCATTCGGATGTTCTTGCCGCTGCTTCTTTACGCGAGAGCGTTTGTTGCAACGACTACGGTGAGCGAGATGGTTACGGCCCTATATGCCTTAAAAGTCCCTCGCTCCTTCGTGATTACCTTTGCGGTCGCCATGCGTTTCTTTCCAACAGCCAAAGAAGAACTGCATTGTGTTCGGAATGCCATGCGGCTTCGCGGACTCGGCTTTTCCTTACGCAACCTCATAACTCGCCCGGCGCTTTTGCTGGAAGGCTTTATGACACCTTTGATGGTGCGCGCTTCGACGATTGCGGATGAGCTTTCGGCGGCGTCCCTGACAAGAGGAATCGACAATCCTGCGCCGCGTACCGCTTTTTTTCGCCTGAAAATTACTCTCCAGGATACCGTTGTTGCTTTGCTTGCCATTTCAATGATTGTGGCAACGCTGATTGCAAAGCATTGGATGTGGGGAGGTGAAGCATGATTGAACTTGAACAAGTAAACTTTCGCTATGATGGAAGTGACGGAAACACCTTACAGGATGTATCTCTGTCGGTCAAAAAAGGGGAATGTGTTGTACTGACCGGGGCCTCCGGCTGCGGAAAAACCAGCCTGACCCGACTGATCAACGGCTTAATCCCGCACTTTTATTCCGGCAGACTGGAAGGGCGGGTGATGGTGGACGGCAAAGATATCTCGGGCAGTGAACCTCATGAGCTGGCTCATATCGTGGGCTCTGTTTTTCAAAATCCGAGAACCCAGTTTTTTACCAGCGATACGGACAGCGAGCTGGTCTTTGGCATGGAAAACTGCGGCGTATCTTATGAGGAGATGCACAGGCGGTTCAGAGACACCGTACAGGCGCTCCGACTTAAAAAACTATGCGGCAGGGACATCTTCGCCCTGTCCGGCGGAGAAAAACAGCGGATTGCTTTTGGCAGCATTTTTGCGCTGCACCCTCAGGTCTACATACTGGATGAACCTTCTGCCAATCTGGATGCAGCAGGGATACAAATGCTTCGGGAAATCCTGCTGTTGCTCAAGGAACAGGGGAAAACAATTCTCATTGCGGAGCACAGGCTTTACTATCTGCGTGAGTTGGCTGACCGGGTAGTACTGATGAAAAACGGTAATATTTCACGCATATTTCCCGCCCGTGAACTTACCGGTTTGTCCGTGTCGGAGATCAATGCGCTTGGCCTGCGCGCATTTCATCCTCAATCGCTGACCGTTAAATCGAGAGCCGCCCCTGAGAGTGTTCCTGCGCTTGAGTTTTGCGGCTTATCGGCATCGTATGAAAAGGGTAAGGAAGTTTTTATAGACATTCATGCCGCCGTGCGGGCCGGTGAAATTGCTGGCATCATTGGACCCAATGGGCGGGGGAAAACAACCTTGGCTCATACCATCTGCGGACTGCGCCGCGAAAAAAGCGGCGAGGTCCTGTTTGATGGAAAGCCAATAAAGCCCCATCACCGAAACCGTCATGCTTTTCTTGTGCTGCAAGACCCTAACTATCAACTTTTTTGTGACAGCGTACTTGCCGAGCTTCAGCTTGCGGCTCCCGGTCAGCCTCCTGATCCAATGAAAATCACTTCGATTCTTCGAGTATTGGATTTGGAAAGCGTACAAGACAAACATCCGCTTTCTCTTTCCGGCGGGCAAAAGCAACGGCTTTGCGTTGCTCTTGCAGCCTTGAATCCTGCAAAAGTTCTAATCTTTGATGAGCCCACCAGCGGACTGGATTATACCAATATGAAGCGTGTGGCCCAAATGTTAAGTGCATTGGCGGCACAAGGGAAAGCCATTCTGGTGATCTCTCATGACAACGAGTTTCTTTCCGGGGTTTGCAGCCGGATTATTTCATTATCTGCAAAAATAAACAGTAACTATGAAAGCGAGGAAATATATCATGTCTCAGAACATAGCATTTATGGAAAAGAAGCTTAAAGCAAAGGATTTTATAAATACAGGCATCTTTTCCGTCATCTTTCTTGTCATCTTTTTCATCAGCATTACAGTCGCATCTATGGCGGTCGTCACGCAGCCGTTTGGGTTGGCCCTCTGCGCACTTATTGCCGGGCCTGTCTATATGCTCCTGCGTGCAAAAACCCCCAAGCCGGGTGCGATCCTATTGTTCAGCGTATTGTTCGCTGTTGTCATGTTTGCCACCGGAACCGGCTGGCCCATGCCTGTTGCAATCCTCATTGGCGCAGCGATTGCCGAACTGATGGCCACTATCGGAAAGCAGCAGAGCTTTTGGCTGAACGGCATAGGCTATGGGGTACTTATGGTCGCCTCGGCCATCGGCTCTTATACGCCGCTTCTGATGATGAAGCAGTATTATCTGGAGGTAGCCTCTTCCAATGATGTGAGCGGAGATTTCATGGCGCAGCTCATAGAGTTTATCAGCGGCCCGGTGTTGATAGCGGCATTTGCAGCGACGGCTGTCGGCGCTGTACTCGGAGTATTGCTTGCGCGGATGATGTTCGAGAAGCATTTTATAAAAGCGGGACTTATGAAAGAGGTGATATAAATTGGCCGCTCAAAAGCAGGCAAAGCCTAAAACCGGCCTTGCCCGGATCTTCGAATTGGCGGCAGATCGAAAGGGGCTGCTGATTGGTTCCGGTATCCTTTCGGCTCTGGCCGCTGTTTCTTCCTTTGTTCCGTACTTTGCCGTTTATTTTATGATTCGGGACATTGTTGAAATCTATCCCGATTTTTCGCTGCTCAACAGACGGGAGTTCATGGGATACGGATTGCTGGCGCTTGCCGGTATCGCGGCGGATGTTATTTTTTATTTTGCGGCCTCCGTGTGCGCTCACATTGCCGCGTTTGGAACCCAGTACAAGCTGAAAAGCGACTTTACAAAGCATCTGGCAAAAATTCCGCTTGGCTATCACCTGACTTTTGGCAGTGGACGGTTTCGCAAGGTGATTGACGAGGATATTGAAAAAATTGAAACATTTCTTGCCCACTCCTACCCGGACATTGTTGCGTCCTTTACCGCTCCGCTGGTAATGGTGGCAATCCTGTTTGCTTTTGACTGGCGTTTCGGGTTGGCGGCTATAGCTGCAGTGGTGATGGCTTTTATCACACAGATGATGACCTTTGGGGCAGCCGGACCGGAACTGATGGGGAAAATGCAAAATGCTATGGCTGATATGACGGGCGCATCGGTGGAATATGTCCGGGGCATGCCCGTGCTCAAAGCCTTTGGGCGGACAGCCGGTTCCTTCAAGCAGTTGTCCGGATCCATTCAGGCGTACACCAAATTCATGCTCACCTACACGTTGAAATGGGAAAACTATACCGCTGCGTTTCAAACGCTTATCAACAATATCTACCTGTTTATCCTGCCGGTTGGAATTTTGATCGGTCCCGGCGCACAGGATTACGCTTCTTTTGCGCTGACTTTTATCTTCTACCTGCTGTTTGTTCCGTCGATGGCATCTGTACTGCAGAAGCTGATGTATGTGGCATCGTCCAGTATGCGTATTTCGGGCGGTATTGCCAGCTTCGATGCTATGATGAATCTGCCGGAACTGCTTGCGCCCGCTGCCCCTCAGCAGTGTAAAGGAAGGGAAGTCTCCTTCCACGAGGTATCCTTTGCCTACAATGATACGGATGGTGAGGCGCTGTCCTCTGTCAGCTTTACCGCAAAGCCCGGAACAGTCACCGCAATCGTTGGCCCATCGGGCAGCGGGAAAAGCACTATTGCCCATCTGATCCCAAGGTTTTGGGATGTAAGCGGAGGCGTAATTTCCATTGGCGGCGTGGATATCCGGCAGATGTGTGAGGAAGAACTCATGGGGCAGGTCAGTTTTGTGTTTCAGGATGTGTTCCTTTTCGGCCAGTCTATCCGCGAGAATATCCGCATGGGTTGCCCGGGGGCTTCTGACGAGGAAATTTTAAGAGCGGCCAGGGCTGCCAGATGTGATGATTTCATCGAACGCTTGCCTAAGGGCTACGATACGGTCATAGGTGAGGATGGCGTGCATCTTTCGGGCGGTGAGCGCCAGCGTATTGCCATTGCTCGGGCTATTGCACAGAACGCACCTGTATTGGTGCTGGATGAAGCCACTGCCTTTGCAGACACGGAGAACGAGTACCTCATTCAGCAGGCCTTGACCGAGTTGATGAAAGGAAAGACCGCCATTATAATTGCTCACCGCCTGAACACCGTGCGCAGCGCACAGAACATTGTGGTGATGGAAGACGGCAAGGTGGCCGAAGAAGGCTCGCACGATCTGCTTTTACAAAAAAACGGTGCTTATGCCCGGATGTGGAAAAACTATTGCGGCGATACAGAACGGCAGGCCGGTCGCAGAAAGGAGGCGATGGATGGTGCAAACGCTTAATAAGATATTACTGCTCGACAAAAAGGGAAAAGAAGGTCTTAGGCGTGCGGTCGTTGCCTGCACGATTACAAGTCTTTCTTTAATGATTCCCTTTACCCTCACCATACAGATTTTCATGGAGCTGCTAAAACCGCTCAGCGGCCAAAGTATGAATTGGGACCGCCTGTGGCTGATCTTCGGCATTGGCCTTGCATCGGCTGTCCTGATTTTCCTGCTTTCCAAGTTTGATTACAAGAAAACCTACGGCAATTCCTATGGGCAGGCCGAGGCCACGAGACTCCGGGTTGCGGAGCAGCTGCGGAGGCTTCCCATGAGCTTTTTCAACGCAAAAGACATTTCCGAGTTGTCCTCAAATCTGATGTCCGACTGCACCAATATCGAACAGACGATGGCGAACGGGATTCCGCAGCTTTTTTCCAATATCATCTCGGCGTCTATTATCTGTGTGGCTCTGGCTTTTTTTGACTGGCGTATGGCCCTGGCTCTTTTTATCAGCCTGCCGGTTGCTTTGCTGATCTTCTGGCTGAGCCGCAAACTGCAAAGCAGGCTTTTTGCAGGACAGGTGAACGCAAAGCTGAAAGCAGTGAAAGCGTCGCAGGAATATCTGGAGGGTATTAAGGTGATCCGCTCCTGCGGCCTTGGAGGAACAAAATTCAAGGCGCTGGACGAAGCTTTTTTGGAACTTAAAAGGGCGTCTCTGCGGGTGGAGCTGGCCTCCGGCTCTATCATGGCGATTTCCAGCATTATTTTGCGCTCTGGGGTCGGTATCGTGGCTTTTATCGGAGCGATGCTCCTTTTGGGCGGACAGATCTCCTTTTTGCCGCTCCTAATGTTCCTACTGATTGCCACGCGGGTATATGGACCAATTCTGACCATTTTGACGCTCCTACCGGATATGCTGTATCTTTCCGTGTCCTCTAAGCGGCTGCGCACTTTAATGGAAACGGAGCCTATGCAGGGCAGCACCGATATCGCAATCCCGCATTTTAGCGTTCGGTTTGAGGATGTGTTCTTTGCATATGGGGATAGAAACGTCCTGCAAAACATCAGCTTCACTGCCCCCGGGGGTACCGTGACCGCCCTTGTGGGACCGTCCGGCAGCGGTAAAAGTACCATAGCCAAGCTTGCCGCCCGGTTCTGGGATGTGCAAAAAGGTGCCGTGAGGGTCGGGGATGTTGACATAAAGAAGCTCGATCCCGAATACCTGATGCGCCACATTTCCTTTGTCTTTCAGGACGTAATCCTGTTTAACGACACCATCGAGGGCAATATTCGAATCGGAAAGCCGGATGCCACGATAGAGGAAATCCAGAATGCCGCCAAAGCGGCGCATTGCCACGACTTTATCATGGCTTTGCCGGAAGGCTACAACACGATGTTGGGGGAGAGCGGAAATACACTGTCAGGCGGGGAAAAACAACGAATATCCATTGCACGCGCGCTCATAAAGGATGCGCCAATCGTATTGCTGGATGAAACCACCTCCAGTTTAGACGCGGACAACGAGCAGGAAATTTATCGTGCGCTGGATGTTCTGATGCGGGACAAGACAGTGCTTGTTATTGCGCACCGGTTGAATACCATTATGGGGGCAAATAACATTCTGGTCCTGGATGGCGGTAAAATCCGCGAACATGGAACCCATGCGGAATTGCTTGCTCAAAACGGCTGGTACGCACGCATGATTGAAAAACAGGAAAAAGCGCGGGAATGGGTCGTGGGGTAATTTCAAGTTTTCAAACCGGTAGGGCCGGGTAACATTTTACTAATGCAAATCCCCGCCCCTCTCAGCGCAAAAGACGGACTATTAGTTTACACTTATAGTCCGTCTTGTTAATAGCCAATTAATAACCGAGCATAGATTTTGTATTATTAAAGATTTCGTTACACTGATCCGCGTAAGCAGCAGAGCCTAAGCTTTCGCATTCAGCAACGTAAGTATCCCACTGGATTTCGAGATCTGCCTGACCGGTGATGAATTTCAAGGTCCATGCCTTTACACTGTCTATCAAAGGTGTCTTAATTAAATCCATTTCTTCGGTCTCTTCTTCATTACCCATGATCGGAGGATCTACCGGACGTGCTTCCTTGTATTCCACAACTCTGTTGGCGTAATCCTTTTCACCTTCTGTATACTTAGAAATCTTTAACCATGTAGGTCCGCCGTATGCGAATACGCCGCCCCCGAAGCCGAAGTCAGCATTTAACAGCTTCTCAGCATCCGGGTTGATTCCATTGTATGTAATATCGGAATTCAGAGTGATCGTATCGCCATCTCTCGTATAGGTTTCCCCTTCAACACCCCATAGACACAGGGTCTGACCCTCTTCGGAATACCATAACCAGTCGACAAAACGCAGCATTTTAATAAATCCTTCTTCACCCAGATCATCGAGTGCATTCTGCGCGATCATGATGCCGTTTTCAAGTCTGGAGTTCTCAATCTGCATGTTACCTGCCGGCCCGCCGGGCTGAACAACCATATAAAGTTCTGCACCGTCTACCTGCATCTGCTGGGTGATATCTGCCAGATTCTGATAGTTACCGTTAATTACGTAGGTTTCTCCTCTGTAGAACTTGGAGAGAGCCGCATCGTCTTCCTGGGAGAAAGACTCAGGGTCCATAATCTTTTCATTCAGCAGTTTATTAAAATAGGAAACAAATTCTTTGAAGTTATCCGTAGTTTCAGCAAAGTAGAATTGATTGTTATCCGCGTCGAATTTCATACCGTTTGCTATACCCCATCCAGCGGTTACACCATAGGATACGGCTGCTATATTCAAGGTTGACTCGCCTTTGTGACGATCAGAGAAGACATAGTCACTGCCCGTATATTCTTTGACCTTCTTAAGGGCTTCATAGAAATCATCATAGGTCCAGTTCTTTTCCAATTGTGTAACGTCTACGCCTGCTGCGTCAAATATATCTTTTCTGATGATATAGGAATAACCTGCACTGGCATTTTCCCAAAGTCCGGGAAGAACGTAGTATTTGCCGTCGGACTTCATTTTCTGCTTTAAGTCGTCTACCATGTTCCAATCCTGGACACATTTCTGGTAATTGGGCATATACTGTACCCAATCGCTGATAGCCACTACCTGACCGCCGTTAACATATGCATTTTCTTCATAGGTCTTTGGAATAATATACGGTGAATCGCCTGAATTAACCAATACGGATTTTTTATCCTCATAATCACTTCTCGCAATTAATGTGAGGTCAAAGCTTACGTTAGTCAATTCCTGGATTCTCGTCATGATTCTCCAATCATCCTTATAAGGATAATTCTCATGGTCGGAAAACATCATGGAATAGGTTAGCGGTTCTTCCGAATGGAAGGTAACTCCGGCACCGTACTCGTAACCTTCCGCCTCATCCTCCACTACATCCGTGGTAACCATATCCTCTACGGTTGAAGGTTCTGTCGTAGTCTCTTCGGAAGCAGCTTCTTCTGTAATCTGATTTCCGGCGCTCCCGCAGGCAGCAAGTGAAAGTGTCATAGCTGATGCGAGCACGATGGCAAGCGCTTTCTTCATTTTCATAACTCATTTCCTCCTTTTACATGTTTAAAAATATTAAATGTTAATTGGTTGTTTATTCAATCCAGAATATATGCTCTCTGGTTTAAATACGTTGTTATGCCTCCTAACCCTTGACAGAACCCATCATCATACCCTGCACAAAGTATTTCTGGATGAAAGGGTACACACAAATAATCGGTGCCGCTGTCAATACCATACAGGCTGACTTGACCGTAGCGGCTATCTGGCTGGACTCATCCAGACTGGCTCCTACTTCCTGTGTTCCCATGGCTCCCATAATGAGCTGCCTCAAGTAAAGAGCAATCGGCCATTTATCCTTGCTGTCCAGATAAAGGAAGGGACTCCACCAGTTGTTCCAGATACCTACAATATAGAACAGGAACATCGTTGCGATAATTGGCTTGGATAAAGGAACAATAATTTTTATAAAAATTCCATACGCACTCATTCCGTCTACGGCTGCCGCTTCCTCTAATTCATCCGGCAGCCCTGAGAAGAAAGACTTCATCAACAAAACGTTATAAGCGCTGATCGCACCCGGAATGACGATTGCCCACATAGTGTCGCGCATATGGAGCGCTTGTGCGACTAATACATAGTTAGGAATCATGCCGCCGGCAAAAAACATGGTAAATACTACAAAGGGAGTGAAAAATTTATTTAGCACCAGCCTCTTCTTTGATAAGGGATATGCCAAAACAGCGGTTCCCACCAACGAAATCACAGTTCCCACTACAGAATAGAAAACCGTATTTCCGTAGTATACGAAGAAGTCCTGTTTTCCTAAAATAATACTGTAAGTTCTTGTGGTAAAATCTACGGGGAAAAATGATACCTTTCCTGCATAGATTGCCGCTTCCGAGCTAAAAGACTGTGCCAGCAGATAAAGGAAAGGGTATAAAGTAACAAATACAACAAATAGCATGATAAGAAGATTGAACACCTGAAATACGCGATATCCTTTCGATTCTTTTACTTTCATTTTCTTTCCTCCTTTCTACCACAAACTTGATTCTGTTAGTTTTTTCGATATCAGGTTGGCGCTGATTACCAGAATCAAACCTATGATTCCCTCGAATAAACCGACCGCCGTCGCATAGCTGAACTTTCCGCCCGTAATACCCATCCGGTATACGTAGGTTGCGATAACATCCGCCTTCTCGTAGGTGGAAGGCAAATACAGCAGGATGATCTTTTCGAAGTTGGAGCCCATAATACCTCCAATATCCAGTATTAACAAGGTAGTGATCGTCGGGAGTATTCCGGGAATGGTAACATGAAGCGCCTGCTTAAAGCGTCCCGCTCCGTCAATTTTGGCCGCCTCATACAATTCCGTATTGATGGCGGTCATCGCTGCCAGATAGAGAATAGTTCCCCAGCCGAGTCCCTGCCATACACCGGAAATAATATAAATAGCCGGAAACCAGTCCGCTTCTTGAATGAAGGAAATCTTATCCAGCCCGAAGTTCGCCATTAAGGTATTGATCGGCCCGGTCAGGGACACGATTTCCTTGATCATACCGGCGATAATGACCATGGAGATAAAGTGCGGAAGGTAAGATATCGTCTGTACGAACTTCTTCCATCTGATATTTCTTATTTCATTAAGAAGTAAAGCAAATATCAATGTGAGCGGAAATCTCACCACCAGATAGGAAACGCTTAGCGTTAACGTATTCCTAAAGGCTCTCCAGAAGGAGGCATCCCCCATAAACTGCAGGAAATATCTTAGTCCTACCCACTCCGTACCGAAGATATTAGTACCGCCCTTGTATTTGCGAAAGGCGATAATATTGCCGAACATGGGCACATATTTGAAGATTATGAAATACAGAATCGGAATGAGCAGGAAGGTGTATAACCTCCATTCCTTCTTCAAATGCTTTTTTAAGGAAATCCTCCCCAGATGTTGATTGTTTTCTTTTACTCTTGCCATTTCACTACCTCTTTCTTTGGGTGTCCTTCACCCATTCCAACCGATTGATCAGTAAATCTCTCTTCCCAGTTCATCCATAATACCTGATTTTCTGTAAAAATACGTATTAACCTGATCTCGCCACTCTTTGGAATGTTCCTCCTGATGCAGCAGCCTTTCATCGATTCTTTTGTATATCTTTTCCGGCAATCTGTCTTTTAAGGTTTCAAACTGTTTTCGCATCTGCGCTGCTTCGTCGGCTCCTTCGAAATGCGTGTCATAAATATGCTGAATCAAAGTCTTTCCGTTCTTTAACCGATATGTATAAGGAACATGGTGGAAAAACAAGAGCAACTCTTCCGGACAGGTTTCCATATGGTTATATGCGGAAGCATTCGGCTCGTTGTAAAGCATTGCATATCCCGTTCCGTTATGGCTTCTGTCCACTCCCATACCTAAGTGATTCGCCCTATGGTAGGTTCCCCATCTGTCATATTCGTAGCCGTCTACACTGGGTCCGTAATGATGAGCCGGATTCACCATCCATCCGATTCCCAGAGGTGATGTATATTTCTCGTAAATACTGCGAGAATTCATTAGAATGGAGAGAAGGATTTGTTTTATCTCTTCGTCTTTTCCAAAGGTAAGATCGATCCATTCGGAGGCAATTTCCTCCCCCGTAAGCTCCGGCTCATAGGCAAGCCTTCCGAAACCATATAGGTTTGCCGCCGCTAAATCGTGCCCTGTCCAGTTTGCATCATTTCCGGTGTTAGCCACCGCCGCCATCCCGCAATTGGTATGCCCGAAGGTCCTGCCTGTTACAATATCGCAGACAGTATCCTTTTCCTTCGCCACGTAAGTATGAAAATCCAGTATTTCCTTAAACATGGGAATCAGATAGCAGACATGTCTCTGCTGTCCCGTATATTCCTGCGCAATCTGTACCTCCAGCATCTGGTTCGTGGCCTTTAAGCCGCCGAACAAGGGAAGCACAGGTTCTCTGACCTGAAAGTCCATGGGGCCGTTCTTTATCTGTAAGATAACATTATCCTTAAATTTTCCGTCGAGGGGCATAAAGTTGTCGTAACCTGATCTGGCTCTGTCCGTTTTCCTGTCCCGCCAGTCCTGCCTGCAGTTATATACAAAGCAGCGCCATATAATCAGTCCGCCGTAAGGCTCCGCCGCCTCTGCCAGCATGTTGGCACCGTCCGCGTGGTTTCTTCCGTAGGTAAAGGGCCCGGGCCGTCCTTCCGAATCCGCCTTAATCAAAAACCCGCCCAGATTAGGAATTCTTGTGAATACCTCCGCCATCTTTTCCTTCCACCACTGCTTAATCTCCTCCTGCAAGGGATCAGCGCTGTCCAAACCGTCAATTTCCATAGGGGCAGCATAATTCAGGCTTAAGAAAAGCTTGATGCCATATCCGGCGAAACATTCTGACAGTTCCTTTAATTTATCGTAATATCTGTCGGTTATGAGCCATGTTGCGCTGTCTTTCACGTTTACGTTATTGATTACCACAGCATTGATGGAGACAGACGCCAGCAGCCTTGCATAGGTCTTGGTTCGTTCATTAACGATGATTTTATTATTTTCGAAGAAAAAGGAATTCCCTGAATAGCCTCTT
This sequence comes from Bacillota bacterium, assembly GCA_023408815.1. Lineage (GTDB taxonomy): Bacteria > Bacillota > Clostridia > Lachnospirales > Lachnospiraceae > Kineothrix. The sequence continues at coordinate 74,771 of JAEYJO010000030.1, read as the reverse complement.
TCGATGCTTCCGTCCATATTATCCCAGTGATTCAGCATTCTTAACGGAGCCGCAGGCTCTTTGGAAACATTCAGCCCCCTTAAAGGTTTCTCCCTCTGCATTTCTCTGATAAGGGCGAAGGCTCCGTATAAAATGCCCTTTCCATCGGAAGCTTCTATTTTAATCCGGCCTTCGTTTTCATAAATATGATAGCTCTCCGCCGTCATGCCGGGAACAATACGCAGCTTAATGCTGTCTATTGTTTTCGATGACTCCGCATTTTTCTCTTTGGCATCGCCGCCCATGGGAGTTTTATGTAGAACCGGTTTCGAACCGGTCATGACCTCCAGGGCCAGAAGCAGTTCTTCCGCTCCATGGATGGCGGTTGGATTATCACAGTCTGCATATATATGGCGAATTCCGCAAAGTTCCTTATTGTTTTCTTTTTTTACATATGCCAGCCATAATTGTTCAAAATCCATATTAATAACCATCCCTTTTTCTTATTCCGTTTTTACCTTTAATACTGCTATCTTCTTGCCGGTAAGAGCTTCACTTCGTTTTTCCGGCTGGGTTCCTCCAATGGATACGAGATATTCTCCCTTTTCCACTCCGGACACGCCGTTTTCATCATAGAGGGCAAATGCTTCTACCGGAAGCTTTACGGTGATTTCCCTGCTCTCTCCGGGCTGCAGCGTTATCTTCCCGACTCCTTTTAGTTGAGCGCCTGGCGTCCCTTCCCTCAGGGCCTTCACATAAACTTCTACCGTTTCCGTTCCTTCCCTGCTTCCTGTATTGGTAACCATAGCCTTCACGCTGATTCCGTCTCCGTCAAGCACGCTTTTGGATACCCTTTCATTGCTGTATGTAAATTCCGTATAAGATAATCCGAATCCGAAGGGATACAGCGCTTCATTTACCATATAACGGTAGGTTCTACCCTTCATTGCATAATCCAGGAAATCAGGAAGCTCCTCTGTCGTTCTGTAGAAGGTTACGGGAAGTTTTCCCTCCGGGTTTCTATCTCCGAACAATATCTGAGCAATAGCCTTTCCTCCCTGAGCTCCGGGATACCAGCCCTGGAGAATGGCTGGAATGTGTTCATCCGCCCATCCTACCGCCAGCGCACTTCCCGATAAGAGTACAAGGACTACCGGCTTTCCGCTGGCATAAGCGGTTTGCAGAACCTCCTGCTGCATCCCGGGAAGATCCAAATTCGGTTTATCACCGCTGGCATATTGATTTCCTTCGTCGCCTTCTTCACCCTCTAAGCCTGCATCCAAACCAAGACAAACAATTACGACATCGCTGGCGTCACAGACGCCTTTTACTTCTGAAATGCGGTCATTCTCTATTCCCAGTCCACTGATTTTTTCTTTATATAAATGGCAGCCTTCGGAGTACATTACTCTTACTTCTTCGCCTACATAGTCCTGAATCCCTTCCAGGACAGTATAATACCTGGAGGCCGTTCCTTCATAATTTCCTACCAGCGCTTTTCTGTTGTTGGCATTAGGTCCTATCACTCCGATACTATTTATTCTGGACTTATCCAAGGGGAGCAGATTTTTCTCATTCTTCAGAAGCACTACACATTTTGCAGCCGTATCCACATTCAATTGCTGCATTTCCCTGGAATCCACCACGCTGTAAGGAATCTCATCAAAAGGATTCTTTCCTTTATCATCGAACACACCCAGCTTCATTCTTGTAGTAAAAAGGTTAACTACCGCTTCGTCGATTCTTTCCTCCTGCACCATCCCTTTGTTCACAGCATCCACTAGATAAATAAAAAGATTGCCGCAATTTAAATCACAGCCATTGTTCATCGCCATCGCTGCCGACTCTACCGGTCCCGGGGTCACTCCGTGCCCCTGATGGAAATCTTTGATTGCCCAGCAATCCGAAACCACGTGTCCTTGGAAGTTCCATTCACTTCTCAAAATATCCGTCAAAAGCTCTTTGCTTCCACAGCAGGGTGCTCCGTTTGTTCTATTGTAGGCCCCCATGACCGCTTCCACCTTTCCTTCTTGTACACATGCTTTGAATGCGGGCAGGTAAGTTTCATACAGATCCTGCTTGGATACTACGGCGTTGAAGCTGTGCCTGATATCCTCCGGTCCGCTGTGAACTGCAAAATGCTTAGCGCAGGCTGCAGATTTCACATAGTTCTCATCGTGTCCCTGAAGCCCTTGCGTGAACCGCACACCTAACCTGGATGTCAGATACGGGTCTTCTCCAAAAGTTTCATGACCTCTCCCCCATCTGGGGTCTCTGAATATATTAACATTGGGGGACCAGAAGGTAAGCCCTTTATAAATATCTGTATCTCCGTTTTTTTGCTGCATATTGAATTTGGCACGTCCCTCTGTGGAAATAGCATCCGCCACTTTTTCCAAATGGTCTTCATCAAAGGTCGCTGCCATGGATATTGCCTGGGGAAACACTGTCGCCACACCGGCTCTCGCCACGCCGTGCAAGGCTTCGTTCCACCAGTTATATGCCGGTATTCCCAAACGTTCGATTGCAGGAGCACCGTTCAAAGTCTGAAACACCTTTTCCTCTAATGTCATCTCTGCCACCAGCTTACGGGCACGTTCTCTGAACTCATCTATTTTCGCTTTGTCTCTTATCAGCTCCACGCTATGTTCCTCCTGATATAATGTATCATTTATTTTTTCATTTACAACAGTTGTATATTTTGTATACTTCCCGTTTGTTTGCAAAGAAAGTATATGTCAATCTGACAATCATTTCTCTTTATATCTTGCACTATTATAATCAAATATTGCTATATTTTTTCTTTTGATAATTTTAACTTATCGAATTATGCTATATTTTTTCATTATTTATTTATATTTGTATTTAAATATTATAAAAATTCTAAGTATATTGATGTTTTTTTGCACTTTTTAAATTATTACTAAAAATATTTTCTAATTTTTTGTGCATTTTGTACACCAACATTTTTAGCAATATTTGAATTGACACTTCTCAAATTATGTGATTAAAATAAAATATACGATAAACAAAGACAATACGGCAGCATAGACTGCCGTAGGCGGGGGAGAATGGCTTATGATAGAAATATTAAATGGAATTCATGAAACTGTAGCATATGACGCCGTGAATGGATTAAAGCTATACCATAATGTACAGGTAGAGGATTACCCCCTGCACTGGCATACAGCTCTGGAGATCATAATGCCTGTCAAAAATAAATATACCGTAATGGTGGACGGAAAGACTCATGAAATCGCAGAAGGCGATATATGGATCACTCCTCCCGGAACGCTTCACGCGCTGTTGGCCCCCCCGGACGGAGAGCGCATGATTATGCTTTTCGATTACAGTCTCATCTGCAATTTGAAGGGAATGGATTCTCTTCTTCACATGCTCCATCCCTATACGTTAATTACAGAAAACGAACAACCCGACCTGCGCAGAAGACTTCAATTTTATCTGGGAGAGATCAGCCGGGAGTACGATACGAAATCTCCTTTTGCGGAGGCTTGTGTTTATTCCTTTATGATACGCTTTTTTGTCACGCTGGGACGTGTCAGTCTGAACGCTAATACCCGGTTCCCAGGCATTACTAACAGCAAACAGCATGAATATGTAGAGAAGTTCATGATGGTTTGCAACTATATTACCGATCATTGCACGGAAAATATCAGCGTGGATGACCTGTCCGATCTGGCGGGGTTTTCCAAGTTTCATTTCGCCAGATTATTTAAGCAGTTTTCCAACATGTCCTGTTATGATTATTTAACGCAAAAGAGAATCGCACATGCAGAAAGACTTCTGATTAAGCCGGATATCTCCATTACAGAGGTTGCAATGCAATCGGGCTTTAACAGTCTATCTACCTTTAACCGGATATTTAAAGCGGCGAAGAATTGTACTCCGTCAGAGTATAAGAACTTAAATTATAAGGCTAAAAAACAAAAGCGGGGTTAATGGTAAAGATTCACAAAGATAAGTTGTTAACCTGCCCTATAAATCAAACTGAATACGGAAACAAAACAAGCAACAGGAGCCGGCAATGGCTCCTGTTGCTTGTTTGGAGTACTATATTAATCACTTACAGGTATATGACCGAAGAATGATCTGAGCTTTTTACAGCCTTCAGAATTAAGCGGATAGTTCCCTATTACCTTTCCGTTTTCAAAATGCAATACATGGGTACAGCACTCCATGACAAGCTCCAAATCATGCGTAATTACAAAAATGGTTTTTCCTTGCATTTTCAGGCGTTCTATATTTAATGCGACCTCTTTCATATGATATATGTCGAGGCCGCTTGTAGGCTCATCAAAAATAATAATCTCCCGTTCGCTGCCAACGGCTCCGGCAATCGCTACCCTTTGCTTCTGCCCTCCGGAAAGCGACATGGGGTGTAATTCCTTTAAAGGAAGCAGATCCAGGCTGTCAAGAATATGCCCGGCCGATGCTTCCTGCTTATTTTCCATACTGAGCAACACTTCATCCAGCACGCTTTCAGTAAAAAGTTGATGATTTACATCCTGCATTACCATATAAGATTTTTTCAGCAACTGCTTTGCCCGCAGCTCTTGATTCTCTTCTTCCACCGTTCCGCTGAATTTTTTCTCCAACCCACACAGGCACCGGGCAAAGGTGGATTTCCCTGCTCCGTTTTTTCCTACTATAGCAATAATGGCATTTCGAGGAATCGAAAAATTCTTCATGTTAAGTGCCGCCCTTGTGGATGCGGCATGCTTGTAAGAATAGGAAAACCCTAAAAGAGTCATAGTTTCATTTGATTCAGGCATTGCAGCGTACTTTCTTACTATGCCTGAAAGGGAAAGCGGGCGCAGTCCCATCTCCGTGAGCTTCTCCGGAGGGAGAGACCTGAATGCGCGGGCGGTATATTCTCCTGCAACGACTCCATCTTTCATATATATCACCCGGTCAATCAATTCTCTCAGATAATATAGCCGGTGTTCGGCAATGATAATCGTTTTTCCTTTTCTTTTCCATATTTCTATGATTCTTCGCAGTTCCTCCACCGCATCCGTGTCCAAATTGGAAGACGGCTCGTCCAGCACAAGAATCGGAGGATCGCATGCTGCAACAGACGCACAGGCGATTTTTTGCTTCTCCCCACCGGAGAGCTTAAAGATACTCCGATTCATTAAACTTTCAATTTTAAACTCTTTCACTGTTTGATCGATCCGCCGGAAAATCTCAGGAACGGTCAGAGCCATATTCTCACAGCCAAAGGCAATTTCGCTGGTAGTGCTGACGCTAAAAAATTGAGAACGAGGATTCTGAAAGACCGAACCCACCAGCCGGGATGTCTCGTGCAGTGGCAGTTCATGGATTTTTTGTTCACCGATCAGAACCTCTCCGCTCATCTGTCCTTCATAGTAATGGGGTATCAGGCCATTTATCAGCCGGGTCACCGTTGTTTTTCCACAGCCGGACTCTCCGCACAGCAGTACCACTTCGCCTTCGCCAACCGACAGATTGATGTTTCTTATTCCGCGTTCCCATTCACTTCCTGCATAGGAAAAGGATACATTCTTTAAATTAATCACGTACATCCCTCCTTCTACAAAATGAAAAACACGATTGCGGCTGCCGTCGCCCAGAGGCCAAACACAGCATCCAGTACACCAAACCCGATTTTATAAATGTTGGTGCGCTCTCCTGTGATGCGCAAGCCTCTTGTGACTGCCGCCGCCGACAGTTCGTTGCCAATCCCTACAATGGACATCATCAAGGGAACAAGCCTGTATTCCAGCACCGCCAAAGGGCTCCCGCGAAAACCGATACCGCGCATACGCATGGCATCATTGATCGCACGGGATTCTTCGGCAATAGTTGGAAAGAAGCGAAATAAAACTGCAAACGGAATAATAATTTTTCTGGAAACATGCATCCGTTCCATTGCAGCAATAAATGCGCTAACTTCCATTGTCCTGACCAAATAGTAGGCCATGATGACAATTGGAACGAACCGGCTTAGCATCTGTGTAGTAAAGCGCATCAGAAGCCCCCACGCTCCGGCAGCATATGCGGTAAGATGGATTTCGGCCAGTTGCCCCGCCATATATAAAACAGCGTAGATAAAACCCTGCCTCCACATCCCGGTACCGCACAGCAGAGCAAAGGGTACTGCAGCCAGTGCCCCTTTTGCAATCAGTTGGCAGCCGCTGGGATTGGTAGAGAATATGACGATATTTATGAGTAGCAGAAGATATATCTTAGTCCGAGGGTCAAGCTGTATACCTTTCGCTGTTTTCATTAACTCAGGCTGCGGCATCATACGATTCCTGCCCTCATAAAGTGTTTCTTTAACACAGTTTTACCTAAATATGCTCCAATGACGGCTGCGACTGCCGTCAGAACGATAAGCAGAACCAGCATCCAGCCGGTGATCAGAGACTCCAGCGATTCGGCAAAAGCGGCGCCCTGCATATCACGCACTATTTCAAAATAGCTGTCTTTCATAATCCACATGGGAAGCATCGAGCCGATTATCCATTCGCTGAACACACAAAAACACACAACCATATGCTTCCAGCTCTTATACTCTCCGGCCTTGCATATCAAATCGGCAAGCAGACCGCAGAGAAGCCCGGTGGCAATTGAATACCAGCCCTGCCCAAAAGCAAAGTTCAGAATCCCCAAAAGCACTCCCATAATGGTGATCATGCCAAAGGTCTTGGTCCTTGTCAAAAAGAGAACAAAGGGAATCCCGCAAAGAAGAGCAACTACAAGCGGAAACAGTACTGAAAAGATGGGAATGTACCCCAAAAATCCAGCAACAATCAATAAGATATAATAAATTGCGGTGAAGATTCCTACGTTGATCAAATCCTTTACATCCAGTTTTTTCTTTGTCATTCCAATATCCTCCATAAAATAATAAATTAGCCTTACATGCCGGCAATTTTCCAGCCCACGGCTTTTTCACGAACATGGATAAAGTCCGCATAGAGTCCTTTTTGTGAGAACAGCTCATCATGTGTGCCTGTCTGCACGATTTTCCCCGCATCCAGCACGATGATCTGATCGGCGTTTCGTACCGTTTTGAGACGGTGCGCAATCATAATAACCGTCTTGTCTCTTGTCAGTGACCTGATTGCCTTTTGCAGATCATTTTCGTTTTCCGGATCTACGTTTGCAGTCGCCTCATCAAATATAATGATGGGTGCATCCTTCAAAAGCGCACGGGCAATGGAGATGCGCTGCTTTTCTCCGCCGGAGAGCGTCGCGCCGCCCTCGCCGATGACCGTGTCATAGCCGTCCGGCAACCGGCTTATAAAATCATGACAGCAGGCCTTTTGGGCAGCTTCTCTGATTTCTTCCTTGGTCGCTTCCGGCTTTCCGAGCCGGATATTATTGGCAATGGTATCATTGAACAGATATACCTGCTGAAAAACCATGCTGATATTTTGTAAGAGACTGTCCAGCTTGTATTCCCGAATATCTATACCGCCCAAAATAATGCTGCCTTCACCCACATCCCAAAAACGGGCGATTAAGTTGCACAGTGTGGTCTTTCCGCTGCCCGAAGGCCCGACGATCGCTGTGGTCGTTTTCGCAGGTATCACAAAGCTGACATGGTCGATAATAGTCTTTTCACCATAAGAAAAAGATACCTCCTTGAAGACAATATCCATGTTACCTGGTTTTTGTTGTATCCCCTCGAGATCCATAACAGGGATTTTCTGTATTTCATTCACCCGGTCAATGGAAGCATCAATCAGACGCAGGAAGGCTGACATGCTGCCGCCGCTCTCCAGCTCGCTAAATACAATAAAACCGGAAAGAAGCATGAGCAGACAGATGGTAAGATCCATAGTCCCGTAAAGGTACAATACTACCGACAGCGTAATCATAATTGTGCTGATAACGCGCAGGACAAGCTGCTGCATGGCCATAAAAGGGATGGTCCTTTTTTCAAGGCCAATGTTTCTTCGCTCGCTATCGGCAATTGCCCGGTGGATTTTTTGTCCGGCTGCCGCCTCCATTCCGAAGGATTTCACAACGCTCATTCCCTGTATGTATTCCAGCACCGCATCCACCAGCTCGGCTTGGGCCTCCTGCCTGATCTGTGATGCTTTGCGTGCGCGTTTGTGAAGCAAGATATTAATAAGCAGAAACAATACCAGCCCTGCCAAAGCGATCAGCCCAATCTTCCACTCAAAGATAATCAGCACAAGGGTTATGACAAATCCGTGAATGAGGCCGTTAAGATAGCTGACGATGATACGCGGCGCAGTATTTTCAATGTCCTCCATGGTGGAAGTCGCCGCTGCGGTAATATTACCCAGGCTATGGCTGTTAAAATGTCCCATGGGCATCAGCTTCAGCCGTTCACCGATCTGCATACGCTTATCCCCACTCATGATATAGCATCCGAAGGACTGGCTGTTTTGGGCCAGATGCCGCATAATAATGGTGCCGATGATGCTTACCAGCATGATCCCCAGTGCGGACAGCGCCGTCGTGCGGGTCACGCTGTCCGTGGCAATCCCGCGCAGCACGATGGCGATGGCAAGAAGCTGAGCAGATGCAAAAACGGACTTAAACAGGGTAAAGACGATGCTTTTCACCCATTTTGACTTCTGGCTGTCCGCAAACCGGAAGAACTTTTTGAATATATCAAGCAATGATCTCCCTCCCCTCAATATCTGTTGCGTAGGCATCCCTGACTTCCATGTGCGCGGCAAACATGCGGCGGTACAGTTTACAATTCTCCAGAAGCGCCTCATGCGTTCCTTCTGCCAGAATCCTGCCATTTTCAATGACTACGATTTTATCCGAATCGGTAATCGTGGACAGGCGGTGCGCAATGACGATCAGTGTTTTACCGAGGATGAGCTTGGATACCGCCGCTTGAATCACCGCCTCGTTTTCGGGGTCGGTATAGGCAGTTGCTTCGTCGAAGATAATAATGTCTGCGTCCTTAAGCATGGCCCGGGCAATAGCAATACGCTGCCTTTCTCCACCGGAAAGGTGTCCTCCGGCTCCACCGGCGGCGGTCTCGTAACCGCGTTCCAGCTTCATAATAAAGTCATGACAGCCCGAAGCCTTTGCAGCCTCTTCGACCTCCTCGTCCGTGGCACTTGGTTTTCCCATTCGGATATTGTTGCGGATGGTTTCGTTAAACAGATAGTTGTCCTGCGATACATAGGCAATCTCGTCCATAATCTGTTTAAGCGGTATATCACGGATATCTGCGCCGCCCAGAGTAATGCGCCCTTCGCTTACATCCCAGAAGGAGGCTATGAGCTTTGCAATGGTGGACTTCCCTCCGCCGGACGGTCCGACAAAGGCTGTAATCGAACCCTCCTTGATTTCTAAATTCACATCGGAGAGTACCTCCTCCTGCCCATAAGAAAAGCAAACATGTTCAAGCACAATATCCCGATTTTCCAGCTTTTTATTTTCCTTAGGACGGTCTAGTTCCGGCAAATCCAGCACTTGCCCCACTTCTCTCACAACAGCACCGATTTTCGCAATATCATCCGTATACATCATGGCGGATAAAATCGGAGCAGAAATGCCAAGAGACAGAATGGCAATCGTAATAAATTCTCCGCCCCCCAACGATCCGTCCATGTAAAAAAGACATCCGACAGGCAATACTCCCACCAGCACAGCCGGCCAGACCCCCTGCGAAATGTCCGAATACACCTGTGTAGAGCGAATCCAATCCAAAACTACGTTTACATTAGCCTTTACCGAATCGGTGAACTTCGCATAAGACTTTGCGGATTGATTGAAGGCTTTGATAACCTCAATGCCGTTTATGTATTCCACCATAGTCGCGCTCATATGCTTGCCTGCCTTCATAACACCAGCGTATTTTTCAGGATAATCCCGCATCATCATCAGGTAGAAGATAAACCCCAGCGGAAGTGTGATAAGCGAAACTAACGCCATGCGCCAGTCCAGAATAAACATGTACACGATAATGCAAAGCGGAATCAAAAGATTAGAGGTCATTTCAGGCAGTACATGAGCCAGCGGAGTCTCCAGACTATCCGCCTTTTCCACAATGACGTTCTTAAATCCCCCGGATGGTGTCTCGAGTACATATCCCATAGGAACATGGGCCAGCTTCCGGGCCAGCTCAGTGCGCACCTCGGCGATAACCGAAAATGTGGCCTCATGGGACAGCGCTGTGGACCAGTTCATGCAAATAGTTTTGAGGATAAGCCCGCCCCCCGAAATACCGCACCACATCAAATAAAACCTCACGTCACTCTTTGTACCGGCCAGCAGGCAAATAATAATCCGGGATACGCCCACATAGGGAATCATTCCACCAATAACACCTACAACTGCAAGAAGCACCGAGGCAGCATATTTCCCCCTATGGTACGATGCAAACCCCATCAGCCTTCTGAATGGACTTTGCTCTTTTTCTCTTTCCAAATACATCCACCTCCCTCATTTTTTTGCGAACAATTTTAGTTAGTGTTAACTAACCCATAAAATGAAAAATTCGGGGACGAATCCCCGGTATTTCATTTTATTAGTTTCATTGTTAAACCATGCCTTCCATACCGAAGGCCTTTATCCAACCAGGATACAAAAATTCCATCAGCGTTTTGGCCTGTTTAATGGCCTTTTCCCGCGGATAATCATGAATGACCACTTCAAATACAGAAGCAACATAGCCGCTTACGAGCATATGAAGCTCATCCTGTGAAATATCCTTTACTGAAAAACCTCTGCTTCGCAGCTCGTCCATCAGTCTGGTCATTTCCTTAACTTCCATTTCCGAGATATCATGCATAAAGTTCTGGTACTTTGTACCATCCGAACAAGTTAGCAGGAGTTTGAATTCCTCAAAATGGTCATAGATGAAGTTTATATATTGCAGGCCCTCCTCTTCGGAGACTTGCCAGAACTTTTTGATTTCTTCCGTATCCAGAAGCTCATAGCTGAGCTGCATGGATTTTTCATAGTTGCGAAGATATGTATCCACGAGGGGAGCCACCAGTGCATCAAACATAGCTTCTTTGCTTTCAAAATGACGGTATAATCCTGCCGCGGACATATTCGCATCAGCGGCAATCTTCCGCAGAGAAGCTCGTTCGAAACCCTTATCTAAAAATTCCCTTTTCGCGCACGGAATTATTTTTTCCAGTGTTCCGCTCTTATCCTTTGGCATTTCATCACTCCTATTTAGCGAACATAGTTAGCTAACGCCGTTTATGATAGCATACGAATTTCTGCTTGTCAATAGAACTGAGAATATCCCTGCTGAGAATATTTATCTTATTCAAACTGAAACCATTGAAAATCAAAATTACTTCCGGGCATGAATACAAAGGTTACCTTTTGTCTTCCCGTTATCCTTTCCAGCGCAAAGGTCTGCACCTGGTATTCTCCGGTTTGTGTGAATTCTACAATCTGTTTACTTTCCTCCGCCCCATTGAAAAATCTTATATGAATGGTGTTGTTTCCGGCAGGCGCCCGCCCGCAGATCGTCAGGGCTGAGGTTCCTTCTCCTTTAAAGTCCATTCCTTCGAATTCCAGAGAAACATTGTTACCTATCTTTTCTACCGCATCTGCCATTTTTGCAAAGCTGTCACCATAGATAGCGTCCGCTTCCAAAGCTTTTATCTGCGCTCTCGCCTTGTCCGTTCCTGTGAAAGAAAAGCCTTTGATATGAATCTTCTGACGGACGAGGAAACTCAGGATACTGATTCCCTTTATTCTTCTTTTCAGCTTCCATGTCTCGGGCTGGTACACATTCCATATGGAGGGTTTCTGATAGACTGCCTCTGCCAGAAGCCCACTTCCACTCTCTCCTGGTATACCCTCCCAAATTTGAATCGGATATTCCTCCGAGCTTAGGGCAAAAATAGGAATCGTAATTTCATCGGAGCCGAAATCTCCGAAGTCAATATCTTGATATGAAATAACGGTTTCTCCGTCCCTTGCTGTGGCTACTCCTCTCTCATTACCGTTTCCCGCTTCGCCCTTGACAGAAGTATAGAGACTGCCGGATATAAACTCGTAAGGATTCAGGAAGGCTTCTCCCATCCCTTTAATAATAAACTCCAATTGGGAAATAAGCCTCACCTTTTCCGTTCCGCTCTTCGACATACACCGCAGGCGGAAGGAACCGTCGCCTCTCGCCGTTATATGCACCCGGTTTCCTTCCTGCTTAAGCACGGCAAGATTAGTAGTCACTCCTGAATCGTTTACCGCACGGAAGGAAAGTTCTTTATCCGTGGCATCAGCAGGACAGATGGCAGCCTCCACCCACATTTCTTTCTTATCAGGGGAAAATACATTCCCCTCCGGAGCAGTCAGAACAATTTTTCTGACAGGTACCTCTTCTTCGCTTCCAGAAACAATAGGATGCTCTTCATTCTCCTCTAAGAAAATGTGAGCTGACGAATACGAAGCCGCCCGGGCGGCCGAGGCTGTTTCCGTTATTTCCTCTGTTGCCTCACAGATTAGTTCTGCCGGGAGCAGTCCTTTACCGGAGACCTGCACCTTAACAGCGCCTGACTCCTTTTTCGCTCCGACTACCGCTAGAAGCTTACCCTGAAACAGCCGCCTGGATATTCCCTTATAGCTGTCATAATCGGTGCTGTCTCCGTTATCCAGCCCGATCAGCCGTCCGGCGCCTTCTACGCTTACCTTTACTCTGTCCGCCGCATTTTCTACGGGATTGCCCTTCTTATCCAGCGTACCGATTTCTATGAATAACAAATCTGTACTGTTTGCCCGAATCCTTGTATTTTCAGCCTTCAATATCAGACTATGGGAATTGCCGAAGGATTTTCTGGCCTTTACCGCAATAGATTGCCCGTTTTCATCATAGGCTACCGCCCGAAGTTCTCCTTCTTCATAGAGTACCTGATAATCCGCAATGATATGGTTCCCGCTTCCCGGATCATGAGTAAGCTTTTGCCTTCCGAGACTTTTTTCATTCAGGAACAACTCAACCTCAGGCCCGTTGGAGCAGACTCTTACGTCTATCTGCTGACCGACGTTAAAATCCCAATAAGGGAATACGTGTACCATAGGCGCTTTTTTATGGTCCGTCCACGCAGACTGCCATACGTAATAAGCATCCTTGGGGAAACCCGCCGTATCCACCTGCCCGAAATAGGAGTTCTTCGTATGATAAGGAGTAGGTTCTCCAATATAATCGAAGCCCGTCCACAGAAACTGTCCCATGGAAAAATCCATACCTCTGTCCAGACAGACGCAGTCCTCCATAGATTTGGCGCCCCAGCTGGTAGCGCTGTTTCCAAGCGCCGAGCACTGCTCGTCATCCTCCGCGAGAATGCCTGCCTTTAAGGGGAAATGATACACTCCTCTGCTTTGCACGATGGAGGAGGTTTCACTGCCGTATATCACCCAGTCAGGATGTTCTTCATGGTGCTGCTGATAATATTTTTCAGAATAATTGTATCCGGCCAGCTTTACAATATCCGCACATTTCCTTGCATTTTCCCACGGCATGTAGTTGGAACCGATGGTGATACCGGCGTTGTGACGAGGGTCATGGGCATTTACCATCTTCTGTAATCTTCTCGTTATTTCCTGCCCGCGTTCATCCGCATGTGTGTCATAAATTTCATTTCCGATGCTCCACATAATGACGCCGGAGTGGTTTCTGTCCCGCTTCACCCAGCTTTGCACGTCTCTCTCGGCCCATTCCGTGAAAAATCTGGCGTAATCATAAGTGGTCTTGGAACGTTCCCACATATCGAAGGCTTCGGAAATTACCAGTATACCCATTTCATCCGCAAGATCCATGAAGCCGGGTGCCATCATATTATGGGCGCCCCGCACCGCATTGACTCCCATTTCCTTTAATATTCTGAACTTTCTTTCCATGGCACTCTTATTAAAAGCGGCTCCCAGACAACCTAAGCCATGATGTTCACAGACTCCATTCAGCTTGACTTTTCTGCCGTTTAAGAAAAATCCTTTGTCAGGATGAAATTCCGGATAACGGAAACCAAAGCGGGTATCCGCCTCCTCCGCGATGATCCCGTCTACCGACAGGCTGGTATGAAGCACATAGAGGCAGGGAGACTCTATGTCCCACAGCTTGGGACGTTTTACCAAAAACTCCTGCAAGGCATCACCGCCTTCTATGGTATGGAGTGAATTGATAGGAATTTCTGTGCCTTCAAAAAAAAGCGTATGCACAATGTCTACTTTCCTGTCTTGTATTATGCCGCCCACGGCGGTATCCACGGACAGCTTAAAGTCCTCTTTCTCCTTATGGGGGCCGGTCCCCACTCTTTTGGCATTGATGTAAATTCCGTCCTCTTCCAGATAAGTCTCTCCTGTCACCTTCAACCACACATCCCGATAGATGCCCGCTCCCGAATACCATCTGCTGTTAGGGCTTAGGAATCTTGCCTGCACAGCAATCTGATTTTCTCCGCATCGAATATAATCCGTGATATCCAGTGTAAAAGCGGAATAGCCGTACTTCCACTCCCCGGCTTTCTTGCCGTTTACATAGACAGTGCTGTCCATATAAATGCCGTCGAAGATAAGAAATGCTCTTTTTCCCGCCTTTTCCCACACGAGCGTCTTTACATACCATCCTGAACTGTCCTCATATAAGCGGCTGGAATCATAAATCAGCCAGTCATGGGGCAGGGAAACGGGCCGGAACTCCTTAAGCTTTTCCATCGCTTTTTTATAATCTGCATCTGCTTCCAGCTTTAAAAACTGCCATCCTCCATTAAATAACTCCTTCATATCCCGAAACCTCCGCCGCCTTCCATATCGCCTATATATCGTTTATATTTTCACTGTAAAGGGGCTCATCGGCAAACCTGATGAATTATAAATTAATGCTCCCTTGTTAGTGTTGGCGAAACAGTATCTCACTGCTGCCGGTTTCTCCACTTCTTCCGGATAAGTTAATATGATGCCGGTTTCGTTTATTTGTGCTCTGGCGCGGACAAATACACCGTCGCCGCCTGCTACCTCGAAGTCTTCAATCGAATCCCCTTTATCCGGGGAAGCTGCATACATTCCAACCGCATGAGAACACACTAAATGTATGCTATTACCCTTTACCACTATTTTGTCTACGCCGGGGCCGCTGCATTCCTCCTTGCTTCCGTACAGCTTTGCTCCTGCAAGGAGGGCAAGGCGTCTTCCCACCTCCTTCTTATTCAGAGGATGAAGGTCATTGTCTTCCCCTAAGTCGATGGCCGTTACCATTCCGGTACCGGGCAGGCTCTGTGCCAGTCGCTGCTGCTCACGAAGTTCAGGCCATCCGCTGTCTTTCTCCGTCAAATCGATGGAAAAGTTAGGAAGCTGTACATAGAAAAAGGGAAGATTTTGATTTTCCCACTTTTTCCGGTAGCCCTCGATCAGCCGTTCCATGAGGCCGCGGTAATTATCCGGCTCATGGGTATTGGATTCTCCCTGATACCAGATGAAACCGCCGATGGTATAGGAATGGCAAGGAGCCATCATGCCGTGATACAGCCCGGTGGGCTTCCAATTTACGAAGTCCGTTTCCTCTATTTTCCCGCAGAATGCTCCAATTCTGTATTTCCAGTTTCCCGTAAGGTCGATTTCACTTCCGTCGTCTCCCCATATGGCATATTTCTTGCCGGGAGTAAAACGGCCTTCTCCATTTTCGCATTTCAGCCGGATTGTAATTGTATTTTTTCCCTCTTTCAAAATCCCTTCAGGGATCTGATACTTTCTGGGAGGATACTGGTAATCGGTATGGCCTGCCCATATGCCGTTAACATAAACAGTATCGCTGTCCACCATAGTTCCCAACCAAAGTCCGGCTGCTTTTCCCGCCAGTTTCGCTGGTACCACAAAAGTACGTTTGAACCAAACGCTGCCGATAAAACCTTTTAACACCGTATTCTTGAAAAAGAAAGGGATTTCAATAGGCTTCCAGGAGTTTCCTATATCTTCTTTTCCTTCAAATTCAGCAATATCTTTTTCCCAATGCTCTTTTAAGCCCTCATCTGCAGCATCTAAGGCACTATGCCACCGTTCCATTTGCTCCTGATTTTTGGTTAACTGATGCTGTATGAAGGCATCCTCACCGTAACGGTCTGCCGTGTCCAGATATTCTTTATAGCCGGACAGCATGTCTCTTCCCATCCACGATTCTATTCTCGATCCGCCCAGACTTGCATTGATAAGACCTATCGGTATCCCGGTGAGACGGTACATTTCCTCGGCAAAGAAGTATGCGGTCGCTGAGAATTGCAGGATGGTATCCGGGCCTGCCTGCTTCCATTCTCCTGAAAGCAACTCTCTCAACGGGCCATGGAAATCCGCATGTTCGGTTATTTTGAAAGTTCTTATCTTTGAGTTTTCACAATTTTTAATTTCTTCAGGGTAGATATCTTTTACACGTTCCATAGGGAGTTCCATGTTGGATTGTCCTGAGCACATCCATACGTCTCCTACAAGAATGTCGGAGATTACGGCCACGTTTCCACCGCTATCGTTTATGTACATGGAGAACGGTCCGCCGGGTTCCAAGTTGTAAAGTCTGGTTTCCCATATTCCATTATCATCCGTTGTAACTATGTTTTCGATTCCCAAAAAGGAAATCATGACTTTCCTTCCCGGCAGGTCATAACCCCATAGGTGTACCTCGGTTTTTTGCTGGAGTATCATACCGTCACCGAAAAGTTTCGGGAGTTTAAAATCATTCATTTTATATAGTGCCCTTTCCGTGATGTGTCACTTGATCAACCTGTTTTCTTATCTCCAGTATAAGGGCTTTTGATTTTTTTCTCTTTTCATTTCGAGTGAAACGATATGCAATTATTGCTCTTTATTTTTTCACTTTTTCACCCATACATTCACATAAGAGCCTGACATATCTTGAATCAAATTGGGAGTGTTCTTCCAATAATGTTTGAATGCCGTTTCTTATATCTTTTGTTTCTTGATGAAAGCCATATGATGTAATATTATCGACAGCATCCGCAATCATAACTATTTTGGCAAATTCAGAAATCTCTTTTTCCTTTATTTGATTGGGATATCCACTCCCGTCCATACGTTCGTGATGCTGTAATACGATATCTGCGCACTCTCCCGATAAGTCTATTTTAGTTATCATATCATAACCCAATTCACAATGCTGTTTTACAATGGATTTTTCCTGGTCGTTTAATTTGTCGAAATCCTGTAATAATCGCTTTGGAATCAGTAATTTTCCTATATCATGTAATAATGCACCAAGACAGATTTGATTTTGTTCTCTTTCATTATTTGTTAACTTAATTAACATCATTGTTGAAATTAACGCAACATCAATAGAATGGGTATACAACCATTCATCATAATTGCTTAATGTACATATAAGAAACCACCAGGGCTCAGATTTTGAATAAAAAATTTTACTATTTAGTATGACAGTCGCCTTTTCTATCAATGCACTGTCAATATAGGGATATGTTTTTGTTATTTTTTCCGAACATTCTGTTATTGAGATACGTTTATTCAAGTCAGAGATCTCTTCGTTTTCTGAACCTAAACTTAAACTTTGTAATTTTTGTTCTATATTTCTTGTTATTTTCTGGCCTTTGGCAACCAATAGTACCCCTTTTGAGTTGTAAATATTCTCTTTTGCAATAATATCTTTCATATTGAATCACTCCTTTCCAAATTATCCAACCACAAGCTCCCAATAAAAATCCAATATAGGTGAATGAGTAATTATTACACTGAAGCTTCAAGTATATTTCAAATATAAAAAGCAGCGTCCGCCAAAGGACTAGAGAATTCCAAAAGTCTGCAACACTTGTTCTGCCGAACAGCCGCCAATACTGCTTGCTTTCTTAAGGAATTTAATATAATTATCATAATTGTTAGCACACTATTTAGACTTCTGAATAAAACAGTCTTTTGTTAGAAATAATATAATCGTCTATTTTTTCATTCGCGTTTCACAGTATAATCAATACTGCGAGATAAATGTATATATCGCTATATTTACACTATCTATTGTTTATCTTTGACGGCATCATTGACGGCATAAGAAATATTCTGCTCACTCACAACATGTATACTATTTAGTTTATTTATGGCGACTTTTTTATGCTCCATAAGGGAGTGGGTATAAATGTTCAGAGTAATTGAAACGCTGGAGTGTCCCAATAGTTCGCTGAGAGTTTTAATGTCTACTCCCAATTCCAATGCCCGCGTTGCAAACGTATGACGGATCGCATGAAATTTACGTTCCGGCAAGCCTGCTTCAGCCAGCTGCTTCTTGTATAAGATTTGAAAAGAACGCGGCTCCATAGGCTCATATTGTCCTGAAAGAATATAACAACCTTTATCCATGTGGTTCACATCGAATTCATCTGTCATTTTCAATAAAAAATCCGGCATAGGAAGAACACGCATTGATTTTTTGCTCTTTGGAGTACGAACTGTCAGCGCTGTTTTTGGTTTTTCAGGATCAAAACACCTTATTCTTGAAACAGTCCGCAAGATCGATATCGTTCCGGCTTCTATGTCAATATCGCTCCATTTCAGTGCACAAAGCTCACCAAGTCGTATTCCTGTGTAAAAACACAGTAAAATACCGAGAGCACGCTTGTCCTGCGAATGCAGGATTGTTGTCTCCAGCTCTTGCTGCTCCTTAATAGAAAAGATTTTAATCTCTTTATCTTCTATTTTTGGAATTTTAATATAAGCTAACAAAGATAACTGCTCCGGTTTCATTGCCAGCACTTCTTTTAACGCTCTTTTAAATATGATAATATTCTTTTTCTTGGAAGAATCCGAAATATCTGCACTCCATATATATTTTATAAAATTGCAAACAGATTCTTCTGTGATATATTTGTTTTCAGTTTTCTGAAAAAACGGAATCACATAATTTTGAACACAAAAAAAATAACTCTCATAAGTGGAGGGTTTTACCTGAAAACAAATTTCACCTTTTATCCATTGTTCAAACGATTCGGAAGCATTTTCCGGCCGGCTGACGGATTGCACCTTGCATGGCATTTCCATAACCAGAAAATCCTTCATTTTCATTCGGACCTCTTTATAAGTTTTTGCATAAAAATACTTAAATGTTCCATCTGAACGACGTATCCTCCCTTCCCATCGCCCATCTTTTCTTTTGTAGATATTCTCGCCTTTTCGCGCCATTATACTACTCCTTTCTGTAATGTCAATTTCGTGTGCTATGACGGTTTTTTTGACGGTTTATTTATTAAAATCGTTTGAAAAGCGCCAGACATATTATATAACATGAGCCATTTATAATCTAATCCCCTTATTTTTTTGCGAAATCTCCTGATATAAACAGATAATTGACAAAAAATACCCTATTCATGTATAATAATATGTAGTAAAAATAGAATTCCGGTATCACAGTATTGATTATACTGTGAAAAAAATGCCTCTTTACTTTCTTGTAAAGAGGCATTTTTATGAATTTATAGTAAGAATAAATATACATTTTTATAGTCATTATAAAAAACAACAGCTTGATATATCTTTAAACTACATCAAGCCACCGGTATACTTTTTTAATGATTCCATATATGCTTTTCCATATCTGCTCAGTGCCATGTTTTTCTGGGTAATCGTTCCGATTGTCATATACTCGTCCACCTGAAGGGGTTTGGCAATAATCTGCTCTCCGTTCAGCTCTTTGCTGATCACTCCGGAACTGACCGTATATCCGTTCAAACCTATTACCAGATTAAATAAGGTCGCTCTGTCCCTGACCTTAATATTCCTGCTTCTGTCTAAAGTGCTTAGAATTTCCTCGGAGAAGTAAAAAGAATTATAATCTCCCTGCTCAAAGGAAAGGTACGGGTATTGCTCTAAATCTTCCAAGGTTAAAATATCTTTTGCCGAAAGCGGATGCCTTGAAGAAATAAAGACGTGAGGGGCCGCCGTAAATAGTTCTTCGAACTTCAAACCGTACTGTTTTATAAGCTTGTCAATGATTTCTTCATTTTTAGAAGATTTGTATAATATTCCGATTTCGCTTTTCAGCCGGCTTATATCTTCGATAATCTCATATGTTTGTGTTTCCCGCAGAGTAAAGTCATATTTTTCTCCGCCGAATTCACGGATAACATCCACAAAAGCATTGACCGCAAAAGAATAATGCTGGCATGATACGGAAAACCGGGGACTTTGTTCCTTCACATGCAGAAACTTTTCCTCCAGAAGGTTCGCCTGCTCCAGAACTTGTCTGGCATAAGCCAGAAACACATCCCCTTCATTTGAGACAGCAACTCCCTTGTTGGTTCTATTAAATATGGTCACCTGCATTTCTTTCTCTAATTCATGGATTGCGTTGGTCAGGCTGGGCTGGGAAATGAAAAGCTGTTTTGCAGCCTCCGTAATATTTCCCATTTCTGCTACCGTTACTATATACTTCAACTGTTGTAGGGTCATACCAATTCCTCCATTGAATAATTGTAAATATAATTAAAGAAAACTATCCTTTTTTTTCGCCAATGTTACCACAGAATATACCGGCTTGCCGATAAGAAGCATAATAATAAAATTGCAGATTCCATGCCATACGTCCCAAGTCAGTCCGCTGAGCCAATAAGCCAGCGCATAAGAAGGGTCCACAGGAAGATAGGCTATGGCGAACAAAGAACCGAATATCAGTCCAAACAGCCCCGAAACAATGGCCCACAGCACGAATTCTTCCCTCAAGAGTTTTTTTAATAGAAGCGTCACCAGACAAAGCAGAGGCCATACATAGAGATAAGACACCCACCACACGCCAAATCCCCACTGTATCAGTTCGAACATATTGAAAACAGTAACAATGAGGAAGGCCTCTGCTCCAAACACCAGCGTATAAATAATGGTCAGAAACGATACCAGTTCCACATTCGGTAAAAATTCTAACGCCACCTTCGCTACGTAAAGAACCGCACTTAAAAGAGCAATTCTTGTTATTTTTCTAATCGGCATCTGTTCCCGCCTTTCCGCAGTCAGCCTTTACCAGCCTTGCGTTAAGACAAAGCTATAAATTTCGCCGTCCTGCAAAGGTATCTCGTCAGCCCCAAACGTTGCCGATTCACCATTTACCATCACGCACCACCAGTATTGGTTGTCTATATCCTCTTGCATTCCATTAAATCCGGTAATATAAATGCCATATTCAGTATCCTGCCATTCACAGCCTTCAAAGGTACGCATAAAATTTCCCAGATATTCCTCCTCCGACTTACATTCTGTCGTCTCTGAATATCCATCCCGCTCGGAAGTCACTACTACTTGAAAGTGCTTTACACCTTCCTGTGTAACGCGGTAGTTCACGATTCCTGCTGCGATGCCCACTGCCGCCACTATGATGGCAAAAACCGCCACCAGCATAATTTTTTGTTTCTTAGTCCATTGTTTCATTCTTACGTCCATGTCCCTTTCATACTTTCTTCATCCTTTACCGGAGCCGAATGACCTTCCAATTTTTCCTATACTTTTAAGAGCTTCTATCTAAACGATAGAAGCCCTTTCCATTATATTATTATAATCTTTTCAGCAATTCTTCTCTCTGCGCTTCGTAGCCGGGTTTGCCCAGAAGTGCGAACATATTCTTCTTATAGCTCTCCACACCTGGCTGGTTAAAAGGATTTACACCCAACAGATATCCGCTGACTCCGCAAGCGAACTCGAAGAAATAGAACAATTCGCCGAGATAGAATTCGTTCACCTCAGGTACACGTACGACCAGATTCGGTACATTGCCATCGGTATGGGCAAGAATAGTTCCGTTCATCGCGCTCTTATTCACAAAATCTACGGTCTTGCCTGCGAGATAGTTAAGACCATCCAAATCCACCGGCTCCGTACCGAGTATAATTTCATCTCTGCTCGTTTCGATATCGATCACCGTCTCAAAAAGAGTTCTTGATCCATCCTGTATGAACTGCCCCATGGAGTGCAAATCTGCGGTAAGGTCTACGCTTGCAGGAAAAATACCCTTCTGGTCTTTTCCTTCGCTCTCTCCATACAGCTGCTTCCACCATTCGGAAACATAATGTACACCGGGTTCATAATTAGCGAGGATCTCTATCGTCTTGCCTTTTCGCAGTAGAATATTGCGAAGTGCCGCGTATTTCAATGCGTCATTGTCTTCAAAGGAAGCTTCCATCGCACGTTTTCTTCCGCTGGCAGCACCTTCCATCAAACGCTCGATGTCTGCGCCGCTGACCGCTATCGGAAGCAAACCTACTGCGGTGAGCACAGAGAAACGTCCCCCTACATCATCGGGAACGACAAAAGATTCATAGCCTTCCTCCGTAGCCAGATTTTTAAGGGAACCCTTTGCCTTATCCGTCGTAGCATAGATTCTTCCTGCCGCTTCGGCTTTGCCGTATTTTTTCTCCATCATTTCCTTGAAAACGCGGAATGCGATGGCAGGCTCCGTAGTAGTGCCCGATTTGCTTATCATATTGATGGAGAAATCCCTATCCCCGATCACCTCTATAAGGTGCTTAATATATGTGGAGCTGAGGGAATTGCCTACGAAGTAAATCTCAGGCGTTTTTCTCACAGACTTATCCACCGAATTGTAGAAGCTGTGTCTTAAAAAGTCGATCGCTGCTCTGGCACCGAGGTAAGAGCCTCCGATACCTATAACGAGAAGCACCTCTGAATCGGACTGAATCTTAGCCGCCGCTTTTTTAATTCTGGCAAACTCTTCTTTATCATAGTCTACCGGTAAATCAATCCATCCCAGAAAATCATTACCTGCGCCGGTCTTGGAAACCAGAACTTCTTTTGCATCCAAGGTCAGCTTCTTCATAAGCTCCACTTCATGACCGCTTATGAACTGTGAAGCCCTGGAATAATCAAATGTAACTTTATTACTCATTTGTCTCGCTCCTTTTATCTTCCCGGACTGATATTTCCCGGGTTTATATTCATTTTATAAATGAGTATAAAACACTCATCAAGTAATCATGTTAAGTTTAGCAAAGTTGTATTTCTTTTTCAAGAGAAACATTTCTTGAGTTTTCGTTGGATTGAAAGAATTGACTATTTGTGATACAGTTAATATATTGTTTGTAATTCGGGCATAAAAGATAAAAATAAAAATACTGTTGAGAAAGGAAGTACAAATGAAGTCTATAAAGCAAAAATTAGTTGTATACACAATTTTATTAGTTGCTTTACCATTTATTATTTCTATTGCATCGAACAATATCTATATGAAAGAAAGTTATGAGAAGGAACTGGAAGCAAATAATAAGTTATTAGCAAACTCCATCGCTGATCAGGTAGCAGCATTTATTGAAGAGGGCTACTCCCTTACAGAGCAGCTTGCATTAAGTAATGAAGTGAAAAACTTTGTTGCCGCAGATCAAAAAAACGCGTTAATGAATGTTTACGATAAACATTCTTATTTCGACTTATTATATATTCAGGATGCCAACGGTATGCAGACTGCCAGAACAAGCGGCGAGTTAGGTGATCGTTCCAACCGTTGGTGGTTTATTGAGGTAAAGGATAACGAAACATCCTTTGTGAGCAAATCATATTATACTCTGGCTACAAATACACCTGTAACTACAATAGCTATGCCGATATATGATAATAAAAATAAGCTTGCCGGTGTTATGGCAGCAGATCTGAAATTAGATGAACTACAAAACAGAGTGCAAAAATATAGTGAAGGAAGTAAGTATTCTTTTATTATTGACGGCGACGGTGTAGTAATCGCACATCCTGATATAGAACAAGTATCGGAGCTTTATAATTACATAACATCCAAAAAAACAGTTTTAAAGCTGGATGAAAATGGTTCTGTCGTCGTTGAAGATGGTAATCAGGTAACAGAAGAACAGGATATAGAAGTTCCAGATACATTAAGTGAAATAGTTGCGAAGGCTCTGAATGGAGAATACGGAACGGCAACTTATAAAAATAACGACGGTATAGATGTCGTTAGTGCTTATCAAAGCATTGCACTCCCCGGCACATCAGATAATTGGGCAGTTGTTACAGTAGAGAATAAAAGTGATGCCATGAAATTCATTACGGACAGCCAGTTTTTCAGCATTATTATTTGCGTTATTACCCTTATCATTGCAGCCGTAATTGTCAGAATAGTAGCCGGCAGGATTGCAGGCCCTATCAAAAAATCTGCTGATTATTTGAAAGTAATTGCACAAGGCGACTTTACTATCGATGTAGATGAAAAAATGTTATCGAGTAAAGATGAAATCGGCATTATTGCAAATGGTATTCAAGGAATGAAAGATTCTCTAAAGCATTTAGCAGTACAAATCACAACAGAAGCTGCAAGTATCCATGACAGAGTAGAAAATGTTGTGATCGAGATGAATGAATTAAACGATAACCTTGAAGGGATATCCGCAACGACGGAGGAGCTTGCCGCCAATACGGAAGAAACTGCAGCATCTTCCCAAGAGATGACAGCGACTTCTCAGGAGATTGAAAGGGCTGTTCAAACCATTGCGGAGAGTTCCGGCAAGGGTGCTCTTGCTGCCAAAGAAATCAGTGCACGGGCAGAAGATACGAAAGAAAAAATGTATCTGTCTTTAGAAAAAACTTCTGCTATTTTAGCAGAGACAAGAGGGCAGCTTGAGAAAGCAATTGAAGAGTCTAAAGTCGTTGAACAAATTCAGGTTCTATCCGCATCTATCATGTCGATAGCCCAACAAACCAATCTGTTAGCGCTGAATGCCTCCATTGAAGCTGCGCGGGCGGGGACGGCTGGAAAAGGATTTTCTGTTGTCGCAGATGAGATTGGTAATCTGGCAGAACAATCAAAGTTAGCGGTTGGCAAAATAACGGAAGTAACAGATCGCGTAATGTCAGCAGTGGAAAACCTTTCTACAAATTCAAATAATCTTTTGTCTTTTGTTTCAGAGGATGTTAACAACGATTATAAGAATATGGTGGATGTCGCTAATAAGTATCGGGAAGATGCAAAATTTGTTGATGACTTAGTTACTGAGTTTAGCAGTACTTCCGAGGAACTGTTGGCTTCCATCGAAAGCATGACACAAGCAATTGATGGTGTGGCAACAGCAGCGAATGAAAGTGCTTCCGGAACAACAGAAATTGCAGAAAAGACTTCCGAAGCAAACATCAAATCCCATAGTGTAATGCAAAAGGTAGTTGAGACAAAAAATAGTTCGGATAGCTTAAAGGGTGAAATATCCAAATTCCAATTTTAAATAATAAGTAAAAAGAAATTTTCTGACTAATATTTAAAAAGGTCTGTAAACATCAGAGGATATATTCTCCGATGTTTACAGCACTTCTATACGAAAAATTCTCTGAGAAGCTCCTCCAGCTCTTGTTTTTCCTGATGGGAAAATATTGTTTTCTTCTCCTCTTTACGGAATGGTTGAGGCTTGTCCTCCTCCATTTTGCTCTTCCATTCGGGTTCCTTTTCTTTGCGCCTGGGAGCAAGACCGATTTCCTCCCGCATGGCTTCGATATCCCTCTTTGTTTCCAGACTGCTTTTTGTTTCCGCGCTGCTTTTATCCAGCTTGTCCGCCTTTTCCGCTTCCTTAACGGCTCCGGCATTATCAGCCTTTTCTCCCCCGGTAATTTCCGCCCAATCGATGGCGGACTGACGCAGTTTGTTCGCCATATGATTTTCCAGATAATCCACAAGGTTAATCTTTAATCTTTCCCGTTTTCCTTGTATATCCACCAAACCGGAAATAGAAAAAAATACATATAATCCTAAAAAACTGATAATATAATAAGGAAGCACCTTTCCTACTGTTTCTCCGCGTACGATCTCCCTGCAGGCCCCTGCTCCCGCAGCCACGATAGACAAGAGCATCAGCTGCCCGGATAAATGCTTAAATCCTGTCAGGGATATCCCCATAAAGGATACCTTGGAAATAAACTTATCCACAAATATGGGGATATTAGATACTCCTTCGTTCAACTGATAGCAATTGGCGAACTTTAATTTGCACTGCTTCAAAAATTTATTGTTGGTAGAGGACATATTATCCGTCTCTTTTATCATTTTTTGGTATATTGCTCCTATCATAATCTGGCATATTATGCTCAATAATAAGAGTATCAAAAAAGCTCCGCAAAGAAGCTTGTGTTCCAAAAAGACCTCAAGCATGGTAAACCTCCTTTTCCCGATTTAGATATTATAAACAAAAGTATACCGTATCTCAATAGACAGCAGGCTGTAATCCATTGCATTTTTCGACAAGCTTAAGGAATACCACTGGAAAAATATAATCTTTTCTGTTATAATTATTGCAATCAATGTATATATGTCTAAGAGAAGAACGCGGATGCGTTCTTTTGGTTTGCATATCTTTTGACAATTTGTATTTAGAAAGGCGTGGTTATTCATATGAAATATCAGACAAAAGGCGTATGTGCAACATCTATTGATGTTGAATTAATTGACGGAATTATCGAGTCCGTTTCTTTTACGGGAGGATGCAACGGCAATTTGCAAGGTATATCTAAGCTGGTAAAAGGAATGAATGCGAAAGAAGCAATCGATAAATTGAGGGGAACTACGTGCGGCTTCAAGTCCACCTCTTGTCCCGATCAGCTTGCAAATGCGCTTGCAGCTATGATAGGTGAATAACGAGTGATTAAGTCTGGAGGCATTTAATAAATGGCAAAAAGAATCGTACTTACCGGCGGCGGAACAGCCGGCCATGTAACTCCAAATATTGCGTTAATTCCAAGACTTCGGGAATTGAACTACGAAATATACTATATAGGTTCTTATGAAGGCATTGAGAAGAAATTGATCGAGGATTTCGACATACCGTACTACGGGATAGCCACCGGCAAGTTCCGCCGGTATTTTGATCCGAAGAATTTTACAGATCCTTTCCGCGTCATGATAGGCTACTCGGAAGCAAGAAAATATCTTAAGGATCTTAAGCCCGACATCGTCTTTTCAAAGGGTGGATTCGTCAGCGTTCCTGTGGTTCGTGCCGCCGCATCCTTAGATATCCCCTGCATTATCCATGAATCGGATATGACTCCGGGATTAGCCAACAAGCTTTGTATTCCCGTAGCTTCCAAGATATGCTGTAATTTCCCGGAGACCATTCAGATGCTTCCTGAGGGAAAGGCCATACTTACCGGCTCTCCGATTCGCGAGGAACTGGCCAGGGGCAACAAGATAGCTGCCTACGACATATGCAAATTCACTTCCAACAAGCCGGTAGTTATGGTTATAGGAGGAAGTCTGGGAGCGGAATCCATCAACAAAACTGTGCGCGACGCTCTGCCTAAGCTTTTACAGGATTTCCAGGTAGTTCATATTTGTGGGAAAGATAAAGTAGATAACCTGATGTTAAATATTACGGGCTATAAGCAATTTGAATATGTGAAGACAGAGCTGAAGGACATATTCGCTATGGCCGACGTAGTGGTTTCCAGAGCCGGAGCTAACTCTATCTGCGAACTTTTAGCGCTTAAGAAGCCCAATCTTCTCATTCCGCTTTCTACCCACAGCAGCCGCGGCGACCAGCTTTTAAATGCTAAATCTTTTGAATCACAGGGCTTCAGCCTCTTGATTGATGAAGACTATCTTACAGAAAATTTACTGGTGGAAAAGATCCATGAGCTTTATTTCACCAGACAAACATATATAGACGCGATGAGCAAGAGCAATCAGCTAAGTTCTATCCGTACAATCACAGATCTCATCGAAGATACCATAAACGGCCGCTGATTCTGCGGGAATCAAGGTCATACAAAAGATAAGAAAGCAGTGATTAATTATGTTTATTGCCCGACAGCCTATATTTAATAAGGCGATGAAGATTTATGGGTACGAGCTCCTGTTCCGCTCTGATTCCAGCGCGGTGAGCTTTGGGAATGCTTCCTCCGTCTCCGCTACGGCAGCAGTCATCGGAAGTTTGTTTGAGCAGGGTATCGATCAGGTCGTCGGCAAGTCGAAGGCTTTCGTCAATTTCGACTACGATTTTATCATGTCAGATAATATCGAGTTGATCAAACCTGAAACCCTCATTATCGAAGTATTGGAGACTGTGAAGGTAGATGCTGCCTTGATAAAAAGGATTAAGAGCTTGAAGGACAAGGGCTATCAGATAGCGCTGGATGATTTTGAAGAAAGCTATGGCTCTTATCCCATCGTGCCCCTGGCCGATATTATTAAATATGATATTATGGTTACACCCTTAGATACCATTACTGCTGATATAAAACGGGCACTTTCCCAGAAAAAGCTTCTTCTTGCAGAGAAAATCGAGACGGAAGAAGAATTCCAAAAGGCATTGAGAATGGGCTTCCACCTATTTCAGGGATACTTTTTCTGCAAACCTAAAATAGTAGACGGCTCTAGTCCGAGAAGGTCCTCGAAGGTACAGTATTCCATGATTCTCAACGAGCTTAGCAAAGATGAGCCTTCTTACGACGCTATCACCGAAATTATCGAATCGGATGTCAATCTGGCATACCGGATGATGCGCGTAATCAGCCATAAAAAAGGAGAATCCGCCTTTAATTCCATAAAATATGCTCTGGTCCGTATGGGCCTCATCGATTTGGAGCGGTGGATCAACATTCTGATGCTTCAGGATATTTCCCAGAACAAGCCGTTAGAGCTTATACGACTGTCTTTAGTTCGTTCCCGGTTCAGTGAATATGTAGCGGATAACAGCGTATACAAAAATCGTAAAGAAGAAATTTCCATGATGTGCCTGTTCAGTACGCTGGATGTGCTCCTGGACCAGCCAATGGAGAAGGCTTTGGAAGGAATGCTGATTTCAAAGGATGTATTTAATGCTCTCGTCCACGGAGAAGGAAATTTGAAGCCCTTTTGCAGACTTATGCTTTCCTACGAGCAAGGCGACTGGCCGGCAGTACATAAATACGCCGAGATCATCCGTATAGATCCGAAGATATTATATAAAGGTTACTTAGAATCCATTGAGTGGTCCTCTAAGATACTCAGTTCCTTCCAGTAATTCCATTATCGATTAGTTGCTGTGGCATTTTCGTGCCGCATTTTTAATAAATAAAAATTAGTAATAATAACTGTTTTTGTTACAGTTATTAAAATAAAGAACTTCTGTTTCGCTTATATTTGTATCAATTCGTATTCCGAGCTTCCAATTCCTATTTTTACCGCATGCTCTATGGAGGATTTCCAATTGGTAGCCGGCGCAGAGTCTATAAAATGGTCGTGGTGCACGTGAGGCATGTGGTCCAGCTGGCTGCCCGCAATGACCGGCTGCTTATTCACGGCATCCGCACAAGCAATATCCAAGGCTACCGGGTCGAAGGAAGCGAACATTCCCACATCGGGCACGATAGGAATATCGTTCTCAGCATGACAGTCACAGTTAGGAGATATGTCGATAACAAGGCTGATGTGAAAATGAGGTCTTCCCGAAATGACTGCCTTACTGTACTCCGCAATCTTTCTATTGAGGATATCATTGGATTCATCTCCTGCCGCCTCGATGGCATCGGTTGGACAGACTCCGATACAACGTCCGCAGCCTACGCATTTATCCTGATCGATGCTCGCCTTTCTATCAGTAATGGATGGTGCATCGTGGGCGCATATCTTGATACAGCGCCCGCAGCCTATGCAGACCTCCTGATTCACAGAGGGCTTGCCCGCACTGTGCATCTCCATTTTACCGGCTCTTGAACCGCATCCCATACCGATATTTTTCAAGGCACCTCCAAATCCTGTGGCTTCATGTCCTTTAAAATGGCTTAAGGAAATGAATACGTCCGCATCCATAATCGCCCGGCCGATTTTCGCTTCCTTCACATATTCGCCGCCCTCTACAGGTACCAGTTCTTCATCAGTTCCCTTCAGTCCATCAGCAATAATCACATGACAGCCGGTTGAAAACGGTGAAAACCCATTCTGATACGCTGCGTCCATATGGTCCAGAGCATTTTTGCGCCCGCCTACGTACAGTGTGTTGCAGTCGGTAAGGAATGCCTTTCCGCCTAATTCCTTGACGACCTTAACCACAACAGCCGCATAATTCGGTCTGAGAAAAGCCAGATTTCCCGGCTCCCCGAAATGAATCTTAATCGCCGCGTATTTTCTGTCGAAATCGATTCCTCCGATTCCTGCCGTCTTTATTAACCGCTCAAGCTTCTGCGGAAGGTTTTCATTGAACGACGTCTTCATACTCGTGTAATACACTTTTGATTTTGACATACTTTCCTCCATCCTGTCCAAACGGGCATGTATATTTTTATTATCTATTGCAGATATTTATTCTTAAGGGTTATGATCCCGTCCCCGTTAAGTCCCATTTCTTCTTTCAGATAGTTCTGCACACTCCCATATCCTTCTTCCATTATATTAAATAATGTATTGATATAACTTTCCTGAACGGTAAATAGGGTGCGAATATGTTCTCCCAGCCGCGTATCGCCGGTTCTCTCCAAAACCATGGCCATCATCTTATTGATGTTCTCAGCCGCAAACTCATTGACCTTCATATAATCTGCCACAATCTGCTTTCTGGGAATTTCAAGAGCACACAGGAGCAGTGCCGCTCCCGTACCTGCCCGATCCTTGCCCGCAGTACAGTGCCAGAGCACCGCCCCTTTTTCCTGATTTAACAATATGTTGAAAAAGGACGTGTACTGCTTTTTACAGTAAGAATCGGTAAGCAGATTACTGTATATATTTTTCATGTATTCCACTCCGGCATCTTCATTGCCGCCAAGCTGCCTAAGCACTCTGCCTACAACGTCCTCGTCCGTCTCCTTTTCCCGGGTAATGCCCAGAACCTTCTCATGCAAAATAGGATTAACGATATAAGTCACTCCATCGAGTTCCGGATCGGGTCTCTCATGTCTCTCCGCCTCTGTACGGAAGTCTACTACCGCAGCAAGTCCGTAGTCTCTTATCAGCACTTCCTTATCTTCCTTCGTAAGGTCGAATAACTCCCCGCTTCGAATCAGACGGCAAGGTTTGATCCTGCTGCCATCTGTCGCCGTATATCCACCCAAATCTCTGGTATTATGTATTCCCTTTAGAGGGATGCGTTTCACTTCCTGCATTATATTCCCTGCCATTCTCTAACAACTTTTTAAATAATCCATCACATCCAAAAGAGAATAAAATTTCCCATAGAGCATGGATTCGATTTCCGGTGACGGTTCAATCAAATCCGGCACCATAATCGGCTTCATACCTGCACGATACGCCGATCGGATTCCGTTAGGTGAATCTTCGATGGCAATAGCATTCATCGGAGTCACTCCCAATTCCTCGCATGCCTTCAAATAAATATCCGGCATGGGCTTGCTGTGCTCCACCATATCCCCCGTAATGATCTTACGGAAATAATGAGTGATGCCCGCCTCCTCCAAATGTCCCATAACGCCCTTTAAGCTTGTTGAGGAAGCCAGTCCTACGATATAGCCCTCCTGTGTCAGATAATCCAGTATCTCCATGACTCCCTCCTTCAAAGGAAGTCCTTCCTCCAGAATCCTGCGTTTCATGAGAGCATGCACCGTACCGCGGAATTCTTCAAAAGGAAATTCCTCTCCGTAAATACTCTTCATAAGAATTTCTGAATCATTTCTATTTAAACCAACACAACCCTTTACCCCTTTGCTCAGATTGCCAAGCCCCATTTCCTGTCCAACTTCATCCCAGCACTCACAGCTAATTCTCTCTGTATCAAACAGTATTCCGTCCATGTCAAATATAATCGTATTGGTCACACTAATAACCCTGCCTTTCCTCCATTTGTGTTACGATTCAGCCTTCGCCTAAACTGCAACAAATCATGCACAGCAAAATAGGCGCATGAAAATTTGCGAAACGTTTAAGTTTCGCAATTACTTTAATGTGTTTATTATACCCCATAAACCAAAGGCTATCAATAGCAGGGAGTTAACATCACTCATCAAACAATGTTTTTTCTATGATATCCACCGCTCTCTCATTTTCTTGCTGGCAAACAGAAATTACTTCCTCATCCCCTATTTCAGCGGCTGCCTCGGTGTCCGCACCGAGCTGTACAAAACTGACATAGCTATCCACCGTCTCTATTCTGGATGCTTCCACTTTCCCCAGCTCCTGCGGACGGTCCTTATATTTTGTCATCAGACTCTCTCTATACTCATTCAGTATAGTTTCCACTTCTCCTACATACTCCTCTTTCGACTTAATAATAATTATCATATCGATATCCGTTTCAACACTTTGTTTCTCCGCCAAATAATCATCATACATATCCTCTGAAATACCAGTCTCCGTCTCCAGCTCTTCCTTAGTAAGTTTCTTATCCGGCCAATAATTGTCCCCAAGAATATTTACTATGGCTTCCCTTATTTCACTCATAGACGCATAAGCTTCATTATTCCCGGAATCCTCCGCAGCCTCCACGGTATCCATCTCCACTGCATCGTCTCTCTTAACATTTTCCACACTATTCGTATTAGAATCCGACACCTGCCCATCACCACATCCACTCATAATAGGCGCCGCCAGCAGCCATATTGTCAATACCATTGCCAAAGTTGTAACTAACGAACGCATCTTCATAATCTCCTCCATCTTACTCTATTGAATAATTCAAAATAATTCCACTGATTATATAGTTATCATTATTTCCCAGTAAGCCGAATTTATCCCTTTTTCCAAAAGATTTTAATATCCAGGAAAATATTCTGACCAATACAAATCAACAAAATAATTAATATTTTTATGGAAAGAATTATGTTATAATGTGCGAATAGGGCAGAGTCAAACAGAAAAACAAACAAATACCGTGCTCGCACGAGTATTTGCTTATTTTTCTATTTGACGAGCGAAGCGAACGAAAAAACCACGTTTTTTCGTCTCTGCCCAAAATTATCGGCTCCTGCCCAAAATTATCGGCCCTGCCCATAGTTACCGGTCTACGCCGATCTCCTCCCATATACAAGCCAGACTCCTCAGAAAGGTATCCACACTCACCATGCTTTTTAATTCCTATATATTCATTTTCATATTCCTCCCCCTGGTCCTTCTGGGCTGGTACGGACTGAACAAGCTGAAAAAATACGAGCTGGCGAAAGTATTCCTCGTCGGTATGTCTCTATGGTTCTACGGTTACTTCAACACCTATTACCTCTTTATTATCGCTATAAGTATTCTCGCCAACTATGTATTAAGCTATCTCATGACCTTTTCAAAGACCAAATTTACAAGCAGAATTGGTCTTTTAACAGGCATAGGCATCAATCTCGCTATTTTATTCTATTTCAAATACTATGATTTTTTCATCGACAACATCAACTACATTTTTCACAACGATTACGCACTGAAGCATATACTCCTGCCTCTGGGTATCAGCTTTTTTACCTTCCAGCAGATTTCCTTTACCGTAGACCGCTACGAAAGTAAGTTAGAGCATCCTTCCTTTATCAATTATGCTGCCTTTGTGACCTTTTTTCCCCAGTTGATCGCAGGGCCTATCGTTTTTTACAAGGAAATGATACCGCAATTCGAAGACTTAAATAAAAGGCGCTTCGACTCGGGTAACTTTGCAAAAGGCATTTCCTTATTTGTGCTGGGCCTTGGGAAAAAAGTCCTTTTGGCTGATATGCTGGCATTAGCCACGAATTTCGGCTTCGAGCAGACCTATTTTCTTGACACGCCCTCCACACTGTTGGTCATTCTCGCATACACCTTCCAGATTTATTTCGATTTCAGCGGATACAGCGATATGGCAATCGGACTCGGCTATATGTTCAACATCGTCCTTCCCGTTAACTTCAATTCGCCCTATAAGGCTTGTTCCGTTAAAGAATTATGGCAGCGCTGGCATATGACCCTGTCCCGTTTTTTTGTCAACTATGTGTACATTCCTCTGGGAGGAAGCAAAAAGGGAAGACCCCGGACGATTATCAACACTATGATAATCTTCTGCTTAAGCGGGCTGTGGCACGGCGCTAATTGGACATACGTCGCATGGGGGACCATGCAGGGCCTCTTAGTCGTGTGGGATAACTTGGGGATCGTAGGAATAAAGGGCAATCAAGAAAAGGTTCCTTCCAAAATCCATATCCCCAGATGGCTGGGATGGTTTTTCACCTTTTCCTTCTTCAACCTGTCCCTGATTTTCTTTCGAAGCGAAAACATGACCTATGCCTTCCAGATGTTCAAGAATATATTCGCCTTTAAAAATACCGGCTATCTATACAAGCTGGCAGCTAATATGGACATTCCTGAATTTTATGTTATCAAGCAGGCCATCAACCTTTTGGCACCGGATATGCTCAGCACAGCTTACATTGTATTCTTCTTCATAGCACTGGCTGTCAGCGCCTTCGTCCTGACGAGAAAAAATTCTCTCCAGATAGTAGTGGGGACGAATTACGGTTCCAAGTTCTGCTGGTACATTACTATCGTATTCCTATGGTCGCTGATTTCATTTTCACAGGTCAGCACATTTATCTATTTCAATTTCTAGTGTGCTGAATTAGAAATGAGACATCACACTAGTACCAGATTCACCCGCTATACCGCAAGCAAATAGACAGAAAGGTATAAAGCAATTGGAAAAAAATTTTATTATATCCTTTTTTAAAAGAATATTGGTAATTATGGCAGTTATCGCCGGATTCGTCATCGTATTGGACCCCTTTTTCCATTACCATAAGCCATGGTTCGGGTTAAAGGCAGTTCTGACCGATAAGGAATATCAATGTATCGGCACCCTCCGTACCTTCGATTACGACAGCCTGATCTTAGGCTCCTCTGTGGCGGAAAACTATAATAACGGCTGGTTCGACGAAGGCTTCGGCTGCACTGCTATCAAGGCAGTCCGTTCCTATGGTGCTACCGCGGACTTATGCTACCTTCTGGATGCTGCGTATGAAAGCCATGACCTGAAATATGTTTTCTACAGTATGGACACCTCTTCCCTTGCCGCCGATCCGATACCTACCTACGAGCTGACCGGCTGTCCCATGTATTTATACAACAAGAATTACTTCGATGACGTACAATATATATACAACAAAGGTGTTTTGTTTGAAAAGACACCTTACCTGATTGCTAACTCTCTTATCGGAGATTACGATGAAAGCGACTCCTACAACTGGGCACAGTGGAAGCAGTTCCATCAGGACATAGCATTAAATAACTACATGCGAGCACCCCAGATTTCTCCCATGAAGGAAAAAGATTATTATCAAGATGTCCTGAATGCCAATATAGGACTGGTGGAGGAGCAGATTACCGCTCATCCCGAAACACAGTTCAAAATTTTCTTTCCTGCCTACTCTATGCTCTGGTGGGACAACATCTACCGCATGGGTGATTTGGAGGCTTACCTTTACAACATGGAACAAACCGTAGGACGCCTGCTCACCTATGACAACGTCCAAATGTTTTATTTTCAGGATGAGACCGAGATTATAACCAATCTCGATAACTATATGGACACTCTCCATTTTTCCCCTGAAATCAACCAATACATGACCGAACAGATCATAGCAGAAAATAACCGGCTTACTCTGGACAACTATGGGCAGACCTTCTCCGACATGCGTCACTTCGCATATAGGATTGTAAACGAATTAATCCTCCCCTACGAAGACTCCATAAAGGTCGACTACACACAAAGCTGATGCGAAGCTGGGTATACTAGAACTGTTCGCAAAAAGGACCTTTTGACACCCTGATCCTATTACATGATAAAAAGGCTGCTTACCGTCCATTTAGGATAGTAAACAGCCTTTTCGTTTAATTATTTACTGCACAATTGCCAGCTTATAATTAGTTAGCGTCTGTTGCTTCTGTATCTGCTGCTTCATCTGTTGCTGCTGCGTCTGTTGCTTCTGCATCTGTTGCTTCTGCATCCTCAGCTACTTCTTCAGTTGCTGCTGCGTCTTCTGCTACTTCTTCAGTTGCTTCTGCGTCTTCTGCTACTTCTTCAGTTGCTTCTACGTCTTCTGCTACTTCTTCAGTCGTAACTGCTTCTGCATCTGTTGCTTCTTCCGTAACTGCTTCAGTTTCTACTGCTGCATCTTCTGTTGCTACGTCTGTGTTTCCACAAGCCATCATCAATGTTGCGCATGTTGCTACTGCTGTTAATAATAAAACTACTTTCTTTTTCATAATTTTTTCTCCTCCTAGAAATATGAAATGTTTTTTTGTTGATGCAAACCTATGTATGTGGTCCCTGTATCAACTTTTAACATAATATGTCATAAATGTGTCCAAAGTGTGAACATTTTCTTGATTTTTTATTAATCTCCCTTATACTTTCTCCCCGAATTTCCTTCAACCCCAGTCAAATAGCCGTTTCACGAACTTATTTACAAATTCATTTTTTTTCATTACACTATATTCATAACCTGATACCATAACCTTTTTATGAAAGGAATCAAACATTATGAAATTAATCTCATGGAACGTAAATGGCCTCCGCGCCTGCATCGGCAAAGGCTTCCTGGACTTCTTGGGCTCCGAAGCCCCTGATATTCTCTGCTTACAGGAGACCAAGCTCCAAGCCGGCCAAATCGACCTGGACCTCCCCGGCTATTTCCAATACTGGAACTATGCCGAGAAAAAAGGCTATTCCGGTACCGCTATTTTCACCAAAGAGGAGCCTCTCTTCGTCTCCTACGGAATAGGAATCGAAGAGCACGACCACGAAGGCCGCGTCATCACGCTGGAATTCCCGGAATTCTATATGATAACCGTATACACCCCCAATTCTCAGGACGAGCTGGCGAGACTTTCCTACCGAATGAGATGGGAGGATGATTTTCTTTCTTATCTGAAGACGCTGGAAAAGGAGAAGCCCGTCATTTTTTGCGGTGATTTAAACGTGGCTCACAAGGAAATTGACCTTAAGAACCCCAAAACCAACCGCAAAAACGCGGGCTTTACAGATGAAGAGAGAGAAAAATTCACTATTTTAACCGAATCCGGTTTCATTGACACCTTCCGCTACTTCTATCCTGATAAGGAGGGCATCTACTCATGGTGGTCCTACCGTTTCAGCGCCAGAGCCAAAAACACCGGTTGGCGTATCGACTATTTCCTCGTGTCGGACAGCCTAAAGGACCGTTTGCAGGATGCTGTCATTTACACCGATGTGCTCGGCTCCGATCATTGTCCTGTGGGCTTACTCATCTGATTGTACCAAATATCCCGGGTCTGCTAACGTCTGCTGTACTTCCATCGATCCGTCGTAATAATGGAGCAGCAGGCCTACTACCCTCGTATAACTTAAGATTCCGTCTCCCACACCGTTAAGAACCATGGAAGTCTCCGATAATTTGTCGGAGACTTTATCTACGACATCCGTATCGATGAGCGCCTTTGCCTCAACTTTTTCCCAGGCAGCTTCTCTTAAGAATACGTTCTCCTTCTTTACCTGATCAGATATCTTTACACGGGAATCATAGATTTCACTATTTCTCCCTATCGCTTCATAATACTCGTTGTTTATATAATTCAAAACACTTAAATAACCGCTGTATTGGAATGTGACATCCGAGGAATTGGCACAGGCCAGAAAACCGATCAGATTCGCCTCCTCTTCGAACATAAATCCCTTCAAATGGGCATATTCGTGACAAATAGTTGCAGGGCGGTTGATTTCCAGCATCAGGCTGTTATAATTGGCCTCCATGGAAAAAGGGAAAAAATATCCCTTCATCTTTTGCTGGCTGAAAAATCCTGAGAAATAAAATTGCTTCGGCATAGGATAATAACCACCTAACTGCTCACAATATTTGCTTAAATTTCTCATGGACTCTATAGCGATTTCCTCCATATTATCGGGATAAATAATATTGCCCTTTTCGTCCCTGTTCACCTGCTTCGCCAGCTCATTGGCCCTTATGACCACGTAATCCCTAAGGTTTTCCAATTCCTCCAGCGTATATTCCTTCTGCAATAAATCCGGAAGAAGCGGATCCTGCGGCGACATCCGGTCAAGCATCCCATACCTCTCGGTCAAAGCAGAGCTGTGATACGGAATAAAGCAATTCAAGGTCATTACCCCGCAAACTCCTGCGAATATCCACGCATAAGCGGTAAAATATCTGCCGCAAAAACCCATGACCCTGGAATAGATCGAAGAGTGTTTAAAAGCTAATAAGAAAATGGCCGCAACGAACCCCAGTATAACAGCTACCATTGTTACTATCAGGCCTGCTGCCATCATTATTTCTCCGACTGAAAACGGGAACATCCCTGTAAGCCGTCCATATGTATTCACCCATAGAGGAAAAATATTTCGCACATAAAAGTTACAGAATGCCTCACTTTCCCATGCAATGGCATTCAGAACTGCAATCAACGCGAAAATCCCCAACAATGTCAAGAACCCTCTCCGTCTCATCCCACACCTCCTATGAATCTACACCCCTGCTGCTTATAGTTAAAGGATAGCAGATAGATATGAAGTAGGAATGATAATTTGTAAATAATTTATGAATAATTTATAAAATAATTTCATTTATGCATTTTTATTTGGTAATATTATACAATTTCTTATTCTTTTTACATCAATTTTCCTCTTATAAACGCAGAGAAATAGCACAAAAATACTTTCTTCAAAAGATTAAATAAGGCGTGCATATAGTATTATAGTACTGTTTTCAAAAAATTAAGTAATTCTTCAATATTTTTGCACACCCTTTAGTATATTATATTATCAGATTTGATATTAGAAAGGCATCTTATGAGACGGACAAACCTTCGGGTATTTCAGGCTATTTTGCTCACTATTACATTTACGTTCCTTTTTTCCGCATGCGGAGACTCTGCTTCGATCAAGAAAGAGGATATAACCACCTATCAGATCCGTATACCGGGCACAGAAGAAAGTTATGAGTTTTTATATCTGACAGATACTCATATGATCGTTCCGGGGGATAAAGAAAGTCAGGAAATATCCGATTACGAAAAGCAGCGCCTTCCTGTTTTCACCATGGAGGACGTTCCTTCGTCCTTCTTACAATTTCCCCAGTGGATCCATTATGCCAATGAGCAGGATTTCGACGGACTGCTGCTTGGCGGAGACATTATCGATTATCCTTCCGCCTCCAATCTGAACTATCTGAAAGGATGTCTGGATGACTTAAAGATACCTTATATCTATAATATAGGCAATCACGACTGGACCTATCCTTGGGAATACATGACCGAAAAGGGGAAGAGCGAATATCTCCCCCTCTTTAATTCATATATGGAAAATAACACCTCTATTCATACAAAGGAATACGAGGACTTCACCATCGTAGCCGTAAATAACAGCAGTAACCAGATAACCCCCTATGCGCTCACCCAATACAAGGAAATCCTCGCCGAAAAAAAACCTGTCATTCTCATGCTGCACGTACCCCTTTACACTGAAGCCGTTCTTCAAAAAGCGGCTGCTGTCTGGAAAGGCGGCGTAGTTCTGGGAGGAGGTATCCACGGAGGCATTTATCCTGACACCGTATCTACGGAATTCATCACCCTTACTACGGCAAAGGACAGCCCGGTAGAGCTGGTGCTGGCCGGTCACGTTCATTTCGCGTTAAAAAGCAACATTCAAGGAGAAAAAAGCATCCCCCAGATTATCGGGGATGCCGGATACAAAGGAAAGGCTACTATCATTCAAATTTTCGGCTGAACTTTTTCTTAAGGTACCCCTTTCGACATATTTTCATATTATATAACAAGTCAACAATTATGGATTCTGATATGTACGTACTTTTTGGAACCTTTCTCTTTGTCCTCCTTTTTTCCTGTTTCATTAGCCACA
Source organism: Bacillota bacterium (assembly GCA_023408815.1). Classification (GTDB taxonomy): domain Bacteria; phylum Bacillota; class Clostridia; order Lachnospirales; family Lachnospiraceae; genus Kineothrix. Next base: position 35,076 of record JAEYJO010000030.1, on the reverse strand, counting down.
GGCGCCGGGAAAAAATCTTGAAAAAAGTGTGCGCCCTGAATAACGATGAAAAATATAATATTATGAACGAGCTGCTAGAGCCCTTCGGATTTTCTTATTTGGCATCCCAGGATATTCTTGTTTCCCGCACCGATTCAGATAAGAGCAGGTCCGGCTGCCGTTTTTATCTTGTCCTTTACCGCCTCCCTATTTATTTTGACTACAAAGATAAGACATGGCTAGTGGAGTTACGCAGGGGACAATACGGAATCAATACCGGCGGGGAAATAGATATTTATTATGCCGACCGGATACTGGATCAACAGGAAATTAAAAACACGCCTTTTTACAGCGTATCCGACAAGGAAATGCCTCAGCTTTCCTTCTGCCTATTCAGAAAAGGAGTCCGCATCGCAGATGTCCTCTCCAGACAATGGTGGCTGTCTGCCTTTTCCATGGGCCGCTTTTCTGAACCAGCCGATTTGTTCATGCAGGCAAGTATCTCTTTTCCCGGTCAGGAAATGGTCTGGGCCTTCGTAAAGAGTCTCAAGGCTGCTGGTTATACCAAGGAAGACTTCAATGTAACTCTTAACACCGTAACGTTTTATTTTGCCGGCTCCTCCATACGTCCCCCCAGGCTGCATCGCCTAAGAGACGCTATCGCCCAGCTTATCAATCAATTTTGGTACAGCATGTACCTCTTCATCACGAGGCCCTTTTGCTTGTCTCTCGACCGACTTTTATATTTATATTACTATCTTCCTCATATATTCTTCAAAATGCTGCATATCAATAAGTATAATAAGTTGAATCAGCAAAGAAGGCACCGTTCATGAGCTACTATTCCCGTCTTAACAAATCCTTTGAGGGAGCATTGAAGCTCCCTCTGACAGACCGTTCCAAATACGTTCTGATCAGTGACTGCCACCGTGGCACGGGCACCTCCTACGATAATTTCCTAAAAAATCAAAATCTGTATTTTGCGGCGCTTCAGCACTATTATCAGTATGGCTATACTTATATCGAGCTGGGCGACGGGGATGAGCTGTGGGAAAACCGCAGTATGGAACAGATCATTCAGACCCACAGCAACGTGTTCTGGCTGCTCTCCCTTTTTCGTCAGGAAGGCAGGCTGTATATGCTGTATGGAAATCACGATATGATAAAAAAGAACAACCGCTATACACAAAAAACCTGCAGTACCTACCACTGCAGCAGTGAAAATATCTCTTTTTGGGAAAAACAGCCCCTCTTTCCCAATATGACTTTTCATTCCGGCATCATTCTGGAAAACGTTCCATCACCCTCTATAAATAATGAGGCCCATTACTACCCTCCCGGAGACGATACATGCGGCCCTCACGACGTGTATCTAACCCATGGCCACCAAAGTGATCTGTTCAACTCTACTTTCTGGATGTTCACCCGTTTTCTCGTACGGTATATCTGGAGACCTCTGGAGAGATTCGGCGTTCTTGACCCTACCAGCGCCGCCAAGAATTACACGAGAAAACGCAGGACGGAACAGCGCTTGCAGCATTGGGCGGCAAAGGAAAAGCATATATTGATTACCGGCCATACCCACCGTCCTTCCTTAACGGAAGAGGATAAATTTTATTACAACAGCGGGAGCTGTGTGCACCCCCGCTGTATTACATGCCTTGAAATCGAATATAAGCGTATCCGCCTCGTAAAATGGACTCTCGCCACAAGACCCGACATGACCCTCTATGTATCGAGGGATGTACTTGCCGGTCCGGTTTATCTGGACCGTTAATACCATCGTCTGACAAGGTCTTTCACGCCCTGAACGATGATAGACGCTCCTTAGCCTTTTACCGCTCCAATCATGACACCTTTCTCAAAGTATTTCTGTACGAAGGGATATACGCACAGAATCGGAAGTGTAGACACGATAATTACCGCGTATTTCACTTGATCTGCTGAAGACTGGGCATAACCGCCCTGAACACCGCCGCTTCCGCTGGAAAATGCTTCGTTCAGGAGCAGAATTCTTCTTAGGACAATTTGAAGCGGCTCATTGTTCTTGTTACTGTTGAAAACGAGGGCGTTAAAAAATCGTTCCAGTGGAATACTGCATAGTACAAAATAAGTACGGCGATTACCGCCTTCGATAAGGGGATTACCACCTTCCAGAAATAAGTGAAGTGAGAACAACCGTCCAAAACCGCCGCCTCATACAGATCATGCGGTATGGAATTCTCTATAAAAGTCCTTGCAATAATCAGGTTATATGTATTAATTGCTACCATAATGATCAGAATCGTTTTCGTGCTGATCAGACTCAGCGAGCTTACCGTCATATAAAGAGGCACCAGACCACCGCTGAAAAACATCGTAAATACAAAGTAGAACATAACTTTCCCCCGGGCCTTGAAGTCTGGTCTGGAAAGAGCATAGGCTGCCGGCATTGTTATTGCTAAATTGAGTATAGTTCCCGCTATAACATACAGAATGGTGTTGGCATAGCCCTTCCATATTCTCGCATCCTCCATAATCTGTTCATAGCCGTAGAGTCTGATATCTTTTGGTAGGAAGGTTACTTTTCCGAGATTTACCAGATTAGAATTACTGATAGAGGCAATAACGACAAACCACAGTGGGTACAGGATAATCAAAAATATAATGATACTTAAGACGATTACCGCCGCTCCGAATATTCTGTCCGCCGGACTTTTATATTTTACTTTTACTGCTCTTGCCATTTCGAAACGCCTCCTTACATCAAGCCAGTGCCGGAGACACGCTTGGAAATTTTATTGGTTACGACCAGAAAAAAGAAATTGATAAGCGTATTGAACAGTCCCACCGCCGCGCCAAAGCTAAACTGCGCTTTTTTGATCGCTACGGAATAAATATAAGTGGATATAACCTGGGATGCCCCCAGATTCAGATTGTTCTGCATCAGATATACCTTATCGAAGCCTACGTTCAGAATGTTTCCCATGTTCAAAATGAGCATGATAATAATCGTAGGCATGATTGCCGGAAGATCGATGTGAATCATCGTCTGCCATCTGTTCGCTCCGTCTATCTTACAGGCGTCGTAAAGCTGCGTATCCACAGCGGAAAGCGCCGCAAGGAAGATAATGCTGTTCCAGCCCATGGTCTGCCATATTCCCGACAGAACGTAAACCGGGACGAATGCCGATTCCGTACCTAGCAGATTGACATTCTGACCCACAAGATGAAGTCCTTTCAAGAAATTGCTGATAACGCCGCTGTTATTGGCAAGCATGACATTCAGCATGGATACCAGGACTACCACCGATATGAAATAGGGAATATAAACAGTAGTCTGGACCAATCTTTTCCACCTCTTACTCCGAATCTGGTTGATGATCATAGCCAGAATGATCGGCGCCGGAAATCCCATGATAATGCTGGTAGCTGCGATGATAAAGGTATTTTTCAGAGTAGGCCAGAACATCGGGCTTTCAAAATACTGTTTAAAGTACTTCATCCCCACGAACTCACCGCCGGTTATACCGGCAGTAAAGCTGTATTCACGGAACGCCAACTGTATGCCGTACATCGGAACATAACAGAAAACGAAGATATAGACTATACCCGGCAGCAGCATGAGCCAGAGCTGCCAGGTATGTGTAAAATAGTTATTAATTTTATTTCATTTTGCCGTAAGTGCGTTCATAAGAATCACCTTTTATTTATTTGCCAAGATAAACATCAAATGCCTTTTGACGGATTTCCAATACCTGCTGCAGACCCGCATTGTTTACGCTCTGCACATAAGTATCCCAATCCGCATCAATATCGGATTCTCCGGTCATCCATAAGGACCAATAGTTATCGATAATGCCGTTGATACTGGCTTGTGCCATTGCCATCGTATTCTGCTCGTCTTCCGTATATTTCATCATGAACTGCGGATAACTATCCATTTCATCAGCCTTTGCAATTATATCGTTGTAATACTCCCTTTCCTTTAAAGCATATGTCATATCCTGAGCCATTTCGATGGTACAATCCTGTCTGATATACATTGGGCCGTTATCAGCAAATGCGTTGGTCCATTTCCATGTACCTGCATCCGTATCCTTGTCGAGGGGATCTAAAACCTTGTAGGTGTTGTCTCCCGTCTTTTCCACACAGCCATCGGTAATGCCGCCAAATAATACCTGAACAGAGGCATCCGCATCGTAGAAGCCGTCGATGAATCTCATTGCCGCATCCTTATCGGAGCAGTTGGCGCTCATTGCGACTCTGTTAACCGATAAGTTCAGTCCGGTGTAATCGTCTCTCCAACGGGTATCATAGGTTCCTGCCGCAACATCGATATCATAATCGAGAGGCGCTAATGGTTCATACTGCTCATAGAGAGTAGGTCCGAATTTATCTGTCTCCTCCCATCCGAATAATTTTTTACCTGACCATCCTCGGCAAAATATGCATCTACGCCCCAGTTGGTCAACTGAATTCCCATTCCTCCCAGAAGGTTCGTGAGAGAATATGCAGAGTTGAACCAGGCGTTGTTGCCGCCGTATGCGTTGTAATCCAGAGGAATTTCATCGTTCATATCTCCGTTGCCGTTAGCATCCTGTTCCTTGAAGGCCTTCAGAACTGTTTCCAGCTCGTTAAAGGTAGTGGGTTTTTCCAATCCGAGATTATCCAGCCACTGCTTATTGATGAACATTACCGTATTGGTGGACGGCCACTTCCCTTGGAATTTCGGGATACCGTAAATCTTTCCATCCAGGGTAGCCAGCACTTTCGTATCGGGCTGTTCGGTAAACATGGCTTGAATATTGGGTGCGTCCTTCTCAATCAATTCGGTCATATCCTCAAACAATCCGTTATATGTAGTGTAGTCGGAATCGATAGTCGCATTAAATACCAGATCCGGTATATCTCCGGAGGCAAATCTGGTAGCCTTTACCGTTTCCCAGTCCGTGTAAATAGTTTCCCACTCGATATCCACCCCTGCCTTGTCTTCAATTTCCTGAAGCCATTGCATTTCATTTAAATCCTTGGTCAGCGGGTGTGCGATAAACAGGGCGTTCAGTTTTACCTTTTCACCGGATGCTGCCTTGTCGGTGCTTTCTGCTTCGGTAGAATCAGGTGTACCGGATGTACCGCTTGTGGATGCACTGTCTGACGTTTTACCTCCACAGCCTGCAAGTGCAGATGCAGCCATCATAGCCGCCAGTGTCAGTGCCGCAATTCTCTTTTTCATACTTTTTCCTCCAATCATTCTTTCTTGTTACTTTTTGATATATAGTTCGTCAAAAATTCTGCATTCGCCGTTAAGGCCTATATTTTGAAACTTCACGGTAACCGTGTTATTCCCCAGTAAGATTTCCTCCGGCAGGAGATATTCCTTCGTATAGAACGCTTCATCTTCTCCTAAAAGAGTTTCTGTTACAAACAGCTCATCATTCAAATAAATATCGAAAGAGCTTCCTTCATCCGCATCCGCGTAAGTAACGCAAAGTTTCTTCGCCTTCGCCGTCAGGCTCAGTTCGTAGGAGAACCAGCCATTTCCTTTTACATAACGGCAGCGATGTCCATCCACCCTCGACGTGTCCGTCCTCTCACCCTTGATATGATGGGCAAGCTCGTATTGCTCATTCCCGATAGGAATGGTATCAATCTGGCTCTTTGAAAGCGCCTGCCTCATCTTCTCCCTTTCTCTATATCTTGCTAACGTCTGGGAACCCTTCTGGCATAGCTTAAAATAAATACCGTAACGCTCCTGATATCTTACATAATGCGGAGTGAATATCAACTCTCTGTCTGTGTCTGTATTTTTCAATACAAATTCTAATTTTCCGGGAGTACGAACCAGATTCTTATCCAAATCCGCTTTCCACTCTGAAATTGTTCCATTTTCCACTACGATATAATCCTTGATTAACAGTTCTTTCTTGGGAACGAGAACATCAACTCCGGTAATCGTCGTATCCATCATCTGTCTTCCCAGCCCTGCGCTGAGCACAAAAGGACCATAGGTAAATGCAACGGCATTCTTGTTGTCAGGAAGGCTGTGCAGCACAAGGCTCATGGAGAAGGCGATTTCTATCTCGTCTCCCTCCTGCCAGCGCGAACACAAGATAAGGTATCCCCCTTCCTCTTTGCTTACCGTCTCTTTCATAGTCTTTTTTATCTGAGGACTCTTTTTACACCATTCGGGTATACGCAGAGCAATTTCCGTCCGCTCATTTTTTTCTCCGCTTTTTACTACTCTTATCCTGACATTATCGCTTGTACGGAAATCTGCGGTTACTTCCAGCTCAAGTCCATCTTCCTCCGTAAATACCTTGGAACTTACGAAACGGTTGATATAGACCCTTCCCGGAAGTGTGAAATAAATCCCTTCCGTCAGCTTGGTGAAATTCTCCATTCCGGTTCCTGTACAGCACCAGAAACGGTCAAAGGGCGTTCCGAATACCTTGAAATATCCCGTAGCCATAGGCTGGAAATAAGTGGTCATTCCCGTCCGCGGATGTTGGGAAGAAAGAATCGTGTTGATGAACGACCTCTCATAATAGTCTGCATATTTCTTCTCTCCCGTAATCTGGAACAGCAGTTTGGAAAGCTTCAGCATATTGTATGTATTGCAAGTCTCGCAATTACAAGCCGTTCTCTCGTCGTCCAGTATATCCGGCTCTCCGAAATGCTCCCATTCGCTGTTGCCGCCGGTGATGTAGGTATGATGCTCGGTCACTGTCCGGTAAAAATTCTCGGCAGCCCGTAAATAAAATCTTTCCTTATCCTCGAACTCTCCGTTTCCAAAGGCGATATATCGCTTTAATCCACCTATCAGTTTGGGAATGGTAGCGTTGGCATGCAGTCCGTTCAAAATATCTCTGTTCTCGTACATTGCTTGAAAAAGCGGCATTTCATCAAACTGGTGTGCTGCCTGCGCAAACCTCTCGTCTCCCGTCTCCATATATAAATCGTAAAGACAGTCGTTCATTCCTCCGTATTCCACATCCAAAACTACTGTTCTTATCTCCTCGCTCCAGGCACAACACCTACGATATATCCAAAGTCCGAGTGATGTCATTATCTCATACGCCATGTTGCTTCCCGTGAAACGGTAGGCAGATATAAGTCCTTCCATCACCTTATGCATGGTATACCACGGTACCCAAACGGGTCTTTTACTTTCCACTCTATCGAACAGCTCACTGGGAGAAGCGAACAGATAACCGTCCTCATGCTGGCTTCTCTTCAGCTCCGAGAGGATATACTCTATTTTACGAAGGAATATTTCATCTTTCGTCTCTCCGTATGCCTGCGAAATAGCTGTTAAATAATGACCCAGCGTGTGCCCTTGGATTTCCGTGCTCTCCCAGCCGGGATAGCGTCCGGTCTTGGCCGCAATGCTTCCGGTCTCCAGAAATCCCGAAAGCAGCTTATCTACATCCAATTCATTCAAATACTTTTGCTCCAACCGGAAAGCATTTTCCAAAAAAGGATCTGTGATTCTGACACTGCCATACGCAAGCTCCTTATACCGGATCACTCTACTTCGTTTTCCCATTTTGTCAGTTTTCATATTCTTATGAATTCTCCTGTCCCTTTTGTTATGTTCCACGGGCAAAATATAGCATCCTATCAGGAAAAGTAAAATATCATACTGCTTTATAAAGTGTAAAATTGTAATATATTTCATTTTGACACTATTATATTCTGTGATTTTCACACTTTTCCTAACTTTTATGTACATTATGACTATATATCTTTACATTTATTAATAATTATTATATAATATTTTTAATTAGACGTGCCTTTAAGACACATATTTACACTCAAAAATATGTTATAAAGTTTATTTAGGTGTCATTTCGTTTGGTAATAAGTATCTCAAGGTGAGAAAGGGTGTGATTTTTCTATGTATGTATACGAATTTTATATTGAACATCCGATGAATTATGTCATGACTGGAAAGTTTGAAGCGCCTTCTCCTAACTGGGTGCATGAGGATTTTCCTCTGACCGACTACGAGTTATTCGTGGTCACAAAGGATACCTTGTACATTTCCTATAATGGAGAGCCATTTACTATAAATGAAGGAGAGTTTCTTCTGCTTCCTCCCCTTCCTCCTCCGAACAACCGGAGAAAGGGCATTCGACCTTCCCATTGCAGCTTCTATTGGCTTCATTTTTCCATGGACCATGAAGTGGCCCTGAGTACCATTCCCAACTCCAAGCATACGGCTTATCCTTATACCGTTCCTCAATACACCATCGCTATTCCGCGTCAGGGGAAGATTCCTCATGCGGAAAAGATCGTGGTGCTCATGAAGCAGCTTCAGGACGCTATTCGCAGCAACTATGACAGTACTACCGCCAACTATCTTTCTACTACTATTCTTTGTGAACTTCACAGTCAGTTCTATAGGGAAAACAATGTCAGTCAACGCTCGAAGCGGACCCAGAAGCAGATGTACTACGATATTATCGATTATGTGAAGGCCAATACAGACAAGAATCTGAAGGTGGCGGATGTGGCCGCTCATTTTTGCTATAACGAAAAATACCTTTCCCATCTGTTCAGCAATATAGCAGGAATACCGCTCAAGCAGTTTATCCTTAACGTAAAAATGGATGCCGCCAACTTCATGCTGACAGATACAAATGCTTCCATCAGTGAAATTGCGGCATCCCTGGGTTTTACGGACAGCCATAACTTTGCCAAAGCCTATAAGAAAATTGCAGGACTCACTCCCACAGAGTATCGCAACGCATTTTTCAAACGGTTGTTATATCATGTTTAGTAATGATAGTATCTAAAGCTGTACTATTCTCGCTTTTATTTTGTCGACGAAGGCTTTATCGTGCTCTACCATAAGAAGAGTAGGATTATATTTCATAATAAGATCCTCAATCTGCATCCTGGAAAATACATCGATAAAGTTAAGGGGTTCATCCCAAATATAAAGGTGAGCCTGTTCGCAAAGGCTTCTCGCGATGAGAACCTTTTTCTTCTGTCCACCGCTGTATTCCTCCATGTTCTTCTCGAACTGGATTCTGGAAAAATCCAGCTTCCTGAGTAGTGTCTTAAAAAGAGTCTCATCAATATCGTACTTCTTAGCATAATCCGAGATACTTCCCAAAAGGTGAGAAGTGTCCTGAGGCACATAAGAAATGACCAGCCCCCCCGCCGGTTCAATTTGTCCGCTCACCTTTCCGGCATACTCTTTTTCCATGTCATAGCCGCAGCGCGCAGATTCCGGGGCGCTGGATAATACAGCCTTTATGATGCTGGACTTACCGCAGCCATTTCTTCCCTGGAGCACGATCTTTTCGCTGTTTCGAACCTCCAGATTGAAACCTTCGATTATTTGTTTTTCATTTCTGTTTTCATATGCACCATTGGATGAATAGGAGATTCCCACACTCTCCAGACGCACTAACACATCTTTATGATGCCTTAAAGGGAACAGCTTAAGGTCATCCGTGGTCTCAATGTTTTTAAGCAAAGACGATTTTTCTTCTATCGCCCTCTCCTGCCGCCTTTCTGTGTTTTTTCGGCGCATCTGCATACGGCGGGACTTTTCCCCCACATAGGCTCTGGTATCAATACTCTTTTCATATTTCTCAGATTTTTTTCCTATTTTGGTGGATTCCACGTTGTCAGCCCATTCCTTGGATTGTCTGGCAGATTCTTTAAGACGGTGGATATCCTTCTTCAGCCGTTCATTCTCCGCCAGCTCATATTCATCCTGCCTCATCTTATTTTCCCACCAACTGGAAAAATTCCCCTGCTGTACTTCGATATTGGTCTTGTTGATAGTCAGTACGTGGTCGATGCACTCATCCAGAAACATCCTGTCATGGGATACGAGGATAAATCCTTTCTTCCTATTTAAATAGTTACTGACCAGTTCTCTCGTCTGCATATCAAGATGGTTGGTAGGCTCATCGATCAAAAGAAAGCTGTTTTCTTTGGAAAAAAGAACCGCCAGCATTACCTTCGTCTGTTCTCCGTTGCTTAGGGTATCAAAGGGCCTGTAAAAAACCTCTGTATCCACTTGGAGCAGCGTTAGTTCCCTGCATACCTTCCAAAATTCGTAATCCGAGTAGATTTCCTCCACTACGGCCAGCGTATCCTTGGTACGATCGGCTATTGCAAAGGGGAAATAATCGAATTTCACACTGGATGTTATCGTTCCCTTATATTCATATTTTCCCTGAAGCAGATTTAAAAAAGTAGTTTTTCCCCTGCCGTTTCTTGCAATAAATCCTAGTTTCCAATCCGTATCTATTTGGAAAGATACGTCCTCAAATATATTGTCATAGCTTCCGTCATAATAAAAAGTTAGATGGTTTACACTTATTTGTGACATTTATATACCTCCGCTTTTTAGGATTCGCCCACTCTCGCGACGAATCCCTTGATTTCCCATTACAGAAAAAAGGTGCAGAAATAATTATCTGCACCTGACAAATCACACAGTTACTATTGAGCCTATTTGCTTCATAATAACAAATGATACCTTATTAATAATATCAAAAGATGTCCGATTAAAATTATTCCTGCACGCATGATAACCAAACTCCGGCTGCTGTGTTACATCACTCTAACGGCCGAATCATCATGCACATCATTCAGTTACTGATTAGCAAGAATAAATAATCATCCACACCTCTCCTATTCTTTAAATTTTCTCCATCAATATATCATTTGTTTAAATAAATGTCAACTGTGTTTCTTTTAATCTGGCAGCTATCATTATTTCATAGCTGCTTTCATACTATGATAAGAATATACCGCTGTTGAAACCGCCCATATAATTAAAACAGTAAGAACGGAAAGGAAACCTATTCCGGTAGTCAGCCCTAGAAGCATAAAGCATACCCACAATATCATACACAGCATGTTAACTGCTCGATAGGACTTATATGCCGCTTTGTAGATAGTAAAAAGTTCCGCCTCATCACTGCTTTCTTCCCATCTTTTATGGAAATTCATATCATATACGCTTCCCTTTTTCTCGGGATTCAAGAGTCTTATACAGTCTATCAGCTTTTGCTGCAGCATTGTCATCGCTATAATACCTACCACCAATATAAAAACTGCAAACAGTAAAAATCCTATGCTTTTACCCATTACCATAAAATTCATAAAAAGAAATACTATAACGGAAAAACAAAGAAAATGTAAGATGACCATTGCATTTGTTATCCATAAATGAAAAGAAAGTCTTTTTTCAATTAATTCTAATTTTATTTCTTCATCATTTTCTATAAGGCCTGCCGCCGCCTTTTTGCTATAGCCAATACTTCGAATACATCCGATTACCTCTGCTGCCGTAAGAACTAGTACGACGACTGCAAAAATAATGCTTATCATTCCGGCATTGTTTGTCATAAAATCTCTAAACGACTCCGATATTCTTGGAATCGCAGCACCCGCCATTATTGAAAAGAATCCGAAAATTGCGCCAACTATAGCACTGGCAAGAATAATAATCAGATAACCTTTTCTTGCTTTTCTGTTATCTTTTCTAATGATTTCCTCCTGATTTTCATTTATCAGCACATTATCATTCTTCATTTATTTCTCCTCCTCATAATTGAATATGTCTTCCACTGCTGTGTCGAATACCTTGGCAATCTTTATCGCCAAGGTCACCGATGGAGAATAATCTCCTCTTTCTATCATACTGATAGTCTGTCTTGAGGTTCCCACCAAACCGCCTAACTGCTGCTGGTTTAAATTCTTTTTTGCACGGTATTCTTTCAGCTTGTTATACAAGGGCATTTCCTCTCTCCCCTTTCATCTTTTTATATTATATGAAATCATTATGACAACTTTACTTGTCATAATGATTCTACCATTGACAAGAAAAGTTGTCAATGACTTTTGGCACTCTGATCAAAAATAAAAGCCGGCACTTAGTCATAAAATGACCATTTATGCCGACTTTTATCTAATAAATCACTATTGCATTCCTACTGTTGCTTTAGGTGTGAAAATTTAACTTCCTTTTTTGTGAGCAGAATACTGCTGACTAAAGCGGTAAATGGTGCCACCGTTACCAGCCCGAAGCTTCCTACAACGGTATCCAGTACTTCTGATGCTACATATTTATAGTTAAGGATATGCATAGTCGGAGTTCCCTGAGCCATAAATACCATTAACAGAGCAATATATCCTCCGGAATAAGCCAGCAGGAGTGTAGTAGTCATAGTTCCCATCGCTGCCCGGCCCACGTTCATTCCCGAAACAAACGCCTCTTTCCATCCAATATCAGGTTTCTTCTCTACCACCTCGTTAACAGCCGAGGTAATATCCACTGCCAGATCCATCATAGCGCCGCAAGAACCGATAACGATACTGCTCATAAAGATAGCCGTCAAATTCAGATGCTGATACCCTGCATACAGCAGCGATTCCGAATTGGCTATAACCGCTCCGTGTATTTTTAGCACACCGGTAAAGGTAATCCCCATAATGCAGGTAGTCAACGTTCCCAAAAGAGAACCAAGAATAGCCGATAAGGACTTGATATCTATTCCCCACACAAAGAAAATAATCATGACTGTCAAAAAAGCCGTTACCAGGAGTCCTACCGCGATAGGGTTGTATCCATTCAAATACAGAGGCACCAGCACCTTCCAAATTAACAGTACGCTGATGATAAAGGAAAAAATGGCGCGCATTCCATTGAAACCGGCTATCATAATTAAAAAGAATGTAAAAAGTCCTGCCAGAATAAGTTCTTTATCCAGCCTGTAATAATCCGACATGGTGACATTCGTAGGATTCCCCTGCTTATCCACACTGATTACTACCAGAGCCTTATCACCCGCCTTAAAAATTTTATCACTTTCCAGAGAGCCGCTGAGCATATTTACTCCCTTCAGTTCTCTTCCTTTAAATCTGCCATCCAGTATCTCGACCTTACAGATTTGTTCTCCGGACTGAATCAGCCCGGAGGAAATCACACTGCTTTCATCGGTGGACAGAACCTTTACCTTGCACCGTACGGCCTCCCTATAGATTACCGCATCTTCATATCCGGTGGGAAGGATAATCAGAAAAGCAATCATCAGCATCCCGACTACGATAAATAGAAACTCTCTTTTCCTATTACTCTTCATCTTATCAGTTTACTCCGGTAAGTGCTGCGAGTTTGCTGTAAATCTGAGTATTGTCATAGTATCCTCCGAAATCCTCCTGCCCAGGTCCCATAGCAAATACTTCTACAGGAAGTCCGGTATGGGCATAGGAAGAAAAGCTGATGCCGGATTTGTTATTCAGCAAATGAGTGATCGTTACAGTAAGAGGCTCGTAAGACCCGTACAGCACATATTCTTCCTGTGAAAATTCCTTCTCCTCGCCGGTACGGCTCATAGTAGTTTCATAAGCCTTCTTCAGCTTCTCATATTCGTAATCTGTCAGCACCAGAGCGCCGGTATCCTCAGATTCAGGGTGTTTATCCGCACTATCCTTTTGAGAAGTCTTATCACCGCCTTCTGTAATAGGTGTCTCCAGCCCGAATAACTCCGTAATGTCCTTCATCACCGTATCAAAGTCCGACTTGTTTTCCTTATAACCCTTCACATAGTCACTGTCAAACTTGGCGTAAGAAATATGCTGGTTAGAAATATTTGTAAGGAAGGTATCATAATCCGTTCCCGCATAACCTATGGTGAGGCCGCCGGTCTCATGGTCTCCGGTTACCAGAATCAATGTTTCCTCCGGATGCTTCTCATAAAACTTCACGGCCACAGCCACAGCTTCGTCCAGAGCTAATGTATCCGTCAGAGTGGCTGCCGCATCGTTGGCATGGCAGGCCCAGTCGATCTTACCGCCCTCACACATCATAAAGAAACCTTTTTCGGAATCCTCCATCACACGGATTCCCTTTTCCACATAATCTGCCAGAGACCAGTCTCCCTCTTCTCTGTCCATATCATAATCCATAGCATCTGCATCCGCCAAATGCTCATCTATTATGATAGCCTTATCCACATCAGCGGAAACTGCCTCGGCTTCGGCCTGGGTCTTCACTACCGTATAGCCCGCCTGCTCAGCCAGCATGTACAGATCTTCCTTATCCTTGTCATTACCCGTAGGTTTCAACAGTGCCCCGCCAGCAAAATAATCAAAGTCACTGGCTATCATTTCCAGACCTATTTCATAGTAAGCATTTCTGGAAGGCTGATGACAGTAAAATGCGGCCGGAGTGGCATGGTTAATATTTACAGAGGATATGATACCAATCTCATAATCCTTCTGTTTCTTAAGCTTTTCTGCAATAGTTTCATATGAAATGGTTCCGGTCTCATCCATATTAATGGTTCCGCTGTAAGTCTTGTAACCGGTAGAAATAGACGTTGCCGTAGATGCAGAATCGGGGCAGAAAGAAGTGCTGTCATAGGTCTGAGCAGAACCCGCCACCGGAAAGTTCATCATATTCAGATTGTTTTTTGACTCCAGAATATCATTTCCATTCGTATCAGCAACGGCACTCAGGTAATAATTTGTCAATTGAATCTGGGGATAACTCATTCCGTCACCAATAAACAGAAATATGTACTTAGGTGATGTGGCTTTCGCAGTCTCGGCTTCTGTTTCGGTCTGGTCAGGCGCTGCCACAACCTCCACGCTTTCTTCTGACACCGGCACCTCGCTGCTTTCCACTACTTTCTCCGCTTCGGTATTTCCGCAACCTGCGAGTACGGATGTGCTGAGCATCAATACTCCAAGCAGAGCAGTTAGTTGATGTAATCTTCTTTTCATAGACTCCTCCTCATCTTGTTAATAAAAATTTTCTGTTTCCGCGATAAAGCTTATCATATTTTCTATTTTATCTTCTATCTGTCAGAGGTAAGCAACTCGTAAGATTTATGTAAAAACAGAAAACCCGGGTTGAACAAGCGCAAAATACTGCGCAGCAGTATTTCTATGCATAAATTACTGCTATGAAGCCGCCGGCTGAATAGTAAAATCTATGTCAGGAAACCGACAATCTATTGACAAAGCTTTTTTTATAACCTACGATAAAGCTGCTTAAATACCATGGTTCAGGGCGTGTAAGACCTTGTCAAACGATGGCACTACCCTGTCGCAGGTATGGCAAGGATAACTTTGGGTAATTTGACATAATAAGGAGGAGAAGCTATGAAAGCTGAGTTTGACACGAGAAGAGTTAACAGGTTTAATGTCATTCTGATTTGGGTGTTGTCGACAATATTGGTAGTTCAGGGGTTGATAGTTACAGGGTGGGATTATGGAATAAAGGTGATGTTAACAACCTATTCGGCAGCCTTGTTTTCTACATTTCTGCTGCTGGTAAATAAGAAATTTCCAAAGCTGGATATTGTCTGCGGAGTTTTGATTCCTTTTTCGGTTGCAGTAACAGCGAGTATACTCGGATACATAGTAAAAGGTGAAAGTACCACCCGTATTTTTATGATATATATTGGAACATTGGCAATGGCTGCTCTTTATTTCAAACAGTCAGTCCTCCTTATTTATACCGGATGCTATAATGCCATGCTGTTGACTTTCTTTATACTGAATCCCGAAGGACTTTTAGGGAAAAATGCCACAATGAGTGAATTGATTACCCGGATGGGTAATGGGATACTGATTGTGGTAATTTTATTTTTTCTTACAAAATGGGGACATTCCTATGTGGTATCAGCACAGAAAAAAGAGGCAGAAGCTATTCAAACGGCGGAAAAACTGACCATCATTTTTTCGACCATCGATGATAATACTTTTCAGCTTGACGAGTCCATTGCAAAGGTGCATCAGTATATGCAGTCCATTGAAATGGCAAGCAGCCAGACTACACAGGTTGTGGATAAGATAGCCGAGGGTGTCACAAAACAAGCAGAAAGTACCGGTGAGATAGCGAAGAAAGCCGCGGATGCCACCTCTACCATACAGGAAACTCAGAAAATATCTTCCCAAACCATGGGATTCTCAGATGAGATGAAAGATATTGTCATGGTAAATGGCAGGAATGTTCAGGTTATGCTTGAGGAAATGCATACCATCGACACCGCTGTAGGTTCGGCTATGAACACAGTAGTAGAACTGAAAGAAAGTATGGAACAGATTAACCGGTTTATGGATAATATCACTGGAATTGCAAGGCAGACTAACCTTTTGGCATTAAATGCTGCCATTGAGGCGGCAAGAGCAGGTGAAGCCGGCAAGGGTTTCTCCGTAGTGGCCGATGAAGTCAGAAATCTGGCGGAAATGAGCTCCATAACAGTGAGGGATGTATTGGCCGTAATCGATAACCTGCAGGATGTGGCATCCAAAACCTATGAGAAAGTATTAGAAGGAAGAGAAGCCGTAGCAAAAGGAACAAAGGTAATCGAAGAGGTCGAAGAGCAATTTGGCAGGCTTGAGGGCAATTCTGAACAGATAGGCCTTCAGATCAGAAAGCAGGATAAAAAAATTTCAGATGTCAACGAAGCCTTTTTTCATATATTGGGACAGCTTGAAAATATTTCTTCCCTGTCTTCCGAACATGCGGCGGCTACGGAAGAAATTCTGGCCTCCATGGAAGAACAGAATGAGAATATACAAGTTGTGTCTGGTGAAATATCGGGAATGAGAGAGTTAAGCAGAAGCTTGCAGATAAAATTAAACAGATAGGATGATTCGGATATGGACCAAGCATTAATCAATGTCTTTTTTTTATAAATATTTTATTTAAAAATAAGAAAAAGTGTAGGTTTGTCAAACATATGTTACAGTGATCGTAAATAATTCTTTAATATCTCTGCGGGAGATTTCCATCCAAGGGGTCTCATGGGAAAGCGGTTATAATCCCTTGTGTTATAGATCTTTAACTGTCTGCCAAAGTCCTCCAATGAGTAGAATCGATGGGTAAGGAAAATGCTTTGATCAGGTGCTCCAAAAACTGAGAGGAAGAATAAGAACTGTGTTCTTCAAAGGCTTCCACGAAACGCCATCGGGAGAATTCATCGATGGCTGTGTATTGATAAAAACGCTTCCCTTTGGCATCACCTGCCAGGCAGACAGAAGGGACAAATTTGACGTCGATCTGGATGCGCTGTCCGGGATAGTTCATGGCTTCGTAAGGCTTAGGGATATACTTGGGATTTGGAGGTCTTCGTGCCAGAATGCCCTGTTTTCTCAGGAAGCGATAGAGTCCGGGGATGGAGCGGGAGTATCCCCGCTGCATGAGCTTGACCCAAAGGACGACCAGTCCGGCCTCTGGATTGCGTCTGCGCATATCCGAGATGAGCTTCCTTTCGGCATCGGTATGCTGGTTCGGGTGATGGTGAGGTTTTCTGGAACGGTCCCTAAGGGATTCGATAGAACCATCAAAACGACGTTTCCAACGATAAATATACTGTCTGTTGGTCTTATATCTGACAGCGGCCTTGGAGACACCATACTTATCCGCGTAATGAATGAGAGATAGACGATACCTCATATCCTGTGTTATACTAGCCATGCGAGAGTACTCTCCTTTGTGTAGGTTTTTGTTGTGGTGACTTAAATATAACACAAAAAGGTATTCTCGCTTTTTATTATTTAGTTTTGTAACACATGTATTGTAATCCTACAATATTTTATTTAAAAATAAGAAAAAGATGATTGACAAATATTATAAGTAAGAGTATAATGCAAATAGCAGCGAAGGTGCTTTAGATTTTTTCTAAAGCGCCTTTTTTGTTGCCAATATAAAACGCTGAGGGGAAATGCCAACTTAGGGCAGAAGGAGGTTTATATGGAAAATTTTACAGAATTATTTTATGAATCAGGTATAATGTTTGGTTCTACAGGAGTCTGGTTCCTTATCGGTGCCGCACTTGTATTTTTTATGCAATGTGGCTTCGCAATGCTGGAATCAGGTTTTACAAGAGCAAAAAATGTAGGTAATATCATTATGAAAAATCTTATGGATTTCTGTATAGGTACTATGGTATTTGTTCCTATCGGATATTCACTTATGTGCGGTGAGTCTAATGGTTTTATCGGCAAATTATCATTCGATATTTTTTCTAATTTTGGTAATTTTGAGTGGGGCAATTTTATATTTAATTTAGTTTTTTGTGCTACGGCAGCAACAATAGTTTCAGGCGCTATGGCAGAGAGAACGAAATTTAGTTCCTATTTAATTTACAGTGCCGTTATCAGTGCGACGGTGTATCCTATTGAGGCAGGCTGGGTATGGAATGCAGATGGCTGGCTATACAAACTGAACTTTGTTGATTTCGCAGGTTCAGCAGCTATTCATACGGTAGGCGGCCTTTCAGCGCTTATCGGTGCAGCTTTTCTTGGCGCAAGATTAGGTAAATATTCAAAGGATAAAAACGGAAAAATTAAAGTTCACGCAATACCAGGACATTCAATAACTCTTGGTGCGCTTGGTGTATTTATTCTCTGGTTTGGCTGGTATGGATTTAACGGTGCGGCTGCGTCAAATAACCTTCAGCTTGCACAGATTTTTGGAACAACAACTATTGCCGCGACGGTAGCAACCTGTGCAACAATGTTCTTTACATGGTTTAAAAATGGTAAACCGGATGTTTCAATGTCCCTTAACGGCTCATTGGCCGGTCTTGTTGCGATTACGGCCGGTTGTGCAAATGTAGATGCACTTGGAGCGGCGATCATCGGCCTCGTTGCAGGTATTTTAGTAGTAGTAGCAGTAGAACTGCTCGATCTTAAGTTCCATATTGATGACCCTGTAGGTGCAGTCGGCGTACATATGGTTAACGGCATCTGGGGTACTATTGCAGTTGGTTTATTTAATATATATGAAAATGAGGCAGGTTTAACGAAGGGGCTGTTCTACGGCGGCGGATTTAAGCAGCTTGGTATTCAGATGCTTGGTATTGGCTCCATCGTTCTCTGGACCGCAGTTCTAATGATTATAGTATTTTTTGTTATAAAGAAAACAAATGGCCTCAGAGTATCAGCCGAGGAGGAGATTCATGGCCTTGACAGTACGGAGCATGGCCTTGCAGCAGCATATGCCGACTTTATGCCGGCTGTATCAGTTGCCGATTTTAACGGTACAGTAACTTCCGTAGATAAGGCTTCTGTAGATAATGCGGTGCCCGTACAGGTAATGACGGAGGCAGAGCCTATCGCGAGTGATATTAAACTTTCCAAAATATCAATTATTTGCAAGCAAAACAAGTTCGAAGAGCTTAAAGAAGCACTTAATGAAATAGGTGTTACAGGTATTACTGTCACACAGGTGCTTGGCTGTGGTGCTCAAAAGGGAAGGGCCAAATACCGTGGTGTTGATGTAGACATGATATTACTTCCAAAGGTTAAGGTTGAAGTTATCGTAAGCAAGGTTCCTGTTGCAGATGTTGTCAATACAGCAAGAAAAACTCTTTATACCGGCAATTTCGGTGATGGTAAGATTTTTGTATATAATGTTGAGAATGTTATAAAGGTACGAACCGGAGAGCAAGGCTATGAAGCGCTTCAGGATGCAGCCGAATAATATTTACTAATAATTTTTGTAATAAAGTAATTTATTTTCCTTATAAAACCCCCTCATCTGATACACATTATGGTACATAAATCAGATGGGGGTTTTAAATTTTTTCAAATTTTTCTTGCTATGAGAAAATACGTATGCTATAATCACGTCTAGACAAAGAAGTCCAGTGGGTTTATTACTTACGGACTTCTTTTTTATTTACGCGTAAAAGGTCTGACTAATTAAATAAAAGAGGAGGATTTGAAAATGAATTCTGGCGACACTAGTTTTATGTTGATTTGTACAGCCTTTGTATTTCTTATGACCCCCGGTCTCGCTTTCTTCTATGGAGGACTCGTGCGTCGTAAAAATGTAGTTAATACTATGATGGCTTGTGTTTCTGTAATGGGTCTTTCAGTTGTTATGTGGTGTTTATTCGGTTATTCACTGGCCTTTGGCGGCAATCACTTAGGAATAATCGGCGATTTTCGTTATTTTGCTTTGAACGGTGTGGGAATGGAGCCCGGCCCTTATGCCGATTCGATTCCGCACTATGTATTTACGGCATTCCAGATGATGTTCGCAATGATAACCCCCGCTCTGATCACGGGTGCTGTCGTTGGACGTATGCGCTTTAAGGCTTTGTTCCTATTCGTCGCGCTCTGGTCTGTAGTGGTATATTATCCGTTGGCTCATATGGTATGGGGACAGGACGGCTTTCTGGCTTCTATCGGTTCCGTGGACTTTGCAGGCGGTAATGTTGTTCATATAAGCTCAGGTGTCAGTGCACTGCTGTTAGCTTATATTGTCGGCAGCAGAAAAGGGTTCATAAACGTTTCTTACCGCATCCACAACATTCCTTTCGTTGCTTTAGGCGCATCCCTACTTTGGTTCGGATGGTTCGGCTTCAATGCCGGAAGCGCTTTAAAAGCCGATGGTCTGGCGGCACACGCATTTATGACAACTGCAATTTCTGCGGCTTCGGCATTGCTTACCTGGATGCTCATTGATATAATAAAAGAAGGAAAACCTACCTTAGTAGGCGCTTCTACCGGTTTGGTAATCGGGCTCGTAGCGATTACTCCCGGCGCAGGCTTTGTACCGATTTGGGCCTCCTTTATCATCGGCGCTCTCGTAAGCCCTATCTGCTACTTTGGAATTACCTTTATTAAGGGTAAACTCAAAATTGACGATTCCCTCGACGCTTTCGGCTGCCATGGAATCGGCGGTATTTGGGGAGGTATTGCTACCGGCTTGTTCGCTCAAAGTTCTATTAACGGCGTAGCTCAATGGGACGGTCTGGTATTCGGTGAAACAAGGCTGTTTTTAGCACAGCTGGCCGGCATTGCAGTTTCCATCGCCCTTGCAGTTGTGGGTACTTTCATCTGTGCAGCTATCGTTAAGTTATTTACACCTCTCCGCGTAGAAGACAAAGAAGAAAAACTTGGTCTTGATATTGGTCAACATGGTGAAAATGCTTATCCATCCTTCAACGGTTGGGATTAAAAAGGAGGGAATGTGACTATGATTATAAAAGTAGAAGCTATCGTACGTGAAGAAAAAATTGAGGACGTAAAAGACGCGTTAAACGCTATTGAGGTAAACGGAATTACTGTCTCTCAGGTCATCGGCTGCGGTGTTCAGAGAGGTTATACCGAAGTCGTCCGCGGTACGGAAATCGACATTCTCATGCAGCCTAAGGTTAAATTTGAAATCGTTGTCTCCTCCGAGGAATGGGAAAAGAAGGTAATCGACGCAATTCAGAAGGCCGCTTACACCGGAGAAGTGGGCGACGGTAAGATTTTTACCTACGAGATACGCAACGCCCTGAAAATCCGGACGAAGGAAATGGGATATGACGCTGTTCAAGGTGTTATTTAATAAAACAAGTAAGGGAGCACTCGCTTTGGCGCGGTGCTCCCTCTTTATTTTTTACTTTTTTCTGCATTCTGCTCATTTTCTGGGATATCTGCCATATCATTGATATTTTCACGATACTACCCCAAATTTGTATGTAATCTATATAATCGTTCGCTAACCTGTTATAGCTTATGTCGACATTATTTTATGTATTGAATAAGATAAAATATAATGCTTTTTTGCCGTTTTTTAATATTTTTCGCATAAAAAAGCAAGGTTCCGAATATGTATATAATAGACCGAATTAGACACAATACAAAATAGCTGTTATCCGAATACAAGGAATAAAGGGATCATAGAGAAACTTTATAAGAGGTATGTAATGTCTGAAAATAATAAAACAAAAAAACAAACATTAAAGGAAAGGCTGGCACACGAAAGGCAGCAGGGTATTTTGTCGATAGAAAAGACTCTGCAATACTTAAATGAGCCCACCTATTATTTTACCGTAGGACAAGAGGTGGTATACGGAAGCCTGAAAAACTGCGTCATCAAGGAAGTGTTATATAACGGAAAGGTATATGGTCTTACCGGCAAAGCGATCAGTAACAATTACGGACATCCATATACATACCAAATATACAGGGTTGCGCCATGGATGGATATAAGGCCCGTTTCACATGAAAATACGAGCTTCGCCAACAATCAGATTTCCAAGCTGACTTTCCAGAACTCTTCTTTAGAAAGTCTCCTTCATCTGAATTATTATTTTGGCATCGATACGAAGTCTGATTACCAGAGGGAGGATGTCTGGGAGCAGAAAGACAAGGAACTTCTCATCGACAGTATTTTCCACAATATCGATTTGGGCAAGATCGCTTTAAATCACCTTCCTAAGGAGGAACGTCTTAAGCGGAATGCGGATTATGAAATCATCGACGGTAAGCAGCGTCTTAACGCGCTCATCGATTACTATGAAAATAAATTCGAATATAAAGGAAAATCTTACAATAACTTAAGCTGGATGGATAAGCGGATATTCAAGAACCATCCTATCCGTATGGCTATTGCCGAAGAAGCACAGGCAAAGGACATATTAAAGTATTTTTTAATGCTCAATCGTGCCGGAAAAGAATTGGAAGGGCTTCATCTCGAAAAGGTCAAAAGAATGCTGGAGGAATCCGAGCCCGTTCTTTTATAAGGGTATATGCGTTTTTTCAAAATCTGCATTCCTGTAAATAACAAAAAATCCTGCGGGAAAGCTCAAAGCCCTCGCAGGATTTTATTTTTAATATAGTGGCAAATCGAGGAGCATACGGCTCATTGTTTATTCCGCCGTATCCGCTTCCGTGGCGTCTTCGCCAGCAGTAGTATCTTCAGCCCCAGTTGTATCTTCGGCGGTGGCTGCATCTTCCGTCGTTTCTGCGCTCAGATCTACGGTAAGATATTTCAGATCGCCTTTGTTATCCGTCACGGCGTAACTTTCCTCAAGCCCGGTAATATACTGGGCTACTCTCTCTGCGGAAATCGTATCGGAGATAGTTGAATCTGTAGCATCATCATAATACCTGTTAATAAACTCCAGAACATAATATTGATGGTCTGTAGTATCCTCCAAAACAGTAACATCGCCTTCCGCTCTTCCTTCATCAAAAAGCCACCCGGATATGGTGCTCACTATACCGCTATAAACCCTGCCCTCGTTAAGAGTTGCATCCGTCTCCGTATCCTGATAGGTTTCCTTATCCTCCTCAGCCGCATTCTCCAAAGCCAGTGCCTTAAAGTCTTCGCCTGCCTGACGGGCTTCCATCATCGCATCCGCTTTTTTCTTCGCTTCTAACATCGCCCTTTCGATATCCTCATCCGTAGCATCCTCTGCGATATCAGCTTTAACGATAAAACTTTTGTAATCTACCTTATCATACTCCTGTGTATGCTCTGCATAATAATCCTTTATTTCCTGATCCGTAGGTACGTTCTGGCTCAGGAGCTCATTATAATATGCTTCCGCCAAAATGTTATCCTTGATATAAGGCTCTAATCTTTTTTCCGTAGCGTAAGGTCCGTAGCTGGTAGTATAGAAGTCACTGAGCGATAAACTCTGGGATTCTGCACTAGAGCTAAAGGAGCTCAATATGTTAGCGTATTCTTCAGTAGTATCATGGGTAAACTCATGGGCTGCAGCATCATCCAGCAACGCCTTAGTCTGCTTAATCTGTTCCACCGTCATCTGGTCGAACAAATCCTTCCATGTCAGATTATCCGAATATTGCTGCTCATCAAAATCTACCGAGGTATCCAAGCCAATATAAGAAAGAATAGGAGAATAAGTAAAAACATAGTTATTGACCGTAGCACTGTAATAATAATTATATTCCGGCTCCGTGATTTCATAGCTTCCTATCGTCACATAAGGAGAGTTAATCGCATTATGCTTATCCACTGTAGAAATAACAATAGAGCCTGCAATCGCCGCAATGATACCGACACCGATAACGATTGCACCTACCTGCATGATCCTGGTCTTGCGCTTGTCCTTTATCTCTTGTTTCTTTCTTTCTTCCATTTTACGTTCGTATTTTGTCTTTACCTTCTGTTCAACATCCTTCTGTGGCTCCTTATTCTTCGCCATTTGAGAGTTCCTCCTCATTTTTACATTATATATTGCTTCCCAAAATGCTAATATCACATATAAAAAGGATACCACCGCATTACGCCGAATGGTATTGATGATGATTATAAAACATAATTGTGATATTACTGTGATTTTCATGCCCTACATTTATGCACCTGACAACATAAGTATTTCCTGATCATGTGGGTATAAAATCTATTGAATATTCTATCACAAAATATCTCTTTTGTACAAACCTATTTCTAACTTATAGGAAGCCGTTTAAACCAGCTTTCGCAAAGCTTTTTTCAAAAGTTAACCGCAACATTTGGTATAGTTTAAATAATAATCATTAAAACTATAACTATATTTGATTCAGTGTATATAATGTGTTATGTTTCTTATATATTTTTTGTTCTTGAATAAAAGAAAATTTCTTCCTATTTTAAAATTTATGGAAAATTGGAGTGTACAATATTTACCTTGAAAAAGAACGATGGGAAAGGCAGGTGAATCATTATGTTGACAATATATCTATGTGATGACAATCAGGAAACCGTTAATCAATATGCCCGGCTGCTTAAAAAAATAGCGAAGAAAAACAATGTAGATGTTATAATTTCATCTTTCGACAGCGGCGAGGGATTGCTGTTTCATCTGTTCGATTCTCCGAATCAGGCGGATATCATTTATCTTGATATACTCATGGGTAAGCTGAACGGAATGGATACCGGTAAGAAACTGAGGGAACTGGGATGCAAGTCGGAAATTATTTATCTGACCACAAGTGAAGATTATGTGTTCGATGCTTACGATATTTCACCGGTTAATTATTTGGTGAAAGACAAAACTTCCACTGCAAGATTTGAAGAAGTCTTTCTCCGTGCCGTAATTTTGGCTCAAAAAAAGGAAATTGATATGTTTGTCTGTGAATCAAGCAATGTTCAAAAGGTGATTCCGATCAAAGAAATATCTTTTTTTGAAATTTGGAAACGGGTCGTGACGGTTCATTACAATGAAAATGAAACCGTCAGCTTTTATTCAACAATGGAGCAATTGGAGGGCCGGCTGCTCCATAAGGGCTTTGTCCGTATCCACCGTTCATACATTGTAAACCTGCGCTATATTGCAAATTTTGGACAAAACAGTCTCGGTTTAAAGACAGGCGTGGAAATTCCGATCGGTGTTACATACATGAAACAAGTCAGGCAGGCGTTTCGAGAATATATCAACCGAGCCAGTATTCATGATTACTAATGAATAAGGGGGGAGACAGAACATATGCAGTTATTAGGACTTGCTTCACTTATTTTATACGATATCTTTATCCTTCTGTATTTTAAAACAATTTTTCCGCATAAGAGGCGACACTGGATTTTTTATATATTCGCAGTTGGTATTAATATTGGCGTTACCATACTATCCTATTTGTTTTTGGAACATCGATTCGGCGTCTATCTTATGATGGGTTCTATGATGTTTGCGTTCTATCTGTTGTTTAGCGGGAACTGGGTGCAAATCTTATATGCAGGCAGCATCTACATGTTTTCCTTATACAGCAGCCGAGGCATTATCATGTCGACTTATTCCATAATTTTGCACATCAGCATAAAAAACGTTCTTCTTAATGATATTTATTATAATACAATATTTGTATTGGCTATATTCCTTTCCATACTAGTCAGCCTGTTCATCCGTAGGGTAATACTGCCGGATAATAAAGCAAAGTACTTGTTTAATAACAGCGTCCAACTTAGATTTGTAGTCATTTATCTATTTTTTCAGTTATTATTTCTCACGCTCATAAATGACGCGCGATACCATGATGACATCAGGCAAACCTGGCTTTCTTCCTTATATTTGGGTTCCTGTATTATAAGTAAAGTGTGGCTGATGTTTGTTTTTAGCCATACGGCCAAAGTATCCGAATTGCTTGAGTATGAGTTGCACACCCGCAAACTGCAAGAACAGCTATCCCGCCAAGTGCGGCATTATCAATCCTATCGAAAATTTACAGAAAGTTATCGAATATTCCGGCATGATTACGAGAAGTTGATGACTTCCGTCAAAACCATGCTGCGCAATCAGGAGTACGAAAAGGCCACACGGATATTGGACGATATACATGATACGATGCAACGGGACGTACTTGTTCACAGAACCTATTCCAATAATATATTGCTGGATGCCATATTACAGGATGCGGCCAACGTCTGCGAAGAAAAAGGTGTCCGCTTTTCAGCACATGTTCATCTCCCTGAAAGTATTTCAATGACCGAGCTGGATATTGTCCATGTTTTCTCAAATATAATAGATAACGCCATAGAAGCCTGTGATAAAGTATCCGGTCGGGAACGGTTTGTTGAGGTCATAAGCTGGGGAACTAAGGAGTGGGCTATTGTTGAAGTCGCCAATTCATTTAACGGTGAACTGTTAATGGAAAACGGTGAACCGAAAACTACGAAAGACAATAAGGATTATCACGGTTTTGGATTACGAATTGTGAAGGAGACAATTGAAACATTAGGCGGGTTACTATTCATAGAAACAGATCAGCTAAAAAGAATCTTCAAAATAAGGATGTGTATCCCTAAAGTTCCCTCCCGCCGTTAGGACGCTCTCTTATAGTCCAGTAGTACCTGGTCGTTCTGTATGCATGTATTCGTCCATGGTTCTCCGCAGAATATCCTTATGTAATTGGGAACAAAAAAAGGCAAATTGAGCGCATAGTAAACCATAATGCTGTTTAGCCATTTTATACTTATTCCGCGAGTACGGCTATGTACTCTATTTCACCTGACCTTAAAGGAGGAATCCTGTATGAAATATGAAAATAAACCATCCAAGTTCACTTGGGAGGGCCTTGGAAATATTGGAGAGGGCAGAAAAAACCTTGGGCCGGATATGCCGGTGCTCATTTACCGTCTGTTTCAATATACCTTGAAAGATATTTTATCCCGGGAATACGATGAATCGACTGCCAGTAGGTTATATCGTGCAGCCGGACATTTGGCCGGTACGGAACTGGCAAAGAATGTGCTGGATCTTTCCGGTGACTTTGATTTCTTTATCGCTAACCTTACCAATAAACTTAAAGAGTTGAAAATTGGCGTTCTGCGTATAGATAAAGCCGACTTGAATTCGCTTTCTTTTACCTTGACGGTTTCAGAAGATCTGGATTGTTCAGGCCTGCCTATTTCAGGTGAAACCGTGTGTGACTATGATGAAGGATTTATTGCAGGTATCCTCGAAACATACAGCGGCATTCAATTTATTGTAAAAGAAATCGACTGCTGGTCTACCGGAGACAGAACCTGCCGATTTTCCGCAACCCCCAAATAGTCTACAGCAGCTATGTGAGAATGGTAAGGAAAGGAAGTAACGAAGGTGGACGATATAAGTCAAAAGACACTTCTAGCAATGCAAGATGTACTGGAGAAGCTGCTATCCGGTAAGCAGTGTGGCGTAATGGAAGTACATACCTCTATACCCGAACTGCAGACACTCATCACAAAAATGAATCAATTGATTCAGAATCTGAACGAAATAAACCATCTGGCAATCGATCTTTCGCAAGGTAAGCTGGATACTCCAATGCCACCCCGACATAACTATATGGCCAGTCCATTGAAGCAATTACATTCCCAACTGTCCATTTTGACATGGAGTTTGCGGCAGTTGCGGTCAGGATCTGTTGTCAGTAAATTTGAGAATACCGGTGAATTATTTGATGCATGTAATGAACTGATCGATCAGGTAGCGATATTTTCTACGCAGGAAGCCGGCAGCATTACCCCCGATATGCCGAAATCATTCAATAGCTGGCGTTATCATCAGATTCTCCAGACACTCAATCTTCTTCATGTGTCAGTTTTGGAGGTAGACGGCAATGGACGTGTGATATACGCCAATCTCTCAGCGAAAGAAATATTTGGAGATATCAAATACATTTCAGAACAAACGGAAAGCAATATAATCAAATTTATTGCAGCAAATATTATAATTGACAAAGAAGAAAATATTTTTCCGATTCATCAGGAGATTTATGAAGAAAGCTGCAGCACATGGTATCAAATTACATCCGACAGGTTTTTAATGCCAAATGGACAAGTGTGCGTGTTCAACGTGATTGACAATATCAGCAAATGGAAATTTAATGAATGCCAATTAAAAATGTCTGCCGCGATTGATGAAATGACAGGAACCTATAATCGTAAATCCGGGCTGGAGGAAATGGAGAATATTATGGCCCGGACCGGTTCTTCAAAAACACACTGCATTGCCTTTATCGATATTGATGGTCTGAAACCCATCAACGATAACTACGGTCATAGTGAAGGTGATTATGCAATTAAAAGTATTGCCAACATACTTCTCTCATCTGTTCGTGATTCGGATATGGTTTGCAGATATGGAGGGGATGAGTTTATGATTATTTTTAAAAACAGCGAAGAGGATGCGGCAGAAAAAATCATCACAAGAATGTGTGACAAATTAAAAGAACTCGGCAATAAAACCCCCAAACCTTATACAATGTCCTTCAGCTATGGTATTAAGGCATTTTCTAATTGTACTGATTCTGCTTATAATATTACAGACTTGTTAAAAGAGGCCGATCAAAAGATGTATCAATGCAAAATGAAAAAAAGGGGCAGATGGTAGAATATAAACTGCCGGAGCTGATGAAAAGTAAACCGGTCTCCTGCCCTGAGTTATTCTCTCGGACAGGTAGAATCTCTCGGTATGATTCTCCCATGCAAGATGATGATTCCGCCTTCCTCTTCCCCTCTTATCAGACCTACAAGCTGCTCTACAGCGAGTGCTCCCTGCTTTTCGAAAGAAGTTCTGATGGTGGTGAGGGAGGGCCTTACCAACCGTGCTGTTTCGATATCGTCGCATCCGATAACGCTAATCTGCTCCGGCACACGGATGCCCTCTTCTAAAAGCGCTTCCAGCGTACCAATCGCGCTTTCATCATTGGCGGCAAAGATAGCTTCAGGAAGATTCTTCCCCGTCTCCAGAAAATCCTTCATGGAATTGTAAGAAGCCTCCCGCTCAAAGTCACCCTGCAGGATATAATCTTCCTCCAAAGTGATACCCGCCTGCCTCAATACGTTAATAAAGCCTCTTTCTCGTCCGGTGCTGTCGAAGTTGTTCTCCACACCTCGCATGTAAGCGACAGTCTTATGCCCTAATTCCAGCAAAAACTTTGCGGCGAGTTCGCCCTCGTGATAGGAGTCAAACACCACGCTGGATATATACTTTCCTTTCATTTCTCTATCTATGAACACAGTGGGGATATCGTTATCCACCAGCATTTTTATATGCTCTTCCTTGATCCATCCGTTTAAAACGATGGCACCGTCCACTCGTTTGCCCAAAATATTTGCCATCATATTGTTGGATTTGTCGCTGATAAAAATATTCAACTCATATCCATGCTTTTTGCATGCCCGAAAGATGGAATCTGCCAATACTCCATAGTAAGGTCCCTTTATGGAGTTAATGAACAGTCCGATTACATTGGTCGCCTGTGCCTTTAAATTTCTTCCGTTCAAATTCGGCATGTAATGCAGTTTCTCCGCTATTTTTAAAATATGCTGTTTTGTATCGGGATGCAGAACATCTACATCGTTTAAAGCATTGGATACTGTAGATATGGATACTCCGGCTTCCTTTGCCACATCCTTAATAGTCACTTTTTTCGATGCCACTTTTTATCCTTCCGCCGTAATTCGGTAAATTTAGGCAATAGAACAAATATCGATCCATTCTCCAGCATGTGATGCTCTTTCCAGCTCCTCAGGAGTCAGCACCACACAGCTGCTGCTGCTCCCTGCCGCTGGAAGGACCGTTTCAAAACGCTTCATGGAAATATCCAGATAAACCTTAACGTTTTTATCAGGAATGTCAAACGGACACACACCGCCTACAGCATGTCCCGTATAAGCAATGACTTCCTCCGGCGTTAACATCTTCGCCTTAGTGCCGAATATGGACTTATACTTCTTGTTGTCGACCTTGGCATCCCCCGACGTAACGATTAATATAACGCTATCACCTGTTTTAAAGGAGAGCGTCTTGGCAATTCTTGCCGGAATAACGCCTGCGGCCGCAGCCGCAAGCTCCACCGTCGCACTGGATACCTGGAATTCCCTAACCTTGTCATCCAGTCCGAAAGGCTTCAAATATCTTTTAACACTTTCTACTGACATTTTATATCTTACTTCCTTTTTCTATTTTACTTTCGTTCTTACTTAAAGCTTCAGTTTTTTAAACAAATCTCCAAGAGACGTACCAATTTCCTCATTAGAGCTATATTCTGCGGCTTCCTTCTCTTCCATTTCGTCGGGTCTGGAATCCTCTTCCACGGCCTTTATACTCAAGCTGATTTTATGGTCATTAGTACCTATCACCTTAACCTTCACCTTATCTCCTACTGTCAGTACCTCAGAAGGCTTCTTAATCCTTTTAGCGGAAATCTGAGAAATATGCACCAAGCCGCTGAGTCCATCCGCAAGAGCGACGAACGCGCCGTAAGGCATCAAAGATTCTACCGTTCCCTCCAGTACCGCACCCGGAACCAGCATAGAAATCTTATGATTAATTTCCGTCTCCGCTTTTTGCTTCTCCACGGCCTTCGCGGACAAAACCAGCTTCTTCTTCTCTTCATCCACCGTAATGACCTTCACAGTAAGCTGTCGATTCATCCATGGTTCCAAATCCTCTACATAAGTAAGAGACAACTGTGAGGCAGGAATGAATCCCCGAATTCCTTCCGCATAAGCGATAACTCCGCTGTTTACCACTTCGCTCACCTTCACAGAAATTTCCTTCTCATCTTCCAGATACTGCTTCAAAATATCCCATGACAAGATATCCTTTGCTTCCTTACAAGAAAGTTGAATATTCCCTGCCCCATCGTCCGTCTTAACCACGGTAGCCTCAATAACAGATCCTATTTTCACTTCCTCCAGAATATTAAACTTCGGATCATTACTCATATCTTCTGCCTTAATGATGCCCTGAGCAAAATAATTCAAATCGAGAATCACTTCCTCCTCGTTCACAGAAATTACCGTACCGGATATAATCTCCCCTTCCCCGATTTTTCTGAAAGAAGCCTCCAGCTCTCTGCTGTAATCCGCCATCGTTTCCTGAGTGCCGACTTCATTTTCTGCAGCCGTCTCCGTGGGGGTTCCGATGTCTTCACCCAGATTGACTTTTTTCAATAAATCTTTCTCCATAACTTTTCTCCTTTTATTTTATTTGCTAATCAGGTAATTGCCTATACCACAGATGGTATGTATATGCTTAAAATACTCATTTATCACTTGCGAAATTCACCCACTTCTTTTACCACAAACACACATACCGAACGAGGCATCATCCGCATCCTTCCACAGATTACCTCCGGCATATCCTCCTCCGACCGCGGAATAGCATCCCTAAGATATTTCAACCCCGTATCTGCCGCTACAAACCACTCCATACCGGGAACTAAACCCGGCAGCAGAAATTCCTGCTCTTCCCAGAATACATTGATTGCCAGACACACGATATCATCTTTTTCATTTATGCCGTCCTGAGCATTTCGCCCTGCATAAACGATACGCAGTACCTTAAAGTTCTCTTCCGGCTCCATCACCTGAATCTCCGGAAAACCTAAGGAACAGCGTCCGGAAAACTTCCGGACAATAACATGCCTCTTCCTAAACTGAATCATATATTTAAAGAACTCGCAGATATCTCTGTTTTTCTCCAGCATATCCCAGTTAAGCCACGAGATCTCATTATCCTGGCAATAAGCATTATTATTTCCATACTGGGTATTGCCGAATTCATCTCCGGCCAGGAACATCGGTGTTCCGCGGCTTAGCATAAGAACTGCTGCCGCATTTTTTATCATTCTCCTGCGAAGTGCGAGAATTTCCTTATCCTCTGTCTCACCTTCTGCTCCGCAGTTCCAGCTTCTGTTATCGTCGCTTCCATCCGTATTGCCCCAGCCGTTGGCTTCGTTATGCTTCATATTGTAGGAATATAAATCCCATAACGTAAAACCGTCGTGGCAGGTCAGAAAGTTTACCGACGCGTTAGTACCTCTGAATTCGGGAAGATACAAATCCCTGGAACCGGTGATCCGCTGCGCCGCAATGTCCGCCATGCCATAATCGCCCTTCAGGAAATTGCGCATATCGTCCCGATATTTACCGTTCCACTCCGCCCAGCGGTTCCATGCAGGGAAGCTGCCTACCTGATAAAGGCCTCCCGCATCCCACGCCTCGGCAATGAGCTTCACATTTCCAAGAATAGGGTCGAAAGCGAGGCTTTGCAGCAGAGGAGGCTTGCTCATCGGAGAGCCGTCCTCGTTACGCCCTAATATGCTGGCCAAATCGAAACGAAAACCGTCAATGTGATATGCCGTTACCCAATACCGCAGGCATTCCAGTATCATCTGCTGCACGATAGGATGATTGCAGTTCAGCGTATTTCCACACCCGCTGAAATTATAATAAGAGCCCTCCGGAGTAAGCATATAATAAATATTATTATCGAAGCCCTTGAAAGAAAAGAATGGCCCCTGCTCGTTGCCCTCCGCCGTGTGGTTGAAAACCACGTCGAGAAAGCATTCAATACCATTGTCGTTCAATTCCTTTATAAGCTCCTTAAGCTCCGTACCCTCTCTGTTATACTCAACTTTTCCTGCATAACTCGTATTCGGAGCGAAAAAACTGACAGTATTATAGCCCCAGTAATTAATTAAAGGCTTTCCATCTACTTCCCGGTAATCGGACATTTCGTCGAATTCAAAGATAGGCATTAGCTCGACGGCGTTTATTCCAAGCTCCTTCAGATAAGGTATCTTTTCCCTTAAACCCTCAAAGGTTCCCGGATATTTCACGCCTGAAGATTTGTGATAGGTAAATCCCCGGATGTGCATTTCATATATGATTAAATCTGCCATAGGTATCAAAGGCCGCCCGTTATTCCTCCAGTCGAAATCGTCCTTCACCACCCGGGCTTTGTAACAGACCGTCTCTTTTTTCTCCATGCCCCACACGCTCTGACCGGTAACTGCCTTTGCATATATGTCTAACAAGCACTTATCTTTATCGAATAAAAGTCCTTTCTGGGAGGCATGTGGTCCGTCCAAACGGTAGGCATACTCGAATTCTTCTATCTTCAGCCCGAATACGATCATCGAGTATACCTTTCCTATCTTATAATTTTCGGGAAATCTTAGTACCGCATAGGGTTCCTCTTCCATCCTCTTAAACAAAAGCAGTTCGCAGGAGGTAGCACCGAAGGAATGTACTGTGAAATTAACGCCGCAGGGAATCGCCACTGCCCCGTTAATTTCGTACATCCCCGGCCTCACTTGAAAACCGTCTATTACGTCCATCGGAATCATATGAATGCTGCTTAGGGGAGAAATAATTTTATTTTCTTCCATTCTTGTCCTCCAAGCCCGATTATCCGGTGGGCAATACTTAATAGGTCTTAATAAATTCTTCCACTTCATTCTTTGCGGGCATTACGCGCAAGGCACCCTTCCTCGTCGTAACGATAGAAGCGGCAGCATTGGCGAAAGTAAGCATTTCATCCAGCTTCTCTTCATTCAGGTTATCAATACCGTATTTCAATATATGGTGCAGACAGCAGCCGCCGAAGGTATCTCCCGCGCCCGTGGTCTCTATTGTCTTTTCCTGAACAAAAGCAGGCTTATCTACCTTGATATCCTTATAATAAGCTCTGCTTCCGTCTTTTCCCATAGACAGCACGATCAAAGGGATGCCGTATTCCTTTCGCAGTTTCTCTATACCCTTATCGTAATCCTCTTCTCCGGTAAACCACTGAATTTCGTTGTCGGAAATCTTCAAAATATCGCATTTACCCAGCCCGTACGCTACCTGCTCCTTGGCTTCTTCCAAAGACTCCCAAAGGGGCGGGCGCAGATTGGGGTCGAAAGAAATCAGTGCACCATGCTCCTTCGCCATTTTGATTGCCTTTTTCGTAGCTTTACGAACCCCTTTATGAGTCATGGATAAGGTTCCGAAATGGAAAATCTCGCTATGCTTGATCAGCTTTTCATCTATCTCGTCTTCCGTCAGCAGCATGTCCGCGCCAGGATTACGGTAGAAAGAAAAATCTCTGTCTCCGTCTTCAAAAGTCTGAACAAATGCCAAAGTAGTCCTTGCATCCTTATCCACGATCAAACCGGTAGTATTGATTCCTACTTCCTCCAAAACTCCCTTTAATTTCGTTCCGAATATATCTTCCCCGACCTTTCCGATAAACGCAGTACGGTCGCCTAATTTCTGAAGCATAGCCAGCACGTTGCACGGAGCTCCCCCCGGATTGGCTTCAAATATTGTATTTCCCTGCTCACTCACTCCGTTATCCGTAAAGTCAATCAGCAATTCCCCTAATGCAACTACATCAAATTCCTTTTTCATTTCGTCTTCTCCTTTTGCAGCATTACATTTTTAGATATCTTCTGAAATTCCCAAAGCCTCCCCGATTGGCCGTTACCATTAAATTCCTTCCTCTTCGGAACGAACCTTACATCCGTTGTCATAAGAGCCGATTTCACAAGGATCTGCTTTATCCCTGTCTGTACAAAACGTACACGACGGACAGGGCTTATACTCTCCCATGAATTCTCTGGGGACTCCTTCGTTTACGGCATTGTGTCTGCAGTCGAAACACCAGCACATCTTACATTCTTCAAAATACTGCTTGCCGTCTTTTTTTACTTCCTCTGATTTTTGTGGTTTCTCCGATTCCTCAGAAATAAAAATATCGAAGAGATTTATCTGTCCCTCTAACTGCTTTCTCATTTTCTGTTCTTTCTTATGTGTTATAATAAATGGTTTCGCCCGGCCGGCTTCGAATATATTCTGAATATACTCCTGATATACCTTCATTATATCTCGACTTAGAAAATATTGAAATCCTTTTTAACATATTATTCTATTAATATTCCGTGAAAATATTATATTTTAATACTATTTCATATATTAAATAAAGAAGCAGCTAATCTTTTCCTTGTATCGGATGTGATATGCTCCCTTCTAGGTAGACAAGTGAAATAATAAAAGCTTGTCACTTAGAAGGGAGCATATTTTATGGGCAGAAAAGCAAAGTTTTCCTTTGAAGTCAAAATAGATATTGTTCAGAGGTGCTT
>JAEYJO010000019.1 GCA_023408815.1 Bacillota bacterium | reverse complement strand
CAATGGCTTCTATGACTTGGCCACTGCCTATCAGTCTGTGCACGTCAACTATTGAAAGCGCCGTGTACCGAACGGTACGCACGGTGCTGTGAGAGGACGGCGGTTAGTCACCGCCTCCTACTCGATTGTGCAGGTATAGTTCGTAATCAGAAAATAATATTTTATTAATATCCAAGTTGTGAATTGACTTCTTAAAAGAAATCTTACATAATATATTTGAAACCGATTTCAAGACATAGGATAAGGAATCATTTGCATAAAGAGAGGGACAGTTAATGAACACAACAAAAATCAACTTGAATGAGAACTGGAAATTTTATTTGGGCGAGTGCGAAGGCGCATGGTACGCAGGGTTTGATGATAAAACATGGCAAAGTGTTTCACTTCCTCATGACTGGTCAGTAACACAGCCCTTTTCAACGGATTATTCCAGTGGAACGGGTTATCTGGCAGGGG
Organism: Bacillota bacterium; assembly: GCA_023408815.1. Lineage (GTDB taxonomy): Bacteria > Bacillota > Clostridia > Lachnospirales > Lachnospiraceae > Kineothrix. The sequence continues at coordinate 3,598 of JAEYJO010000019.1, read as the reverse complement.
GAATCGGCTGGTATCGGCTGCATTTTTATGTGCCTTCAGAATATAGGGGTAAAGATATCAAAGTAGTCTTTGACGGTATATATAAAAATAGCCAGATTTGGTGCAATAGCTATTACTTCGGCAAACGCCCCAATGGCTATGTAACCTTTTCCCATCAATTAACCGACTTTATTCATTACGGGGAAGAGAATGTTCTCTGTGTTAAGGTGACACATACGGATTTGGCGGATTCCAGATGGTTCACCGGAAGCGGAATTACCAGGAAGGTGACGTTCGTAGTCAGCGAACCGGTGCATCCTGCGGAATACAGTATTGTATTTACGACGAACAAATGCGATGAGAACAGTGCCGAGATCAGCGTGTATCAGGAAATCCTTAATAATACGGATGCGGATGTGAAAGTCGATATAGAAATTGACTTTTGCAGGGGAGAAGGAATCTGTATGGAAAAGCTTACAGGGTCCTGCCGAATACCGGCCGGTGAAGCGGTACCGGTACGGTTGGAAGGCGTTATCAAAAATCCTGAGCTATGGTCAACGGATAATCCCAACCTTTATCAAATGAAAGTATTCTATACAGTTAACGATAATCCGCAATACTTGGCAGAGGAAGAGAAGGTTGGAATCAGAAGCATTTACTTCTCTCCCGACAACGGCTTCTTTCTGAATGGAAATGAAGTGACTATTAAGGGTGTTTGTGTACACCATGATGCGGGCTGTTTAGGCGCTGCGGTTACTGCCCAGATTTGGCAGAGAAGACTGAGCAAATTAAAAGAATGCGGGTGCAATGCCATCCGCTGCAGCCACAATCCGCATATGTCAGAGTTGTATGAGTTATGTGATGCAATGGGATTTTTAATGATGGATGAGGCTTTTGACGAATGGGAAAATGCAAAGAATAAATGGTCCGTGGGCCATAACGTATATCCGCCGAAGCATCAGGGATACTTCGAAGATTTTCCTGAATGGCATGAAACAGATCTGCGTGCAATGGTAAGAAAAAATCGAAATCATCCGTCTGTTATACTTTGGAGCATTGGAAATGAAATCGATTATCCCAACGATCCTTACTGCCACCCGATGTTTGAGCACATGACGGGAAATAATGATGCTGCTAAGCCTGCGGCAGAGAGAGTATATGATTCGAATAAGCCCAATGCCGAACGGTTAGTACCCTTGGCTAAACGCCTGGCTGAAATTGTGAAACAAGAGGATACAACCAGGCCGGTAACGATGGCATTAGCATTTCCGGAGCTTTCGGCCAAACTTGGAATTCTGGAAGCCCTGGATGTAGTAGGCTATAACTATAAAGAGCAGTTCTATGTGAAGGATCATGAGGAATTCCCTGAAAAGCCCTTTCTGGGGAGTGAGAATAGCCATAGTTATGAGGCTTGGAGAGCTGTGACGGATAACCCATATATCAGCGGTCAATTTCTCTGGACCGGAATAGATTATCTCGGTGAAGCACACGGATGGCCTATCCATGGCTCGGCAGCAGGACTCTTGAATTTAGCAGGCTTTGAAAAATCACGATTTTTACAGAGAAAGGCGCTGTGGGTGACAGAACCGGTGCTGGAACTCGCTTCCAGAGCGGATAGTGAAACGACAGATCGTAATGAAGAATGGATTCCTTACAGCCAGCGATGGAATTATGAAATCGCACAGAACGTACTGGTGATGTGTTATTCTAATCTGAGTGAGATCAGGCTCCTGCTCAATGGAAAAGAGATTGCCAAAGCTGCAAAATGCAACACTGACGGAGCATATCAATTCATAATTCCTTTTGAAGAGGGAATACTGGAGGCAGAAGGCTGCGATGAGAAGCGGGAAAAAGTGAAAACCACGTCCCTTTGTACCTCCGGTGATGCGGTGAGACTTCAGGCTGTGCTATGGAAGGAAGCCGATGCTCTGAGCGGTCAGAGCTTTGAAGAGGCATCCGGGCATTCCGGCTATTTGTACCAGATGGAGATTCGTCTTCTGGATAGTGAAGGCAGGCTCGCAGCAGCAGACGACCGGCTGATCGGGATACAGGTAAATGGCGCAGGAGCCCTGACAGGCATTGAAAACGGGGACTTAAGCGATAATACCTCTTATTCCGAGCATAAGAGAGATACCAGGGACGGCAGATTAATAGTATATATCAGAAGAAATGCTCCCGGCAGAATCGTGGTAAAGATAACGGCTTCCGGTTTGGAGGATAATGGACTTGAAGTGGAAATAGATAAAATGATGAATTCAAATGAATTCATTTTGACAGAAAGAGGTAATAGAAATATAATGTTATAAAATAAAAACGTTTTCTAAATAAGAATGAGGCAATCGCTAGGAGAAAAAAGATGGATGTACATAGAAGTATTGAAAATAAGGTAATTACCATTTACGACATAGCGAGAGAGGCGGGAGTGTCTGCAGCGACAGTGTCCCGGGTACTTACTAACAATGCCAATGTACGCAATGAAAAAAAACAGCGGGTATTGGAACTGATTGAAAAATACAATTTTAAACCTAACGCCATGGCCAGAAGCCTTTCTGATACAAAAAGCAAAGTAATCGGGATTATCGCAGCGGATGTAAGGAACCCCTACTATGCGGATATGTTTGTCGCGTGTGAGACAGCGGCACAAAAAGCTGGATATACAGTCATGCTTTGTAATTCTCTGGGCGAGCAGATACAAGAGGAGAAGCAGCTGGAGAAATTGCAGGAGCAGAGGGTTGATGTGATCATTCAGATGGGCGGACGGGTAGACGACCTTGTATCCAATAAGTCATATGTAGAGAAGGTCAATCAATTAATGAACACCATTCCCATGGTGGTAACCGGTAAGCTGGATGGAACGCAGTGCTATCAAGTGCAGATCGATGCCATGAAGTGCATGGATCTATTGACAGAGCATCTGATAGAATTAGGCCACCGTGAGATAGCATTGATCGGGGGACGGATGGATGTCCTCTCCACCTTTGAAAAATTCCAAAGATATAAGCAGAACCTGAGCAAGTATCAAATCCTTTTTAGAGAAGAACTGGTTTCGGAGGATGGCGGATATGACTACGAGACCGGATATACCTATATGAACAGGATGCTTGGCCAAGGCATTAGGCCGACAGCGGTGATAGCGATCAATGATTTTGCGGCGGTAGGTATTGTGCGCAGCATTCAGGAGCATGGTTTATGTATCCCTCAGGACATTTCGGTAGTAAGCTATGATGATACTTATGTTTCAGAACTGCTCAGTCCGAAATTGACAACGATTGATTATAACTATGAAAGCTTTGGAGAGAAATTGATCGAGACGGCAGTGGCGGCAATAGACGGAAGGGAAATGCCCAAAATTCAGCTTTTACCCCCGACTCTGATCGTTCGGGAAAGCAGCGGAATAGCTCCCGAAACAAAGGAGTAATCATATTGATACCGGTTTCAAAAATTGAAGCTTAAATTGAGTGAGAAATAGAAAAAAGCAGTTATTCGATAAAATGATATGCTCCCTTCTAGGTAGACAAGTGAAATAATAAAAGCTTGTCACTTAGAAGGGAGCATATTTTATGGGCAGAAAAGCAAAGTTTTCCTTTGAAGTCAAAATAGATATTGTTCAGAGGTGCTT
>JAEYJO010000057.1 GCA_023408815.1 Bacillota bacterium | reverse complement strand
ATGGCTTCTATGACTTGGCCACTGCCTATCAGTCTGTGCACGTCAACTATTGAAAGCGCCGTGTACCGAACGGTACGCACGGTGCTGTGAGAGGACGGCGGTTAGTCACCGCCTCCTACTCGATTATGAAAGTTCCGTTGATTCTGCAAAATGTTATTTCTGCCAATTTCACTTATCTGCTGTGCAGATGGACAAAGCAGCCTCACAATATCGCGGCTCCTGCCTCTTTGATTGCAGCCTCGGATTTTTTTGAATTGTTTTTTCTTAGTTCGCTTTATCGATAAAACCCGCCATTGGTTCCCTGAACCATCTGCTGAAATTGTAAGGAGGCAAGTATAAAGATGATAAAAGTCGCGTTTATTTGTGTGCATAATTCTTGCAGAAGTCAGATTGCGGAAGCGCTGGGACGGCATCTTGCCGGTGATGTTTTTGATAGCTATTCCGCAGGAACAGAAACAAAGCCGCAAATCAATCAGGTTGCCGTGAGACTGATGAAACAGTTTGTAGGCTTACACAAAATTTTTTAGATAGGGATTGACAAACCAAAATAAATTGTGTACAATCTAAAATAAATAGAAAACAATTATATTGCAAACAATTAAAAGAGAGGGCAAGCGATATGGGCATTTATGATTATACGGTCAATAATAAAGAGGGAAAGGAAGTTTCTCTGTCCGATTACAAAGGGAAGGTGTTGTTAATTGTGAATACGGCGACGGGGTGTGGTTTCACACCGCAGTATAACGGATTGCAGACCTTATTCGAAAAGTATAAAGAAGAAGGTTTTGAAATTTTGGATTTTCCTTGTAACCAGTTTGCGAATCAGGCGCCCGGAAGCGATGATGAAATCACCAGCTTTTGCAGTCTGCGCTATGGAATTACCTTTGCTCAGTTTGCCAAGATTCATGTGAACGGTGACGATGAGGAGCCGCTATATACTTATTTGAAATCCCAAAAGGGCGGTGTTATGGGGAAGAATATTAAGTGGAACTTTACGAAGTTCCTGGTAGACAGGGATGGAAATGTAACGGAGCGGTTCGGTTCAGCGACTACACCGGAGAAGCTGGAGGAGAAGGTCAAGGAATTATTGAAAAAAGAAAAATAGAGAATAATGGTAGAAAATAGGGTATAATTAAAAAAGGAAATTAAGAATACAATAAGGAAACAGTATTAAGAAACAAAATTGCGGGAATAAAATTTAAGAATGCGAAAGGAGAAAAGAGGTTATGAAGAGTATTTATGATTTTAATGCAGAGGATACAAAAGGCGCAGAGGTTTCTTTGGCCGATTATAAAGGAAAGGTTCTTTTAATTGTCAATACCGCTACGCAATGTGGATTTACGCCTCAATACGATGTTTTGCAGGATTTATATGAGAAGTATCAGGGAGAAGGCTTTGAGATTTTGGACTTCCCTTGCAATCAGTTTGGAAATCAGGCGCCCGGCAGCAACGAAGAAATTGGAAGCTTCTGTGACATGCACTATGGAATTACCTTTCCCCGGTTTTCTAAGATAGAGGTCAACGGTGAAAATGCGATTCCGCTGTATAAGTACTTGGTGGAGGAGAAAGGTTTCGAGGGCTTCAGCCCGGAGAGTAAGATGACTCCTGTCTTGGAAAAAAAACTGTCCGAACTTAATCCCAATTATAGAAATGAGCCGGATATCAAGTGGAATTTTACGAAGTTTCTTGTGAATAGGGAAGGCCGTGTACTGGAAAGGTTTGAACCTACGGAAGATTTGGGCTTTGTGGAGGATAGGATAGCAGAGCTGATTGAGTTAAAATAATTATTGAGCCATGATTGGCAGGAATAACAAAGTGCATTTTACCATGCGTTCTTTCGTATGGAAAATGCACTTTTATTTTTGCATTGACTTTTCATAAACTTATTGCCATTTTGGTCAAAAGAGTGTACGATATATCTGCTGTGAAAAAAGAAAGAGTGGTGTGTATGTCGGAAAAATTAAACGGATTGGATTCCAGGACATTAAGTATATTTTATGAACTTTACAAAAGAGGCCCATTGACAAAAAAAGAAATCCAGTTATCCATGAATCTAAAGTTGACAACATTGAACAGAGCAATGAAGGCATTGGATGAAAAGCAGCTGATTGTCTCTTTTGGCGAGGCGGAATCCACCGGCGGAAGAAAAGCGCTTACTTACGACATCATTCACCATGGGTTATATTTGATTGGTGTAGACTTGTCCAGAACTTATGTGAAAATAGTCCTCACCAATTTAAAACTGACGGTTCTAAAAACAGAAGTATTTTGCTTGCATGAACAAGGTTCTGCAGAAAAGGTCATTGATTCTATCTTGTATCGGATTGAAAGAATAATAAAAGAAAAAGCCATATCTTCGGACCAGATTCTTGGTATCGGTGTAGGAACGGTAGGTCCGCTGGACCGTGAGCACGGGGTCATGCTCAACCCCCAGGGATTTCCATTCCCCGGCTGGGGCAATGTTCCGGTCAAGGAATGTATAGAAAACAGGTTCTCTATTCCTTGTTACATTGATAATGGCGCAAATGCTGCTGCATTAGCGGAATATTTGTTCGGTATCGGGAAAAACAAACGAAGTATTGCATACATCCATTGCGGTATCGGTATCCGGTCTGCGGTGATTAAGGATGGCGTGATTGTTCGAACAATGAACGATCGGGAAGATGCACTTGGCAGTATGAATATGTTCTTTGAATCCGGCCGTATGGAAAGTGTCGAAAAGGTTTCTGCATTGGGAGCGGTAATTCATGCGGCCGCTGATGAATTAAATCTTGGCAGCGCTAAATGGAATGAAAAAAATTATAAAGAAGTGCTTGCTAATCTGCCGGAAGATAATATAGCCCTTAAGAGAATCATTCGTGAAAAAGCTATTTTCTTCAGCATTGGACTTATTAATTTTTCACGCCTTCTGAATCCGGATGTGATCATCCTAAGCGGTCCGCTTGTAATGAATCTGGAAGATTATTATCAGGAATGTCTTGAAAGTTTCTACAACAATTATCTTTATGCTGATACGATATTATTCAGTAAGGGCGGAGCATTTCAGGAAAATACCATAGCAATCGGTTCGGCAGCATTGGTTATGAGTCATTGCTGTAAAGCAAAAATTGTTTGATTGCAGAAAGGAGTGAAGAACATGGAGGCAATTAATGCATCTGAATATAAAACAATACCCGAAGAAGAGATTATGAGGAAATTGGAAACATGTGAAGGAGGACTTCATACAGAGGCCGTAAATGACCGGATCGAACAGTTTGGGTACAATGAGATTCAGGAGATTAAGAAAAATCCCGTTTTGGAGTTTTTGAAGCGATATTGGGGCCCTATGCCGTGGCTTCTGGAAATATCTATTGTTCTTACCTTGGTTTTGAAACATTATACAGAAAGCAGTATTATATTTTCCCTTCTGACAATCAATGCCGTCATCGGTTATTTGCAATCCAGGAATTCAAACAAAGCTGTTCAGATGCTTAAAAAGAAGCTTGAAATTAAGGTTCAGGTTCTTCGGGATAAAAAATGGTCTTTGCTTAATGCCCGGGAAATTGTACCGGGAGATATTATTACACTTAAGCTTGGTGATGTGGTCCCGGCAGATGCCTATCTTTGCAGCGGAGAGCTATCAGTAGATCAGTCTGCATTGACCGGTGAGTCGATGCCTTTTGAGGCCGTGCCATCGGACATTATATACTCCGGAAGCATTGTAAAGCGCGGAGAATCCAAATGTATAGTGCTGAATACCGGCGTGAATACCTATTTTGGAAAGACCATAGAATTGGTAAAAGTAGCGAAGCCGAAATCAAAGCAGGAAGAACTGATGCTGACTATTGTCAAATATATGATGTATCTGGGAATTGCGGCTTCCTTAACCGTTTCGGTCTATGGCATTTATTTGCACAAAGATATTGTGTCCATCCTCTCTTTTATTGTTATTTTCCTGATTGGAGCGATACCGGTTGCGCTTCCTGCTGTCCTTACCATTGTCCAGGCGGCAGGAGCAATGGAGTTATCTCGAAAAGGCGTTCTTGTTGCCAGGCTTGATTGTATTGAGGATGCAGCCTCCATCGATATGTTTTGTTTCGACAAAACCGGAACCATAACGCAGAATTTATTGTCAGTCGTTGACTGCGTCCCATTTGGAAATTACCGGAAAGAACAATTAATACATCTGGCGGCACAGGCTTTCAAAGAAGAGGGGATGGATCTTATAGATTCTGCAATTATTGCGTATGCAAAAGAATGCGGTTATACATTCAACTACGAAAACCGAACACAGTTTATACCATTCAGCCCGGAAACCAAAAGAACAGAAGCCGTTATTCTGGAGTATGGAGAAGAACTTCGTATTCTGAAAGGAGCTGTCCCGACGATTCTGTCTCTTTGCGATGGTGTGGATGGCATTATGGCAGAGAACATCAAGCAGACAGATGCCTCTTTTTCAGAAAAAGGGTACCGGTCTCTTGCCGTTGCTGTTGCAGCTGCCGGCCGGACACATTTTGCAGGATTACTGGCCATAGCGGATCCGCCGCGGGAGGATTCCGCACGTATGATTTCTAAGATTCGCGGTCTGGGGATAAAACCTATTATGATAACAGGGGATAGTAGGCCCATAGCAAAAGAAATTGCAGAGAAAGTCGGAATCGGAAATCGGATTTTACGGGCTTGTGAGTTTAAAGAACGAAGCCGGGAAGAACAGCTTAAACTAATTAGGGAGAATGACGGTTTTGCCGAGGTATATCCCGAAGATAAATACCAAATTGTGAAATTGCTTCAGGAAAACGGACATATGGTGGGGATGACGGGAGACGGTGTGAATGACTCCCCGGCACTTAAGCAGGCGGAGCTTGGAACAGCAGTATGCGAAGCAACGGATGTTGCCAGGGCTTCTGCAAGTATTATTCTTACGCAGCCGGGACTGGGAGAAATTATCGATGCTGTTGATGTCAGCAGAAAAACCTATCAGAGAATGCTGACTTGGGTAATCAATAAGATTACTAAGGTAGTTGAAGTGGTCTTGCTGTTTACCGTTGGATTTTTCTGGCTGCAGGATTCTCTTGTGTCATTGCTTGGAATGTCATTGCTGGTCTTTGCGAACGATTTTGTCACAATGTCTATCGCTACCGACCGGGTGAAATCCACAGAGTCTCCAAATGAATGGAATTTACGCAATATTACGGCTTCTTCAATCTTTCTGGGTATTTTGTTTGCCCTTGAGGATTTACTGATTATATGGGTTGGAACATATCTGTTTCGTCTTTCCTTTGAACAATTGCAGACGGTGGTGCTGCTGGCACTGGTCTTTAATACGCAGTTTAGAATGCTGATCGTAAGGGAACGAAAGCATTTCTGGTCCTCCAGACCCAGCGTATATTTGCTGACGGTTAATATTGTTACTATCATTGCTTTTGCTTTGCTTGGCGTATTTGGAGGAATCCTTCCGGCAGTAAATATCGGAGTAGTCCTAAGTATATTGGGTATTGTTTTAGTTTGTGTGCCGGTAATCGATGCTTTGAAATACTATCTGTTCCGATGGTTTCATGTATAAGATCAGTCTTTTCTAATTATCTATTTCTGTTGGTATTTCATACGATATTCGTTAGGAGATACTTTTATATAGCGCTTGAATGCCTTGGAAAAAGTAGCGTAATCACTATATCCGACAGAGTAAGCAATATTTTGTATGGATATATTTCCTTTTTCGAGCATTGTACAAGCCGACTTCATGCGATATGACATAAGATAATCCTGAGGTGTTCTTCCGGTAGCTTCCTTAAAAAGTCTTGTCATATAGCTTCGGTCCAGTCCGCAGGCATGAGCAATGTCGTCCATACGTATTGGCTCACTATATTTGATATTGATATAACTGATAATTTTTTTAATGTAAGAGAGTTTTGTATTATGTTCCATATGTACAGAATTTATGGAATAATAAATAATATTGTCAAATAGTTCGTATATTTTTCCTATGCAATATAGTTCTCTGCTATTGTTTTCCAAAAGTTCCTGCATAATAGAAGATATTTTATTGGAATAATTTGCGGGCATAAATAGTGGCTGTTCAACGGATATACCAGATTGTTGAAATAATTCCACGATTTTTGGTCCATCAAGATGAACCCAGGAATAATCCCAAGGGTCTGATTCGCTTGCCTTATAATATGCGAGAACATTAGGTGAAATAACAAAACCCTGATAAGCAGATACTTTATATTGTTCATTATTTAAGAATAACATATCGCTTCCGCTGAATACATAATGAAAAATATAGTGTCTGCGCATAACGGGACCAAAGGCATAAGAAGAAGGGCATTTTTGCTTGCCTATCTCATAAAGCTGCAGATCGCTGCATTGATTATAGTTTAAAAAGTAACATTCATCATATGTTCTTATCTCACTCATATGGTACTCCTGTTTTGAAATAGTAGTGTAAAAGTTTGAATAACCTATTTTTATTATAATATAGTAAGCTATGTTAGTAAATTAAGTAATAAACAAAAAGTCACAAAATGACATATAAAAGTCATAACATGACATTTATGGCGGAAGAAATATATGATTAAATGACAATATCAAAACAAACCATTTTTAGTTGGGAGGAAAAGAAATGATGAAAAAAATTATTAGTACATTGCTCTGCACGACTATGCTTATGGCAACCTTAGCAGGATGTGGCAATACCACAAATAGTGCTATGACGGCCAATGAGCAGGATGTAAAAGAGAAAACAGAAACCGCTAAAGAAGCTAAAAACGAAAACCAGACAAAGGAAACGCCATCTGGAGATGCAGTAACAATATCTTATGCTTGCTGGGATTCTAATCAGGCTAATTTGATCCGTACAATGGCAGATGAATTTGAAGCAGAAAATCCTGATATTAAAATTGATATTCAGGTAAGCGGATGGAGTGATTACTGGACAGGATTGGAGGCTGCCGGAACAGGAGGTTCTTTGCCGGATACTTTCTGGATGCATTCCAATAATATTTACTATTACGGTGCAAATGATCAGTTGCTTGATTTAAGCGATTATATTGCAGGCAGCGCTAAAGTTGATCTTGCTAATTATCCGGAAGGATTAAATGAAATTTATAATATTGAGGGCAAGCAGTATGCAATTCCAAAAGACTATGATACTATTGCTCTCTGGTATAATAAGACATTGTTCGATGAGGCTGGTATCAGCTATCCCGACGATACATGGACATGGGATGACCTGAAAGAAGCCGCAAAGAAATTGACAAAGGATGATGGAAGTCAGTATGGTTTCTGCGCCGGCTTGCATAATCAGGAAGGCTATTATAATTTTGTATATCAAAGCGGGGGAGAAATAATTACGAAAGATAAGAAATCAGGATATGATGAAGAAGCAACAATCGCTGGTATTGAAGAGTACTTCAGCTTTGTAAAAGAAGGCCTGTCTCCTGAGATTTACGACGATCAGGCGCGTGCAGAAGCAATTCAAAACGGAATGTGTGCAATGGGACTGTTTGGTTCATGGAATCTTTCCGGATTTGCGGCATCTGATTTTATGAAAGAGAATTTTGATTGTGCAGTTTTGCCGATGTCTAATGATGGTGGAAAAGCATCCATTTTTAACGGACTTGGAAATGCGATTGCTTCAACCTGTGCACATCCGGATCAAGCATGGAAATGGATTGAATATTTAAGCAGCAAGGAAGGACAAGAGCGCCAAGCGGAACTTGGAGTTGCCATCTCGGCATATAACGGAACGGCAGATATGTTTACGAATGCTTACTCTATGTTTAATACAAAATGTTATATTGATATGGTTGACTATGCGCAGATCCGCCCTTATTCCAATCAGACAAGTGTTTGGGAAGATAAGGCGTATGAATTGTTAAAAGATGCCTATGCAGGAAAAGAAGAAACGACAGATGCATGTATCAAAGTTGCGGAAATGATGAATCAGGCTATTTCGGAAGAATAAAAAAATAAATGCGGCAGTAGCGATGCTGCCGTATTTTTGTTGAGGTAGGAATAAATGAGAAGTAAAAAAACGACAAAAATGAAGTTTTCAGTGAAAACATGGAATGAATGGTGCTGGGGATGGGGAATGATATTTCCTACCATTGCGGGCCTCATTATATTAAATATCATTCCTATATTTGAAACATTTTATCTTAGTTTTTTTAAGAGTGGGGCATTTGGAAAGGGAAATATATTTGTTGGGCTGGAAAATTATAAAAAAATGTTTCAAGACGTTCAAGTCTGGTATGCCGTGAGAAATACATTAGGTTATACCTGCCTTGTTGTTCCGGTAACGGTTATAATTGCATTGCTTCTCGCTGTAGCTTTGAATGGAAAAATGAAAGGAAAAGGAATATATAGAACAATTTATTTTATTCCTATGGTGGCAGCACCGGCGGCGGTAACTATGGTCTGGAAATGGTTGTACAATAATCAATATGGACTGATTAATTATCTCTTAAATAAATTGGGAATGGATACTGTTAATTGGATTGATAATCCCAATATAGCGCTTCTCTCCGTTTCGATCATCGGCATTTGGAGTACAATAGGATACAGTATGGTTTTGCTTCTTGCAGGATTGCAAGAAATTCCAAGAGATTACTATGAGGCATCTGATATAGACGGAGCCAGCGGTATTTGTCAGTTTTTTAATATTACGCTGCCGTTAGTTTCACCAACGCTGTTTTTTGTGCTTGTTACAAGTATTATTACCTCAATGCAGGTATTTGATGTGATTTATATGATGATTAATGTTACAAGTCCTTCCTATGATAGTACAGTATCACTGGTTTACTTATTTTATAACAATTCTTTTAAATATTCTAATAAAGGATATGGTTCTGCTATCGTCATGCTCCTTTTACTAATTATTATGCTGATTACAGCAGTACAGACGAAGCTTCAGAAGAAGTGGGTAAATTATATGTAGAGAGGATAGTGGACATGAAAAAAAGAAAAACAATTACTGCTTCATTCATACACCTTATTTTGATTCTTGGTGCATGCATTATGATACTGCCGTTTTTATGGATGGTGGTAACGTCCTTAAAAACAATAAGCGAATCGACATCAATGAATCCATTTGTCTTTTTTCCCGGAGAAGCACAGTGGGATAATTATATGACAGTAATTCAACAGAATGATTTTGTTCGGTTATATTTTAACACTTTCGCAATGATGGCTATCCGCGTGTTCTGTGCAGTGCTATTTAGTGCAATGGCAGCCTATGCATTTGCGAGACTAAAATTTCCGGGAAGAGATTTTTTCTTTAGCCTTGTATTATTTCAAATGATGGTGCCTGTACAAATTTTTATTGTGCCGCAATATTTAATGATTGATAAACTGGGGTTGCGTAATACAATATTCGCACTGGTATTTCCGGGATTGGTGAGTGCGTTCGGAACATTCCTTTTACGGCAGTTCTTTATGGGACTTCCGAAAGAACTGGAAGAGGCGGCCAGATTAGACGGATGTAATATTGGACAGACCTTTTGGAAGGTCATGCTTCCATTGACCAAATCAGGATTGATAGCACTGGCTATTTTTACAGCTCTTTTTTCGTTCAAGGATTTAATGTGGCCAATGATAGTTAATTCGAATTCCGATGCGGCTACATTATCTTCCGCATTAGCCAAAATTTCAAGCGCGTATTCCGTAAACTATCCCCAGCTTATGGCGGCGGCAGTTTTGGCGATTTGGCCGATGATGCTGATCTATATTATTTTCCAGAAGCAGTTTATTGAAGGCGTCGCAACATCGGGAGGAAAGCTTTAGATGGCTATTATATATTCAGAACAAACAAAGGAGTTTCATTTATACAATCATCAGATCAGTTATATTATGAAAGTATTACCTGACGGGAAGTTAGGCAACTTGTACTATGGAAAAAGAATACAACATAAAGACAATTATTCCTATCTTTTAGAAGGAGGACACCGGTCTCTGGCAGTATATACTGAGGAAAACGAATATTTTTTCAGCCCTCAGTATACAAGGATGGAATATCCGGACACCGGAAGGGGTGATTTTAGAGAACCGGCTTTTGAAATCGTTCAGGAAAATGGAAGCAGAATTACTGATTTCAGATATCAGGCTCATTCTATTTACAGAGGAAAACAGAAGATTTCGGGCCTTCCGGCCTTATATGTAGAGGATGAGGATGAGGCGGAAACGATAGAGATTACTTTAACGGATACGTTATTAAATGTAGATTGTATTTTACTGTACAGTCTTTTCCGGGATTACGCTGTTATTTCGCGAAGCGTAAAATTTTATAATCATGGTACTGAAAAGGTTCTATTGGATAGAGTATTTAGTGCAAGCATCGATTTACCTGATGCGGAATATGAAATGGTGCAGTTGTCGGGCGCATGGGCGAGAGAAAGGGATATCATCTGCCGGAAACTAAATGTGGGAATACAGGGGATTAACAGCAAGCGGGGAATTAGCAGTGCGGAACAAAATCCCTTTATAGCACTTAAGCGCCCGGAAACAAATGAATTTTCTGGGGAAGCAATAGGAGTCAGTTTGATTTACAGCGGAAATCATATAGAATCAGTGGAAGTGGATACTTGTAATATGACAAGGATTCAAATAGGAATCAACCCCAATGGCTTTTCATGGCTGCTGAATCCGGGAGAATTGTTCCAAAGTCCCGAGGCGGTATTCGTTTATTCCGATCAGGGAATGAATGGAATGAGCCAGACTTTTCACAAAATCTATCGCACTCGTCTGGCACGTGGTTTATGGAGAGATAGGGAGCGTCCTATTTTAATAAATAATTGGGAGGCTACCGGGCCGCAGTTTACGCAGCAGCAGATATTGGATATAGCATCTGCCGCAAAACAGATGGGAATAGATCTTTTTGTTTTGGATGATGGGTGGTTTGGAAAAAGAGATGATGATAAATCTGGCCTTGGAGATTGGTATGTAACAGACTACAATAAGCTTCCGGAGGGAATAGGGGGATTAGCGAGGAAGATTAATGCCATGGGTATGAAATTCGGCTTGTGGTTTGAGCCTGAAATGGTAAACAAAGACTCTGATTTATATAGGGAGCATCCGGATTGGATTCTATGTGCACCGGGAAGAAGTGCATCCCCAAGCAGAAATCAGTTTGTATTGGATTTCACACGTGAGGAAGTGGTAGAATATGTCTATGGTTTGATGGAGCGAGTGTTGATGGATGCTCCTGTTACATATGTAAAGTGGGATATGAACCGTTATCTTACGGAAACCTATTCCATAGCTCAAAAAACAGATGAGCAAGGAAAAGTATTCCACAAATACATTCTTGGAGTATATCAATTATATGAAAGATTGATAATAAAGTTCCCTGAAATATTATTTGAATCTTGTTCCAGCGGAGGGGCCAGATTTGATCCGGGAATGCTCTATTATGCGCCACAGGCATGGACCAGTGATAATACAGACGCAATAGAACGTGTTAAAATCCAATATGGGACATCGTATGTTTATCCATTAAGCAGTATGGGCGCCCATGTTTCAGAGGTTCCCAATCAGCAGGTGGGCAGAATAACACCGTTGGAAACCAGGGGAAATGTTGCACAATTCGGAATGCTTGGCTATGAATTGGATTTGGGGAAACTAACAAAACAAGAGCTGCAAATTATAAAAGGCCAGGTGGAGTTTCATAAAAAATATCAAAAATTATTCATGAATGGTGATTTTTATAGATTACAGAACCCTTTTGAAAACAAATCAGGAGCATGGATGGTCGTATCAGAAGATAAAAACGAAGCTTTAATTGGCTTTTATAAAATACTGAATGTAGCCAATGAAGAGTGGGTACGCTTGAAGTTATCCGGCCTGGATAAGAATAAAAGATATATTTTTGATGAAGACGATGCTGCATGGTATGGCGGAGATGAGTTAATGCATGTTGGAATGATAATTAACAAAGGGGATTTGTGTAATAAAGGAAGAGACTTTAGTTCAAGAGTATATCGTTTGGAGTCTGTATAAGATTAAGTAAAGGTTTGGGTTTTATGGGGAGCGGTCGGAAATGGTACTGAGTGTGAGCAGAAGAACGGATATTCCTAATTATTATTCAGAATGGTTTCTTAACAGGATAAAGGAAGGCTTTTTATATGTCAGGAATCCTATGAATGAGCATCAAATCAGCAGGATTGATTTATCGCCGGACATAATTGATTGTATTGTTTTCTGGACGAAGAATCCGGCTCCGATGCTGGAGCGATTGAATGAGCTTAGGGACTACAAATATTATTTTCAATTTACTCTCACCGGCTATGGGAAGGATATGGAGCCTGCGCTTCCGAATAAGCAAAAGGAGCTGATACCCACGTTTAGACGGTTGTCCGAAAAAATAGGGAGCGATAAGGTCATTTGGCGGTACGACCCTATCTTGTTGAGCGAAAGGTATACGATGGAGTATCATATCAAAGCGTTTGAAGAAATAGCGGATAGCTTAAAGGGGTATACGGAGAGGGTGATAATAAGCTTTGTGGATTGGTATGCTAAGACGGTGCGCAATACGTCAGGGCTGAATGTTAAGGTAATAACCGAAGCTGAAATGACCGGACTGGCCAGGGATATGGCTAAGATCGCCAATAGGAATCATATGGAAATACAAACCTGTGCGGAACAAATCGAGCTTAGCCATATCGGTGTAAGGCACGGCAGCTGCATCGACAGAAAGCTGGTTGAGAGAATCGTCGGGTGTAAAATTGAAGGAGATAAGGACAAGAATCAGAGAAAGGAATGCGGATGCCTGGAGAGCGTAGAAGTGGGCACTTATCATACTTGTAAAAACCAATGCAAATATTGCTATGCGAATTTCAGCAATGAGAAGGTGAAAAGAAACGCCGGCCGCTATGATGTAAATTCACCCCTGCTGTGCACAAGCATAGGGCCGGAAGATAAGATTACGAACAGAAAGATGAAGTCGTTAAAAGAAGAGCAGCTTAGTTTCTTTACCGACGGCCATACTTCTCCCGGTACTCCTTAGGTGTCATCTTCATATGCTTCTTGAAGACCGCAATAAAATGACTTTGAGAGTAAAAGGACAAATAATCGCTGATATGCAAGTAAGAATGCTCGGAGTAGGCCAGCAGGGTCTTGGCTTCGCTTATTTTTTTATCCATGATGAACGCGCTCAGCGTTTGTCCGGTTTCCTTTCTAAAGAGAGCGGATAGATATTTAGGAGTGAGATTCACTTCTTTTGCCAGAGCGTCTAATGTGATTTTTTGGTGTATATTTCTCGAAATATAATCGATACATTTTTTCACTGTTTTTGTATAATTAAACTGTTTTAAAGCCTTGGCCTTCGAGACGCGGGATGTGAAATCGAGGGCCATTTTTTCGTTTAGCAGATTCAGCTCGTAAAGCGTCCGGCAGTTTTCCATACGCTTGATATATATGTCGCTTAAGGTAAAGGCGGATTCTTCTTCCAGCCCACCCTCTATCGCATATCTCGTTACGAGGGTGGTGTTTGCGATACAACCGTAAAAAAACTGCTTTAATGGGTCGTTCGACATATTTCCGTATTTTATCTGAGGAAGCGTTTTGTACGTAGATTTAAGCCTTGCGGTATCCCCGTCTTTCACATACTGAAGAACAGCGAGCTCTTCGCCGTATGAGGTATGTATTCGGGCATCTTCGTTATTTTCGAAAAGTTCATAAACGAACATTCGGTCCAAAGTATCGCCCAGTGCTGAGAATTTATAATTGTTGATTTCATCGATTTCAGGGGCACTATTTTTTAAGAGCAGCATCATGATCCGCAGACAGGAGCTGAAAGAGGTAAAGGATATAACGGGTAAATTTTCAACAAGAGATTTCAATGATTCTGCCGGCAAGCTTTTTGCGAATGAGAGGGTGCGCATCTGTGCCGTATGATAGAAACCGGACAGCAGCATAGGACCGCCCAGCAAATAAAAGGTCTCTGCGTTTCTCTCGAAGGAAAAGAGGTAATACAGTTCATTTTCATAGCATAGTACATCAAAGGCAACATCGGCTGTCCTCGTAAGAATGCCTTTCATATGGGAAGGAAAGACCGCATTAAAATCGCGGGAGCCGCCGGAAAAAAAGCAAGCAGAAAGTTCCAGATTTTTATTAAAAATCCAAAGAGGGATTCGGTTATATTCATATAGCTCTTCCATAATTAATTTCTCAGATAATGTTAAACACATAAGGAACTCCATATTTTTCTTTACGCTATGCCATATCTTAAATATAATGATCTCCATATCCAAAGTCAAGAAATTATGATATAAAAAGCGAAATTATAATATAGATTATTTCAGCATAATGCTAGAATGAGTCTATCAGAGTTCTTGGATGGAAAATCAGACAGATATGAAAAACTTATCAAATGTCAGGGAGAGGTGTTTATGGGCAGTGTACTTAAAAAAAGAGAGAAGATTTCCTATGGTTTGGGGGATATGGGAAACAATGTGGCATACGGTGCGGTTGGATTCTATTTTGTATTTTTTCTTACGGATGTAGCGGGAATATCCCCCCTATGGGCCGGTTATATTCTCATGGTTACCCGTATATGGAATGCGGTCTGCGATTTGGTTATGGGAGCTGTATCAGATCGTGCGAAAACCCGTTTCGGGAGACGGCGGCCATTTCTGCTCTTCGGCGCCGTGCCGCTTGGAATCGGATTTTCACTTCTATGGACAGTGCCTTTTCAGGGAACGGCGCAGATGGTCATTTACTATACGTTGATCGGGATTCTGTTCAATACGTTATATTCGCTTGTGTCGATTCCGTATAATGCGTTGCTGCCCGAGCTTTCGCAGGATTATAACGAACGTACGAGTATTTCCGGCTATAAGATGGCCTTTTCTTTCATCGGCTCCCTGCTGTCAGCCATGGGAGTAACATTGATCGTCGATACGATTTATCCGGGAAAAGGCATGTATGTGCAAAGCTTCCCCGTTATGGGAAGGGTACTGGCGGTTATACTTACAGTCTGCATCCTGCTGGCATTTGCAGGCACCAGAGAACGGGTGAGAGAGAACAAGCCGGATAAGAAGCAAGACGGTCTTCTGAAGAACCTGAGGTCGCTCCTCGGCCTGCGGGAATACCGGTTTGTGCTGGGCGTATTCATTTTTAATATGGTATCTTTCGATATTATCATGGCTCTCTATATTTACTTTATGAAGTATGTACTTAGAATATCCGACAGTCTAAGCTATATCTTTATGGCTATTCCGTTAGTGGCGGCTGTTATCGTCACGCCCATGTGGGTGGGAATCAGCGGCAAACTGGGGAAACGAAAGACTTACGTGATTTCGGCGGTTTACTTTTTATTTCCGTTGTTCTCCTGTATGTTTATACCGGCAGAGCATATCGGATTGACTGCGGCTGTTACGATTTTTATCGGGGTGGGTATTTCTGCGTCCCAGGTCTTGGTGTTTTCCATTCTTCCGGATATAGTGGAGGTGGATGAAGCGGTAAATGGAAGCAGAAGAGAAGGCATCATTTACGGCTCAACCATGCTCTTATATAAAATCAGTTCCGCGATCATCGTCGCACTTGTGACGGCGGCACTTGGCTGGTTCGGTTATGCGGAAAGTGCGGGAGGCGCTATAGCAGTGCAGTCGGAAGGGACGATTTTTGGCATACGCCTTCTGATGAGCGGGATGCCGGCACTTTGTCTGGTGCTGTCTGTGATATGTATTTTGAGGCTTTCTAACAAAACAGATGATTTGAATAAACGCGGACATGGGGTATAAATATGAAAGAGAGACAGGACATAAAAGACTTTCGGGATAAGGCAAAGGAATTGGTTGCGGAAATGACATTGGAAGAAAAGACCGGTTTGTGCTCCGGACAGGACTGTTGGAATACGAAGTCCATAGAGCGGATCAAGCTGGGAGCCATCATGATGTCGGATGGACCCCACGGCCTTAGAAAGCAGATAGGAGCAACGGATAATCTGGGAATCGGGGAGAGCGTTCCGGCGGTATGCTTTCCTACAGCAAGCGCCCTTGCCTGCAGCTTCAACAGGGAGCTTTTATATGAGATAGGAAGGGCTATGGGAGAGGAATGCTTGCAGGAGCAGGTTTCTGTCATCCTGGGGCCGGGAGTTAACCAGAAAAGAAGTCCCCTGTGCGGACGTAATTTCGAATATTTCAGTGAAGACCCTCTGCTTTCCGGAGAATTGGCGGCAAGCATGATAAGGGGAATTCAAAGTACAGGTGTCAGCGCTTCTCTCAAGCACTTTGCGGTAAATAATCAGGAAAAGCGCAGAATGACCATCGATGCGGTCATCGATGAAAGGACTTTGCGGGAAACATATCTGAAAGCATTTGAAATTGCAGTGAAAAAAGGAAAGCCCGATACGGTCATGTGCGCGTATAACAGACTGAATGGCGAATATTGCAGCGAGAACAAATATCTTTTAACAGATATATTGAGAAAGGAGTGGGAGTTTGAGAATACGGTGATTTCCGACTGGGGAGCTGTACACGACAGGGTGCTGGGGATAAAAGCAGGGCTGGATATCGAGATGCCCGGAAACCAAGGGTTTAACGATGCAAAAGTGCTTGCTGCGATCAAAAACGGGAGCCTTTCGCTTACGGAATTGGATGAGGCGGCGGAGAATGCCTGTACTCTCATCTTAAAGGGTTTGGCAAATAAAGAGAAAGACTTTCGATACGATAAAAAGGAGCATCATTCTTTGGCTGTAAAAGCACTGGAGGAATCGGCGGTGCTGCTTAAGAACGAAGGTAAGCTATTGCCCGGGCATATCGGGCAAAAAGCGGCGGTTATCGGCGCCTTCGCAAAAGCATTGAGATATCAGGGGGCAGGAAGTTCTAAGATACATCCGTTGAAGATAGAAAATCCGTGGGAAATATTCATAGAATTCGGCGCTGATGTCACATATGCAAAGGGATTTTCACTGGAATCAAAGCCTGTAAACGGTGAGGAGGAGAGCCTGAGGGAAGAGGCCTGCCAAGCGGCGAGAGGCAAAGAAATCGTATATGTTTTCGCGGGTCTGCCGGAGGGTTATGAATCGGAAGGGTTTGATCGAAGGAATATGAGCCTTCCGCCTTCACAGAATCGTTTGATTGATGCAATTTGTGAGGAGAATGAAAATGTAGTGGTAATCTTAATCGGAGGCGCGCCCATGGAGCTTCCTTGGATCCATAAGGTAAAAGCGGTATTGCTCGCCTACCTGGGAGGAGAAGGTGCAGGCAGAGCAATCGTAAATCTACTGCTGGGATACCGGGTGCCGAGCGGAAAGTTGGCGGAAACATGGCCTATCGCGTTAGAGGATAATCCCTGTTATCATTATTTCCCGGGGGGAAGACTTACCTCAGAATATCGGGAAAGTATCTATATAGGGTATCGTTATTATGAAAAAGCAGGAAAACCTGTGTTGTTTCCTTTCGGATACGGGCTTTCCTATACAGAGTTTTCTTATTCGGGCTTAGAGTTAAGCAAAGAAGCCTGTCAGTTTGGGAGTGCCTTTACTCTTTCCTTTCAGCTTTTAAATTGCGGCGGCAGAAAGGCGAAGGAGACATCGTTTGTATTCGTGGCCCATGAAAGTGAAATCGTATTTTTGCCGGAAAAGGAGCTGCGGGAATTCATCAAGGTAGAACTTGAGCCCGGAGAAACAAAGAAAATATCGTTGACTCTCGATACCAGCACCTTAGGCTACTATAATGCAGCGGTAAAGGATTGGTACTGTGAAAGCGGAGAATACGAAGTCATAATTGCCTCATCCGCAAGGGATTGCAAGCTTGTGGGAAGCATACGAATAGACAGCCCCGCAAAGCCTCAGCCTGATTTTACGAAGAGTGCTCCTTCCTACTACCGGTTGGAAAATAAGGAATTCACAATCGATGAAAAAGAATTTGCAGCGCTGTACGGAAAGACTCTTCCTAAAAGCGGCAAAAGGGCAAGCCGTCCCTACAGTCCGGAGAATACGTTGGAAGATGTGGCACATACATTTATAGGAAAAATCATTATGTTGTATGCGAACTGGACGGCAAGAAAGGTATCGAAAGCGGAAAAGGAGCAGGAGGGAATGATGGCGGCGACTATTAGGGAAATGCCATTTTTTGCAATGGCAGCTTCGGGAGAGGAAATGCTGCCGGAGCATGTGATGGAGGGAATTATTGAATTTCTCAACGGACGTTATATCACAGGACTGCGCAAGCTTCTGAAATTTAAATTTTAATAACTGTTTCTATGGCGGAATGAAAAGGTGTTGTGTTTTCATTCCGCCATGGTATATTATAAATGGATAAGCGCGCAGCCGGCTGATATTACAGACTATTTAACCTGGCTTTGTGCACAAGGTATGCAGGCATATTGGATAAGATACCCAGACTTTAGGAGGAGCATAGCTATAAGCATGAAAGATATAAAAATAAGAAGACCTGGAGTAGAGGAACGTGAGAGCATCCACACCTTTTTTGAAGAGATGCTCGTAGATACATTTAAGAAAAATAAGGTATCTGATATGAAGGAATTGCTTCAGGAAGAGATTTTGGATAAAAAAAGATATATTGCACAGGATTTCGAGACGGAGGGGGAGGAAAGGTTTTTCCTTTTGGCGGAGCATAAAGGTGAAATCATCGGTTCCATCGAATACGGGCCTTCCAATGATTTGTTGAATTCGTGTACGGGAGGGGAGTTTAAGGACATGCTGGAAATCGGTACGGTTTTTGTGCGCCCTGATTGGCAGAAAAGAGGCATTTCTGTCTTATTAATGTATTCGCTGTTCGAGGAATTGAAGGAAAAGAGGGTGGAGGAAGTCTGCTTTGACAGCGGATATAAGATAGCTCAGGGTATATGGTGTAAAAGGTTTGGCAGCCCGGCGTATTATCTGGAAAATTACTGGGGAGAGGGATTCCATCACATGATATGGCGGATAAAGGTAGGGGAAGTGTTAGCCCGGTTTGCGCCTTAAGACAAAACCTGTGGTTTTACGGTTACTGAATCTTGTATGGTGTTCGAATTGCTAAAGAAGCTGGCAGGCGAAAAAGAGTGTTATTTATGCACTTATCGACATAATTGTCTCATATTTCGACTTTGAAATGTACTTATATTCGTGGTATAATGTCCGCAGGGGCATAGTGGGGATTCGATTTTACATTTTGCTTATGGATGGGAATGGAAATAGAAGGTACAAGGAGAATAGGAGAAGGTAAGATGAAGAGAAGAAAAAGGGGTTACAGCAGTAAAGAGTTAACGGAAAAGCTTTCTCGGTGGGATTTTATGGACGAGGAAGATACACCGGAAAGAGAAGAACTTTACGGGCAGTTGTGGAAGCAATATAAGGATTTCTTTTACCGCTTCTGCGGGGATTTCGATACGGTCAAGATTATTTCAGAGCAATTTGAAGGAATCATTGAAGGAATGTTGGAGTCTTCGGACAGCATCGGCTTTGCCGCACAATACATATCGGATGGTTCCAAGCGGCAGAAAGAGGAAATCAATTCCTGCGAAAATATCGCGGAGATATTGGCGGACAAGATCAATATGATGGGAGATAAATCGAAGGATTTGATCGACTCTGCGAAAGAGATGGGAGAAATCAGCGACAGCGGTAAGGTTGCCGTGGAGAATCTGACACTTAGCCAGAGCAGTAACCAGACCGTGAACAATGCGATCATTACGGAAATCTATCAATTGCTGGAAATGACCAAGAATATAACCGGCATTACCGAGCAGCTCAATGAAATTGCAGACCAGACCAATCTGCTCTCCCTGAACGCTTCTATAGAAGCGGCGAGAGCGGGAGAAGCGGGAAAGGGCTTTGCAGTGGTTGCGGATGAGATAAGGAAGCTGTCCGACGAAAGCCATCGCGCCAGTGAGACGATCAGCCAGAATATAACGGAAATCATGGAGCAGCTCAACCAGTTGAAATCGGCGGTAGACAGTTCAAGAGATACTTTCGAGCAGCAGGAAAAAGCAGTAACTGAGGTAATCGAGGCATTCAGCAGAATTGACAAGCATGTGGAGGGCTTCGTATCCGATCAGGAGCTCTTTTATAGAGAGGTTAACGGACTCGGAGAGCAGAAGGAAAGTCTGTTGGATTCTTTCAGAAACATCCTCGCAGTGAATCAAGAGTCCGTGGCTTCCACGGAAGAGGTGGCGTCTCTTACTATGAGCCAGAGCAGCACAGTAAAGACCATGGAGAAGATGGCAGGTAAGCTAAACGAAGGCGTTGGGGTATTATCCTCTGACTTATCTAAGATCCAGATAAAGAAGGAGGAAAGACGACAGCAGAAGATAGCTATGATTTTTGACATCGATTGCGATTTCTGGGAACCGACAGCGAGGGAAGCGAAAAAAACAGCCAAGGCTTTGCATTATGAGCTGGAGATTTTTGCTCCGAAGTCCAGAAACCAGGGAGCGGAGGAAATGTTAAAAGCGCTGGAAAGCTTCGTGGAAAGAAAGTTCGATGCCATCGTTATAAGTCCTATCGACAGCCCGAAGATTCGCCAGCTGTTGAAATCGGCATCGCAAAACGGAACGAAGATTATTTTCATCAATTCCGCCTTAGAAGGCGTGGATTACGAAGCGCTGATAGAAACCAACGGTTACGAGCTGGGTAAAAATGCGTCGAAGGCTGCCAAGCAGCTTTTAAGCGGCAGCGGTGAGGCAATAGTTGGACTTTGGTCAGATATCAAGATTCAATCCATAGAAAACAGGGCGCAGGGTTTTGTGGATGCATTGACGAAAGAGGGCGTTACCGTACATAAAATAGATATTCCAAGCAATCCCACCAAGAAGGATGTAGAGGCGGTGATGAGCCGGATTCGGAAAGATTATCCGAATGTAGAAGTGGTTTACGCTACGGACGTACTCTGGGGTGTGGCTTACGGAAGCTTTGCAGGACATCAGGGCACGGGCATAAAGATCGTAACGGTAGACTTCACCGCCGATATTGCCGCACAGATAAAGAGAGGCGGAATCGATGTGGCGATTGCACAGCGGGCGTTCTCTTGGGGAAGTATGTCCTTGGATTTCCTGGCAGATGTATTTCAAGGAAAATCTGTTGCCCGTTATACAGATACAGGAACTTATGAGGTGAACCAGAGTAACCTCACTTTATACGAAAAAAGAATGTAATTTTCACGTACACGACAGAATTCAGTGGTCTGACGGATTTCATATCATCCGTCAGACTTTGTATGTAATAGGGAAGTACGCCCTATAAAAGAAAGGAAGATAACGTTATGAACAATTTTAAGTATTTTACTCCTACGAAAGTCATTTTTGGCAGAGGAACGGAGAATCAGGCAGGAGTACTTGTAAAGGAGGCAGGATGTAAGAAGGTGCTGATTCATTACGGCAAAGGCAGCGTGGAGAAATCGGGCTTGCTTGGACGAATAAAAGCCTCTTTGGAAGCGGAGCAAATTGCTTATACCGAGCTTGGCGGCGTGGTGTCTAATCCGAGATTGTCTCTCGTTTATGAGGGAATCGAACTGTCCAAAAAGGAGGGCGTGGATTTCATTCTCGCCATAGGAGGAGGCAGCGTCATAGACTCGGCAAAGGCCATCGGCTACGGAATGGTTAACAGCGGCGATGTCTGGGATTTTTATGCTCATGAGAGGGAAGCATCGGCTTGTATGCCTGTCGGAGTAGTGCTGACGCTTGCAGCTACCGGAAGTGAAATGAGCAGCTCCTCGGTAATTACCAATGAGACCGGCTGGAGTAAGCGGGGCTATAACAACGACCTTAGCCGCCCGGCATTTGCCATCATGAATCCAGAGCTGACGATGACTCTCCCCGCCTTTCAGACGGCATGCGGCTGTACGGATATACTGATGCACACTATGGAGCGTTATTTCACCTCTGCAGGCAATATGGAAATCACCGACGGCATTGCGGAAGCACTGATGCGCACCGTTATCTCCAATGCAAGGATTCTTCTGGAGGAACCTGAAAATTATGAGGCCCGTGCTGAGGTCATGTGGGCAGGAAGCCTTTCTCATAATGGATTGACAGGTTGCGGAAACGGAGGCGATGACTTCGCCACCCATGGACTGGAGCACGAGGTCAGCGGATTGTTCGATGTGGCCCATGGGGCTGGTTTGGCAGCGTTATGGGGAAGCTGGGCGAGATATGTTCATAAGGACTGCCTGCCGCGGTTTTATCGATTTGCGATAAATGTAATGGGAATTGCGGACAAAGGTTCTTTGGAGGAAATAGCGCTGAAGGGCATAGAGGCGCTGGAAATATTTTTCCGTTCTATTGGTATGCCGACCTCTTTTCATGATCTGGAGCTTGAGCCTACAGAGGAGGAAATGAAGCTTATGGCTAAAAAGTGCAGCACGGCGGCTGGAGGACGAAAAGGCTCGGCGAAAGTGCTTTACGAGGCCGATATGCTTGCGATTTATGAAATGGCAAGATAGTAAGGCTCTTCGTTTATGTGTTTAGCTATATTTGCTGAGCGAATTAATTTACATAATTTGGAGTGCCCGCGTGAATTGTTATTTATAGTCGCCTTTTGTATAATGAAAGGGTGTTTGTAAAGGGGAAGGTACAGGCGATAAGAAAGGCAAGATTATTGTATGAGAAAATTTACGGCACTGTTAGCGGCTTCGATTTTATTAGCATATTTATTTCCCATTCCTGCTGCAGCTTTTCCGGTGATGGCGGAAGCGAATTCTGATTTGGAGAAGGTTTCAGTCAGTGAAAATGACGTAAATACTATAAAGGATGAAAGTGATGAAACAGAAGGTGCTGAGGGGGAAGGAACAAGTGCCGGAACAGAAGATGATTCTGAAGACAGCGGCGATGTCGAAGCGGATAATCTAAATGGGACAGAATTAGAGAAACAGCCGGAGGAGGAAGCAGATACAGACAAAACAAGAGAAGCAGCGGCACGATTGGAAGAAGCATCGAATGCTTTAAAGAACATTTTAGAAGATCATACGGTAATAGCACTCGTCTATTTGTGCGATGAATATTCTATACGAATGGAAGCTTCGTATGACAGCGGTGCGGCGGTAACAGTTCCCAGTGGGCAGCAGGTGCAGATTAAGGATGTTCTTGAGGATGAAAATGGTGAGCTGTGGGTGTATGTTACCCTATATTTCCAAGAGGCAGAATATATCGGATATATACCAAGAGCTTATCTTGCATGTTCAGATGAACTGTTTCTGGAATGGGAGGAATCTTATAATAGCGACTTGGGTAAAATGCTTCCCTTTGCGGCCAGAAGCGCTATTCAGACATATGCGGACATCGAACAATTTCCCGCTAGCTATAAGGCGGCACTGACGGCGTTAAAGCAAGCGCATCCTAAATGGACTTTTGTAAAAATGAATACGAATTTAGACTGGAATTATGTCGTATCGGAGGAAATAAAGGATGGAAGAAGCCTGATAGAGTCTTATCTGCCGGCTTACATGCAGGAAGGCAAATACAGTGAGAACTGGTCTTATGCGTCAAAAGGAGCGTTAGAGCATTATCTCGATCCCAGGAATGGCCTGAATGAATCCGGCATCTTCCAGTTTGAACTCCTTACATATAACGAATCCTATCATACGCAGGCGGCCGTACAGAGTTTTTTGAATCAGACATTCATGGCCGGTAATGCTCCAGGGACCTCGCTTACGTATGCTAATATATTTTGGACGGTAGGTTCATCGTTGAAAGTAAGCCCGTTCCATCTCGCTTGCAGAGTATATCAGGAACAGGGAAAAGGAACCTCTTCTCTGATTTCAGGAACCTATCCCGGGTACATAGGATATTACAATTATTTCAATATCGGAGCGACGGGAAACAGCGACAATGCAGTGATAGAAAGCGGGCTTGCCAAAGCGAAAGCAGAGGGATGGACAGATGGATATACTTCTATTTTGGGCGGTGCTAAAGTTATCTCTCAAAATTATATATTAAAAGGGCAGGATACCCTGTATTTACAGAAGTTCGATGTGGATGGGAGCTATAACGGCCTGTTCTGGCACCAGTATATGCAGAATATATGTGCTCCGGCTAATGAAGGAGCGAACATACGCAAGCTGTATAACAGTACCGGCTCGCTGGACAATACATTCGTTTTTAAGATACCCGTCTATAACAATATGCCGTCGGAGGCATGCCCTATACCGACAGCATCATACACGGTATCGCTTACACCTCCTGCAGGATATACGGATGCAAATATTTATCTGGACGGAATCGGGTATACGGCGATTGTGCGTGACGGAAAGTATGTGGTAACAGCGCCAAATGGAAATGCGAAAACTGCCGTAATGTATAAATACAACGGAGCAAACGTTCCCATAGGAATGTATGTCTGGACACTTAAGTATAATGGATCCGCCTATGAAGCGGCAGCAGTTCCCGAGTTGGAGGATATTCTTTCATACCATGGCTTTTCCATCAGGATTACAGGAAAGTCCGGTATTCGATTTAAGACGGGCATATCGTCAAGTCTTCGGTCTCAGCTCATTTCAAAGGGAACAGCAGGATATGTTCTGAAGGAATATGGAACGCTTGTCATGAACAATGCTAACAGAGCGCAGTATCCTCTGGTGAAGGGCGGAGAAAAGGTCCTGAGCGGTATGTCATATGGCAAGAATACGGACGGGGTATTGGAAGATAAAATATACGAAACCGTCTCGGGAAGGCATCGGTTTACCTCAGTGCTGGTAGGCTTGCCCGCCAATCAGTATAAGACGGAATATGCCTTTCGCGGATATATTATCCTTGCCAAGGACAATTCGGAGGTGACCTTATATGGGCCTACGGTATGGAAGAGTATATATTCGCTGGCGAATCAAGTGCTCTCCAGCGGCCAATATGAGAAGAATTCAAGCGCCGACCTGTTTCTTAGGAAATTGATCGAGGATGCAGATAAGGCTGGAAGCTGACAGGAAGAAGAGGAAAGGAGGAGAGTGTAAAGGGATGAAAGGTAAAATCGGGATTGCAATTGTTTTTGTTGCATCGCTTCTGTTGTTTACAGGCGGATGTGCACAAGCAGATAAGGGAGAGGAAGAAAAAAATAAAGAAACGGCTTCTGAGCAAACGGACGGAAGTTCTGCAGAGCCGAATCCCGGAGGAGAAAAAAGTGCCATAGAGGAATATGAAATAAAGTATGCTTCGGGAGAATTTACGTCCGATGATTATAAAAAGCTGGCCGAGTTGTATGGGAAAGAAGGTATGCGCAAGAGACAGCGCGACCTGCTGGAGCAATGCTACCGTCTATATGATGATGCGCAATGCATAGAACTGTTAAATGATATAACGGTAAACATAGAGGAGGAAAGCGATGGGATAAAGGCGGAGGCAGAGCGCCTGCTTTCGAACCTGAGTACCCCTGAATATTTGAATGAAGCGGCAGGAATGCTTCTTGAAGATGACTGGCAAAGCCTTATGATGCCGAAGCTGCGTGAAGGCAGCAGGCGGTATTATATGGCGGATGAAACGGGGAAGACTACACTTTGCTTTGAGGCAGGCTATGACGAAGCCGGTGAGAAGTATTCAAGCGTATGGTACGTGGCGGACGACGGCAGCGTATCGAGTATGGTACGAAGAGAGGATAGCCTGCAGATGTTAGTTTCTAAGCTTGTAGACGGAAAGTACCAGGGAGATTTCGAAGCATGGCTTTGTATGGCAGAGAGCGGAAACGTATATCATGAGCTGGGAAGCTTCGAAAACGGCGTTTGTTACGGAGATTATACTGCGCAGGTAAGTTACGGCCATGAGGCCTCCGATCTGTTCGCCCTATGGAATAACAGGGCGGATATGGATATGACGGAGTATACAGGAGCGTTTGCAGACGGCGGCATAACGACGGTATCACAGATGGACAGCAGCCAGAGGAACGTGGTAAAAGACGGGAACGGTGAGGAAAAATATATTGTATATGCTTATACATCGGATAAGAACGGATATTTGTTCATGAATGTACCGGAGCAAGCGACAGCGGATTCTTTTGTCTTCGATTATTCGGTGCTGGGAATGAAGTCCTATCCTGAAATTGCTCCATATGAGCCGAAGATACAAAATGATTCGCAAAGCAAGGGACAGATGATCGATAGCGGAGCGGTAAAGGTAAGAATCTTTGATTCCAATATCGAATGGTTCGATGGTAGCAGATGGCATGTGTTGGGGGCGGTAGAGGATTATCGAAAGTCAGATCCTTTCGAGGCATATGGGGAAGAAGAATTTCCTGCGGCCGATGGAGACGTGGAAACAGATAAGAGCAAATCCAAGGATTACAGGAACAGAGGTGTGGGAATTATAACGAAAGATGTGCAGGAAAGCACCTCTAAGTCCTCCAAGTCAGGAGGAAGTAAAACAGCGTCAGCTCCTGCTGCATCTGGCACTACTGCACCGGCAGCACCGGCTGTCTCACCTTCCGGTTCGGAAGGCAGCAGCCAGAGTAATGACGGAGGGCAAAGCGCTGGAGGCGGAAGTACAAGCAACGGAGGCCAAAGTACCGGGGGAAGTTCGGATGGGGGCGGAGGCCAAAGCGCAGGCGGCGGAAATTCGAATAGCGGAGGCGGTCAGCCCGACAGTGGGAGCGGTGGAGACAGCGGTGGTGGAGATAACGGAGGCGACAGCAATAGCGGTGACGTAGATATTGAATGGACAGATGATATTCTCTAAAGATCGGAGAGAGGTAAAACGCGTATACCATCACAATAGAATGTTCTACCGCATATGATGTTCTAAGAATGGGAAAAGGAGTTTCCTATGAATTATTATCGTGGCATAAATAGTAACGATTACGGACCACTTCCCTTTGCTACTAATGTCGAGCAGGAGGCCAAGCGGAATCAGAGTTTCCGCACCGCATTATGGACCGGTTCCAATTTGCAGATGACGGTTATGTGTATTCCGGAACACGGAGAAATCGGTCTTGAGAAACATCGGGATACAGATCAGTTTGTCAGTGTGGAGGAAGGGCAGGGACTCGTTAAAATAGGAAATTATAAGGAGCGGTTGGATTTTCAGCAGCATCTGTGTGCAGGCGATTCAGTTTTCATACCGGCAGGCGTTTGGCATAACATAATCAATGCAGGCAAAAGTCCCCTTAGACTTTCCTCTGTCTATGCGCCGCCGGCACATTCGAGAGGAACCATCCACCGGACGAAGGCTGACGACAGAGGAGTGCGTTAACTTCACTTTATGTGGCAGGCATTACAAAATACAGCAGACGTTTCATCCGGCCGCATTGCTTCAGATATTTTTTTTGTAAGGATAGGGTATAAGCCTCCATCGCCTTGATATTCATCTCTGAGATAGGGCGGCCTCCGAAGCGGATGCTTTGGAACAAATCACATATTTCTAAAAAAGAGTATTCGGATGTGTCCAGGCCGCCTTCGGTCCGGGCGCCATAATCCGAAAGCGTTTCTCCCGCTTCTATAGGATAACCGTGCAGCCTTCCGAATTGGAAGGCTTTTTTCATATGAAACTGTATTTTTTCATAGTCGCTTCCAGCCATGTAACGTCGATGCCGCAATTGATTTCGTAAGAGAATCAGCAGGAAGATAACGAAGCTCACAATACACATAAGGAGAAGGCCTTCCAAAACGAGAAATAAAAGCTCTTTCCCGCTTTCCAGGACGGAAGAATAGCTTATTTCAGGTGTTTTGCTTTCTTCAGGAACAGAGGAGGGCTCTGTATAAGGAACGGCCGGAGGAGTAATGGTGGCAGCAGCAGTTGCTTCCCCGCCTTGCTGCCATGCAGTGTTAGTGACTACGTAGTAACGAGGCGTAGGATCGTAGGGAATCCAGCCTATGTTGTCTATATATGCCTCCACCCATGCATGGGCATTGTTGCCGGAAAGGTTGAGGACGCGGTTGTCATAACGGTAAGAGCTGTTAGAAACAAAACCCTCTACATAGCGGGTAGGAATGCCCTCACAGCGTCCGAGAACGGCCATGGCCGAAGCAAAATATGTGCAGTAGCCGCTTCTGCTTTGAAAGAGAAACTCGTCGACCACATCCGCTTCTTCTGGAAGCGGCTGGGTCGAAGTGGTATAGGTGTATTCGCTCAGATAATTCTCGATTGCCTTCATGCGGTCATAGTCGTTATCTGCCTCAGATGTAATTTCTTCCGCCAGAGAGTAGACACGGGAAGGAAGTGTATCAGGAAGGAACGTATAGTGTTCATGAACGAAGCGCTGTCTCTCGGCAGCAATTTCCGTAAGGAAAGGAGTGCCGTTCCAAGCCTGCCCTCTTAAAAGCTGTTTTACCCTTTCATCGGAATAGTTAAGCTCCATAAGATGGAGCTGGTAACGAAATCCCATGCCCTGTGCTTTGGAAAGCCGCAGTCCATCACCGTAAGAAAAGGCAGTGGGCTTATCGTTAAAAAGCAGAACATTTTGGGTAAACGGAGCAAAGAACAGGCTCTTTGTCTTCAAGCCCTTGTAGGTAACATTGTAATAGCTGTAGCTTATCAGTTCTTCGATATCCTCCTGAGAATAAATGCTCTGCGCGAGGGAGGACATCAATCCGTCATATTGCAGAAGGTATTCTTCACCTTCGTAAGGCTTCTCTGCCGCGCGCAGTCCCCATTCATGACCGTTATAAAAGTCGCGTATGGTTCCTGCCAGATAGAGGGGAGCTTTGGTCTGGTCACCGATGATGGAGAGCTGAGGACTGTCAGAGGAAAGGACGCTGCCTCCGATTCCGCTATCTTCATCATAGCCTGCAAAGTTTAAGGAATAGCTTCCGCTGCCTCCGGAAAAATAATATTCCGCATTTATAATGAGAGCGGTCAGCTCCTCACGCACTGCTTTAACCACGTTTTTTACGGCATGCCAACGGATAGGAGTTTCCTTTACGGGAAGCAGGAACATGAGCAGCATTGCCAGGAAAAAGAAGGGGGTCAGGTAAAGTATTTTCTGCCCTGCCTTTCCTTCAGAAAATGCGCAGGAAAGTTCTGCGAGAAAGAGCAGAAAGCAGAACAAAATAAGGCATACGGCCCATTTTGAAAGGGAAATCTTTTGTATACTGAAGACGATCAGGCAAATGAGCTGTGAAAGGCAGAGCAAAGATTTCAGCCACAGCCTCCGGCCTGCAAGATAGCATAGGATGGAAAGCGGAATGCAAATCGCTGATAATCCGAGAAAATAGAAATAGGGAATGAGATTTTTGCCTGCTGCATATAGGAACAGATAGAAAAGGACGAGCAATATTCCCATTCCGCTCCATAATGGAAAACGGAGATTTTTTTCTTCTGCCGTATAAATGAAAAATTGCCAAAACAGGGAAAAAAGCAGGAAAAAAACAGTGCGATACGGAAGTGGAAACAAGCTGTCCGCAAGCAGAATAAGACCGATACAAAGAGCAGCCGAATAGAGTATCTCGTAATATTTTTTTAAGCTTCCGGTTTTTTTGACAATCCAATTCTTCATAGGGACAATCCTCCGGTATCGATTAGTACTACTTCATTGCCAATTCTGCCATTTTCCTCTATATAGTTCCTTAAGTCCCCTGAGACGGAAGCAGTAATGAGAATGACGGCATAGGAATGAGTTGCTTGGAAGCTATATTTCGCCCATACCTTTTCTGGAGGAAGAGAAGAATGAAAGGAAAGGGCGGCGCAGATCTCATAAAAACGCTCGAAGCCGGTCCGGGCATTTATGAGAAGCTCTTTCAGCGTATCATCCTCCATATATACGACACGAACGGGAATCTGCTTCAAATAATAGTCGTGTACGAAAGCGATCGCGGACTCGATAATGTTATCCTCCGTCTGCAGGCGAATATCCATATCTCCCGGAATAGGGGACAAATCCATGATAATCACAGTTTCGAACAGCTCCTCCGGCATTTGCTTTCGAACGAGGAGCTCGCCGGTTTTGGCGGAATTCTTCCAGTGTATGTATTTTAGCTGATCTCCGGGACGGTATGGCCGCGATTCGTAGTCGGGTAGTTCCTGAAGCTTGGAAACGGAGAAAAGGGTGTTCTTCGGATCTTTCTTTTGCAGATCGGCAATAAGGAGATCTAAAGGCAGAATACGAGGCATGGCGGTGAGCCTGACCTGCGTCATCATAGGGTAGGTAATGGTGAACAGCCCTAAGAAGTCCGTAACGGAGACGCTTTTTACGCCTACGGGGTAGGTTCCTCTGTATTTGCAGTACATCTTCGTATCCACACGAAGAATCTGCTGGGGAAGCAGGCATAGGTTATTTATATCTCTGCGCTCCTCTATCGTTACCATATCGGAAAAATAATGCAGAGTAATGTCGGTAAAAGGAATGAAATCCTCATTTGCCAGAATGAGGCGGTAAGGCACTTCCTTTGCCTTCACCACGGTCCGGGAAACCTCCTGTACAATTTTAAAGCGAAAATAAACATATATAGAATAGGTAAGCGCAAGAACAGGAATCAGCAGGGCGAAGTAAAACAACAGATATGGAATATTTCCGCCCCGAAAGCTGACCAAGACGATGGAACCGATTAAAAAAATAAAATATATCATTTTTCTCATAGAATCGGGACCTTTGTCTGATGAAGCACTTCCTGTAAAATATCTTTCTCTTTCTTCCCTTCCAATCTCGCCTCGGAGGAAAGAATGAGGCGGTGCATTAGCACCGGTTCCGCAAGTACGGTAATATCCTCAGGCGTAACATAAGAACGTCCGAGAAGGTAAGCCCGGCTTCTTGCCGCGCGGGTCAGCGCAATGGCAGCTCTGGGGCTGGCACCAAGCGTCAGATAGCGGTTTTTTCTCGTGTTTCGGGCGATTTCTACGGCATAGATAATAAGATCTTCATGTATGGTCACTGTCTTGATTTCTTCCTTTATATAAAGAAGCTCTTCCTTGGACGTGACGGGAAGGAGGCTTTTTAAAGGTTCGCCCTCCACGATACGCAGGACGATATCCGTCTCATCCTTGATTTTTTCAGGATAACCCATAGAGACTTTCATCATGAAGCGGTCCAGCTGGGCTTCAGGCAGACGATAGGTGCCCAGCTGTTCGATAGGATTTTGTGTAGCGATTACCATGAAAAGCTGAGGCAGGGAATAAGTATTGCCGTCCACCGTCACCTGATGCTCTTCCATGGCCTCTAAGAGGCTGGCCTGTGTCTTAGGCGAAGTACGGTTGATTTCATCGGCAAGAATAATATCGTTCATTATGACTCCCGCGCAGTAGCGGAACTCACCCGTCTGCATGTTATATATTGTCATGCCGGTAACGTCGCTTGGGAGAGTATCAGGAGTGAATTGGACTCTGGAAAAGCTGCACTCGATGGACTGAGCCAGCGACTTTGCCAGGGTAGTTTTACCCACGCCTGGAACATCCTCTAACAAAAGATGGCCATCGGAAAGCAGCGTGATAAGAGAAAGCTCGATGACACTGCGTTTACCGACGATGACGGTTTCCATATTGCTTATGATTTTTTGAAGTGTCTCGGATTGAGGCATTGCGTTTGTCCCCCTTTATAAGGTAATGTCATAAGAAAATAAATATATTTTTATTATGTATCAGAGAATATGATTTATCAATACAAATCTATGTACGGCCGGGTAATATATATAATTAACATAAATTTTATATCTATATTTTGTGCATTTTGAATGCCAAGGAACTGCACATGATGTAAAAAAAGAAAAGAAGTCAAAACAATAGATAAAAAAGAGAAGCGATTATTTTTCGCCTCTCTTTTCATATATATAATACCACAAAAATTACTTTTTTTCAATTCTTGTATTTAAATATCTTTGGTATAAAATGAATAATTACTTAAGTGATAAAGATGAAAAAGGGGTGTTATGTATGCAGGAGGAATTATTTGAAGTACTCGCGGCAGCGGGGCAAAAACAGGAACTCGAAAGAGTGATCGCATGCAACGAAAAGACACAGAAGTTCGGGCTGGCACTGACACAGGACGAAGCCCGGATGCTGGTGCAGTGCAGGCAGGACGCTTTGAAAAAACAAAGAAGGGTGGAGTTTGGAGAGGGAATACTGCCGCAGCTGATACAAGCTTTTTGCGATTCCCAGTATATTGACAGGAACAACTATGCGGACACCTTGGTGCAGCTTCAGGATATATTTTACTTGTATAAAAATGAGGCGGAGGACAATCTGACGGATGATGAATTGGTCGAGGTGATGAAAGAGTTATATGAAGAAATCTGTTTCGGCTCCGCTGAGTACCTTCAGGAAACCTGCTTAGAGAGGTTTGCCCGCGCTGTGCGTGCCGGCTATCGGGGATATATAAGCAGCGGAGGTAAGGGGGATTACGAAGCATTCTCGGAGGAACAGCGCTGGGACAGAGATTTATATCTTCAGGTGCTGTATGAGGAACTGAGCTGAAAGACATACGGTCTCAAAAGAAAGGGGAACACTATGGAATACGGGATAGAAGAATTGCTGCCGGTTGTGAAATATCTGACGGAAAAATACACCAGCAAGGAGAGCACTTCCATAACCTATGAAAAGGCGCAGCAGCTTATGGGAGCGGTGCTGTACTGCATCGAGGAAAGAGAAAAACATTCGCAGGGAGGGTATGCATCCGAACAGACACAAATTGTCGAAAGTGGCGCGAAGAAGAGCGCCATGGAGGCGTATAAGGAAGGCCTTCAGCTTGTTATGGATAAGGTGAGCAAAGCGAAGAGCACATATGAAGAAATCATGGTAAACTTCGATTCTTATGAAAGCCTTTGCTGCTACGATACGGTTGCGAGGGGAATGCCGGCATTTTTTGTGCATTACGATGCCAGATTTTTTCCTCAGAATCATTTGTTGACTTTGGATTATCCGCTGCTTGTAAATATGCCGAATGAGCTTTGCGGCGTGGATCTGATCTACAGCTATTTAAAAGTAATACGATTGGAACAGCGCTTCCTTCAAGCCTTTCCCAGAACCTATGTCATCGAGGCACAGAAGGAATATCACAAGGGATATAAGGAATTATTTCTCAATTTAAGTTCTATTGTCATGCGATACATCGTAGGGAAAATGCTGGAACAGGAAGAGGGGGCGCGGAAGGGAAGTGTGGAAGAGCTAGAGCATAAGATGAAGACGCTGTTACATTTATTTATGGAGCTGGAGTATCGTAAGAGAGAGGAGACGGATTTCTGTGAGGAAGCGGAAAGCTATTTGCAGGAGGATATCCATTCTTTTGCGGTGGAGTACAAAAATTATGTGCACGGATAATAACAAGCTGCATAGGATAACATTGTAAAAAGAAAAAATCAGATGACATATCGCATCTGTGGGACAATAGTTTGTTATTGATTGTTCCATAGATGCTTTTTTTGTTTGATAAATGGTAGAAGGTAAGTTATAATATCGTCATATAGGGGACACGTGCAGGGACAGCCTTATACCGGAGGTTTGGGATGATTCATAAGTTTGCGAAAGTGTTATTTCAGGATGTGAAGAGCGAAAATGAGACAAAGAAGGCCTCCATCATACTCAGGCTTAACTCCATCATTATGTGCATTTATTTTCTTCTGCTTCTATGCACTTTTTTTGTGACGGGGGATATGAAACCAATCGTTTTGTGCGTGCCGTTATTTTGTGCTTATGCAGCATCTTTTTATACGACATATATGAACAGAACGAAGATGTCCGTCATATTCGTTCATATACTGATGGGAATCTGGATTGTTGCCTTCATCAGGGGATTTGGCTGGGACTGTGGGGTACAGCATTTCGTATTCGTGCTGCTGGCGCTGAATTTCACTACCAGTTATAGCAAGCTTCATTGGAAGATATTGATGGGTACGGCACTTTGCTTGTTCCGACTGGCTTTGTATGCTTATACTCTTTTGTATGAACCGATTTATGTATTGGAGATGCAGACCTATATCATATTCCAGATTATCAATACTGTTTTTGTATTTATCGCTACGACGACGATTTTGGCAGTGTTTACCGAGGATTCCCAGGAGATGGAGAAGAAACTTGTAGTATACAACGAAAAGCTTCACAGACTGGCAGCGATAGACCCTCTTACCGGGCTTTTCAACAGACGGAGTATGAGCGAATATCTGGAGAAAAAGGAGAGGGAATGCAGGGAAGGGAGAATCGACAGCTTGTCGTTAGCGCTTGGAGATATCGATTTTTTTAAAGTGGTAAACGATAACTATGGTCACGAATGCGGAGATATCATGCTGCGCCATTTGGCGTCCATATTTATAGAAATAGCAGGCGAAAAGGGGCGGGTATGCCGTTGGGGCGGAGAAGAGTTCCTGTTCGTTTTCGATAATGTCAATGGAGACGACTCACTGATTCTTCTGGAGGAGCTTCAGAAGAAGATAAGGAAGCTAGAAGTGCTTTACAAAGGAGAAACTGTAAAAGTAACGATGACTTTCGGACTGAGCGAATTCGATTTCCAAAAGGACATGGATCATTCCATTAACGATGTGGATGTAAAACTGTATAAAGGAAAAGAGGCCGGAAGAAACAGAATCGTATATTGAAATAAAGGGAAAAAGGAAGACGGGGAGAAAAGATGTTATTCAGATGTAAAAATTGCGGAGGAAATGCGATATACAGCCCTGCGTCAGGGAAGATGTACTGCCCTCACTGTGACGGAGTTGACAGCGAGGAGAGAGAGGATGCAAAATCACAAACAGAGTGCTTAAATTGCGGTGCAGCGCTGAACATAGAAGAGTATGCATCCACGTGTCAGTGCGAGTATTGTGGAAGTTATATTATATTGGACGACAGAGTGGACGGTGCCTACCGCCCGGATTTGATGCTGCCCTTCAAAATAGACAAGAAGAAAGTGGTGGATATGCTTCGGAATGAGTTTAAAAGAAGGATTTTCACGCCGGATAGTTTTCTTTCGGAAGCCACCCTTAAGGATATGAAGGGAATCTATGTTCCGTTCTGGATGTACGATTATGCATCCAGGTACGAATATACGGGCAGGGGAACGAAGGTCAGGGTATGGGTGGCCGGAGATACGGAATATACGGAGACTTCCTACTATCGGATAGAAAGGGATA
Organism: Bacillota bacterium; assembly: GCA_023408815.1. Classification (GTDB taxonomy): domain Bacteria; phylum Bacillota; class Clostridia; order Lachnospirales; family Lachnospiraceae; genus Kineothrix. The sequence continues at coordinate 191,526 of JAEYJO010000057.1, read as the reverse complement.
TGGATGTATCGTTTGACAAAATTCCGGTAGATGCATCCGTTCTGCAAAACGACGTTATGGATTTGATGGAGCCTTATGATTATAATCGATTAGAGGATTTTACGGAGAAGTATATGTCGGGCTTCTTCGGTGAGATATATAATGAGAATGCGGATACTTTAGAGGAAAGGGCGAAGGCGAAAGCGAACAAGGCTCTGGAGGAGCTGCTTCGCGAGACGATTTCAGGATATTCTTCGGTAACGACAGAGAACAGAGAGGTTTCCATACAAAGGGAAGGCGTTCACTATGCGCTGCTTCCGGTTTGGCGTTACCTGTATAAATATCAGGATAAGGATTATGATTTTTATGTGAATGGACAGACGGGCAAGATTGTAGGTTCGACTCCCGTATCTAAGGCAAAGGTGCTCACATACGGCGCTACGGTATTTGCTGTCGCCAGTATAGTGTTGACCTTTATCATGGGAATACTGGAGGTGGTGTAGGAGATGAAACAATATTTTAATTATTTTAAATGGATTTTTCTTATAACGGCACTTCTGGGAGTAATCTACGCAGGAACGCTGATCTATCAGGCGGCGCAGAAGGCCGAAGCGCGTGCGAACACGGAATGCCTCACGAAAGAGAGGGTTTTTGATTATGGAAATGTGCTGACGCAGGAGGAAGAAAGTAAGCTGCGGGAATTGATTTCCGAGAGAGAGGCTCAGACCGGATGTGATATCGTACTCGTGACACTTAACGAATCCCTTAAGGAATATGCGAGAGGAAAGGAGGCGGATGTCTCTTACGATGGGTTTGTGCGGATATATGCCGAGGATTTTTATGATGAGAATAAATTCGGTTATGATAAGCCTATTGGTGATGGTGTCCTTTTGGTAGATAACTGGTTTCGGGAGGATGACGGAAGGATTTATACATGGCTTTGTACGGTGGGAAGGGCAGAAGAGAACTATAGCAGCGCCATGGTGGATAATCTTTTGGACAAAGTATATCTGTATGTGGAGGATGATCCCTATAAAGCATACGAAACCTATGTGAACGAGTTCTATTACGATATGACAGGTACGGGACAATTGACGGAATCGTTACCGTTCTGGTCTCCTTTTGCGGCGGCAGCCATCATAGCTATCGTGTTTATAGCAGTGCATTGGAGCAGCAAAAAGGGAAACAGGACGACTATGGCTACCACCTATGTAAACGGAGGCAGGCCTGAGTTGAAGAGGAAGGAAGATGTCCTTGTCAATAAGGTAGTGACGAGAAGGCATATCGAAAGGAGCAGCGGAAACGGCGGCGGAAGCTCAGGAGGCGGAGGTCATTCCGGCGGTGGTCACCATGGTGGAGGCGGACACAGCCGTTAGGCTGTTCTTCTTCCATTGAGGTGTTAAAAGTCACTTCTTAAATGTAATACATAAAAAAACAACCCACATGACGGTATGGGTTGTTTTTATGTTCGTTCACATTCTCTTTTATATCGAAGAATTAAGCCATCTTATTAATAGCCTGTGTCAGACGAGATACTTTTCTAGAAGCGGTATTCTTATGATATACGCCTTTAGTAGAAGCTTTGTCAATCACTGAAGTAGCAGCTAATAATGCAGCAGAAGCAGCAGCTTTATCGTTCGCTTCGATTGCAGCATTTACTTTCTTAACAGCCGTCTTAACACCGGACTTGATAGCTTTGTTTCTATCAGCTTTTGCGTTGTTAACTAAAATTCTCTTTTTTGCAGATTTGATGTTAGCCAAGACCCACACCTCCTATTTGTCTCTATCGATCAATTTTTACGAAAGGTTTCATTAAATCCGGACACGGACGTTTTAATGAAACACGCGTATATTATTGTAAATTAAGAGTTTGAAGATGTCAATACATAATTCGCTAGTTTTTGTAAAAAATACGTGATAGAGAAGTTTTTTTTGCAGCAAAAAACTTTACCTGCATAAATTAAACAAAGAAAAGGATTTGGGAGCGGACAGATGAGTTGTTTTCAGGTAAGAACAGATTTAGCTCTGGAGGCCAGAGAAAGCATAGGAGAAGCGGAGGAAATCAGAGGGGTCAGCGTAGAGGAGACCTATGATGAAAAAAACGAAATAAGGGTTACCAGAGTAATCATCGAAACGAAAAACGGGGCGAAGGCCATGGGAAAGCCCATAGGTGTCTATACTACGCTGGAAGCTCCTAGGATGGTAGAACCGGATGAAAATTATCACCAGGAAATTTCCTCCGCCTTGGCAAAGGAGCTGAAGGATATTATTCCTGAGGCCCAGGAGGAGCAGTCAGTGTTGATTGTAGGGCTTGGTAACCGGGATGTAACGGCGGATGCTTTGGGACCGAACGTAGCCGATAATTTGTTCATTACGAGACACGTGGTAATGGAATATGGAAAGGCGGCGTACAGCAAATCGAGAATGAATATGGTGAGCAGCATTGTACCTGGTGTTATGGCGAAGACCGGTATGGAAAGTGCGGAAATCATCAAGGGAGTTATCGGCCAGACGAAGCCTGACGTGGTCATTGTAGTGGATGCGCTGGCAGCACGTTCTACCAAAAGGCTGAATCGGACGATTCAGGTGACGAATACGGGTATCCATCCGGGTTCGGGGGTAGGAAATCATAGAAATGCCCTGACGGAGGAAAGCCTGGAGGTTCCTGTCGTTGCAATCGGCGTGCCTACGGTGGTGGATGCGGCAACTATAGTCAACGATGCGGTATCGGGAGAAATGAAGGTAAATCTGGCAGAGCTTAACAACATGTATGTGACCAGCAAGGATGTGGATTATCAAATTAAACAGATAAGCCATGTCATTTGTGATGCGCTTAACGAAGCTCTGGAATTATAGATTGCTTTTCGGCATATAATTGCCTAGTATAACTTTGCAGCAAGAAGCTGAGGTGAGGCGATTGTATTCCGAAGGCAGGAACGGTAATTTTAATAGAAGGAACAAAATAAAACAGAAAATCGTGGCAGGCTGTGCGGTAATCCTGATCGGAACAGCTTTCGCATGTGCGGTATACTCTTCTTTTTCGGTAGATAAAAAAGAAAAAGATTTTGGTATACAGGAAAAGGCGGCGGACTGGCTGAGAAAGCAGATGATGGAGACATACATGCCTGTTTTTGCTTTTATGGAAGAAGAGACAGGCATTGGAAGCTCCATGGATCTGATAAAACCACTGATTGCGGCACAGCTTCCCATCTACGGCTACAGTGAGGAGCAGGCCAAAGGGTATGTGAGTATAGAAGATGAGGACACTTACGATCTGCTCATCAGGCAGGAGGGGTCGGACGAGGAGCGCAAGGATATTGAGGGTGGATCCTTGGAATACGGCGACGATGCACTGCACATTGACGGTGATTTAGAGAGGGCCATGGAAGAGGAAAATAGTTTACATAATAGAGCGGAAGAAGGTAAGACGGAAGAGGAAAAGGATACGGATCAGGGCGAAGGGAAGGAAAACGAGGCGGGGAAAGAGAAAAGCGGCTTTCTTCAGGCGCAGGCAAAGAGTTACGAATATGATTGGTCTTCGCTTACGGAGTATGAGGATATCGTAAAAGCCTTTTACGCCATAGACAAAACTACGTCGATCACCGACGACCAGCTGAATCTGGATAATCTGTTGGGAAAGGATATGACGATGAAGGCATCGCCGGATAATCCACAGATATTAATCTATCACACCCATTCCCAGGAGGCCTTTGTGGATTCTGTACCGGGTGATAAATCCACCACCGTGGTGGGAGCGGGAGAACGGCTGGCACAGATTTTGCGAGAGCAATATGGTTTCAATGTGATTCATCATACAGGAGAATATGATGTAGAATCGAGAGACTATGCCTATTCCAATGCCCTTCCCGCCATTGAACAGGTGTTGGCCCAGAATCCTACTATAGAAGTAGTTATTGATCTGCACAGAGACGCAATGCCGGAGCACAAGAAACTGGTCATCGATCTTCAGGGAAGGCCTACCGCGCAATTCATGTTTTTCAACGGACTAAGCAGAAGCAGGGAAAAGGGAGATCTTTCTTATCTTGAAAATCCGTATGTTGATGATAACCTGGCTTTCTCCTTTCAGGCGCAGACTGCCAGCAATGAATATTATCCCGGCATAGCCAGAAGGATTTATCTGAAAGCTTATCGGTTTAATATGCATCTTAGGGCAAAAACACTTCTGATAGAGCTGGGGGCGCAGACAAATACGGTAGAGGAAATCATGAATGCCTGCGATCCGCTGGCACACGTAATTTCCATTGTGTTAAAGGGGGAAATGTGATATATTGTTACAGTAATAATAAATGCCATTCGGTGCGGAGGAAACAAATGTCAGGCATAGATCAAAGTAAAATAAGGAATTTTTGTATTGTGGCCCATATCGACCATGGAAAATCTACTTTGGCGGATCGAATTATAGAGAAAACGGGTCTTTTGACAAGCCGGGAAATGCAGGCGCAGGTCTTAGACAATATGGATTTGGAGAGAGAGCGGGGAATTACTATAAAGGCGCAGACCGTTCGTATCGTATATAAAGCGCAGGATGGAGAGGAGTATATTTTTAACCTGATCGATACTCCCGGACATGTGGATTTTAACTATGAGGTCAGCAGAAGTCTTGCAGCCTGCGACGGAGCGATCCTGGTGGTGGACGCGGCGCAGGGAATCGAGGCTCAGACATTAGCTAATGTATATTTGGCGTTGGATCACAATCTGGATGTATTTCCGGTTATTAATAAGATAGATTTGCCCAGCGCGGATCCCCAGCGTGTGAAGGATGAAATTGAAGATATTATCGGCCTTGAGGCGCAGGATGCGCCTCTTATTTCCGCCAAGAGCGGAATCGGCATCGAAGAGGTGTTAGAAGCGGTGGTACATAAGATACCTGCTCCTGCGGGAAGTGCGGACAACCCTCTTCAGGCTCTCGTGTTCGACTCCCTTTACGATTCTTACAAGGGAGTTATCGTGTTTTGCCGCATTAAAGAGGGCAGGGTGCGGAGAGGTACGCAGATATTGATGATGGCGACCGGTGCGAAAGCAGAAGTTGTGGAGGTGGGTTATTTCGGGCCGGGTCAGTTCATTCCATGTGATGAGCTGTCTGCGGGCATGGTAGGCTATATGACCGCTTCCATCAAGAATGTAAAGGATACAGCGGTGGGAGATACGGTAACTGATGTAAAAAATCCCTGCGCGGCGCCTTTGCCTGGTTATAAAAAGGTAAATTCCATGGTGTACTGCGGAATGTATCCTGCAGACGGGGCGAAATATCCTGACCTTAGGGACGCCTTGGAGAAACTCCAGCTAAACGATGCATCTTTACATTACGAGCCGGAGACCTCGATCGCTCTCGGCTTTGGTTTCCGTTGCGGCTTTTTGGGATTGCTGCATTTGGAAATCATTCAGGAGCGTTTGGAAAGAGAATACAATCTGGATTTGGTGACGACGGCGCCGAGTGTTATCTATAAAGTGCATAAGAACAATGGGGAGGTCATAGAATTGACCAATCCCTCTAATTTACCGGACCCTACGGAAATCGAATATATGGAGGAGCCGGTAGTGAGTGCGGAGATCATGGTGACCACAGAGTTCATCGGTTCCATCATGGAACTTTGCCAGGAGCGCAGAGGACGTTATCTGGGAATGGAATATATGGAGGAGACGAGGGCACTGCTTAAATACGAGCTGCCGTTAAACGAAATCATTTATGATTTCTTTGACGCTCTGAAATCACGCTCCAAAGGCTATGCTTCCTTTGATTACGATTTGAAGGGTTATGAGGAATCCAAACTGGTGAAGCTGGACATCCTGATCAACCACGAAGAGGTGGATGCCCTTTCCTTTATCGTGCATGCGGACAGTGCTTACGAGCGCGGACGCAGGATGTGTGAGAAGCTTAAGGACGAGATTCCCAGACATCTGTTCGAGATTCCGATCCAGGCGGCGGTAGGCGGCAAGATCATAGCCAGAGAGACGGTAAAGGCTATGCGAAAGGATGTGCTTGCGAAATGTTACGGCGGTGATATTACCCGTAAAAAGAAACTCCTTGAAAAGCAGAAAGAGGGAAAAAAGCGCATGCGCCAGATAGGCAGCGTGGAAATTCCGCAGAAGGCTTTTATGAGTGTGCTTAAGCTGGATGATAAATAAATGTTAAGTATATATATTCATATTCCTTTTTGCGTAAGAAAGTGTTTATACTGTGATTTTCTGTCCTTTCCGGCCGCGGAGGGGGATAAGGAGATCTATGCGGCAGCGTTGCTTAAGGAAATAGAGACGGAAGCTTCCCGGTATGGAGAGCGCCTTGTAGATACGGTTTTTTTTGGAGGAGGAACCCCTTCCATTCTGCAGACAGCCCATATTGAAAAGATAATGGATAAGTTGAAGAACTGCTACCGTTTTTCCCCCAATCCGGAAGTAACCATAGAAGTAAATCCATGCACGGTAGATAAGGAAAAGCTTAGCCGGTACAAAACCGCAGGAATCAATAGACTCAGCATCGGTGCGCAGTCGTTACAGGACTCTGAGCTCAAGGCTTTGGGCAGGATCCACAATGCTGCCGATTTCTTCGCCGCATTTCATATGGCGAGAGAGGCTGGTTTCGATAATATAAATGTGGACCTGATGTCGGCGCTTCCGGGGCAGACTACAGAACGCTATCTGGAGACTTTACTTAAGGTGACAGGCCTTAAGCCGGATCATATTTCTGCCTATAGCCTCATTATCGAAGAGGGAACCCCCTTCTTTGATATGTATGGTGAGAAAGAAGGAGAAAACGGAGTGGAAAAGGACCTTCCTTCGGAAGAAGAGGAACGCCGGATGTATGAAGAAACCGGAAAGCGTTTGGAGGAGGCGGGCTATTGCCGCTACGAGATTTCCAATTATGCTTTAAAGGGAAGAGAATGCAGACATAATACCACATACTGGAGGAGACACGATTATGCTGGGTTCGGACTGGGAGCCTCTTCCATGGTGGAAAATGTGCGCTGGAAGAATACCGCCAGGATGCAGACCTACTTAGACGCTTATGGCAAAGGGAAGATTCATGGGAACGTAAAGGAAGAGATTCAAAGGCTGGGCAGAGCAGAACAGATGGAGGAGTTCATGTTTTTGGGACTTCGTTTGACTGAGGGCGTGAGCAGAGCGGAATTTTTTGAGGCTTTTCACGAGGATATGGAGAATATATACGGGCCGGTTTTGCAACAGCTTCTTGATAACGGCCTGATCGATACAGGAGAACGGGTAAAACTGACTTCTTACGGGAGAGATGTAAGTAATTATGTTATGGCCCAATTTCTCTTTTAAGTTGTTGCTATTTTTGGTAATAATTTGTATAATATAGTTAATTTAAATGGAAAGGCACTAGAAGGGCAGCGAGGTCATAGAATATAATAAATTGACTTCGGGGGCGCTTTTTGAAAACTTTCCAAAAACCTTTAACCGCAGAAGAAGAAGCCTGCTATATTCAGAACCTGCAAAAAGGGAGCAGTGAGAAAGCCCGGGAAGCGAGAGAAATTCTTATTGAGCGCAATTTACGCCTGGTGGCCCACATCGCCAAGAAGTATCAGAACGTGGATGAGGACATGGAAGACTTGATTTCCATAGGCACGATTGGGCTTATTAAAGCGGTGGCATCTTTTGATGCCAGCAAGGGAAAGCTCAGCACATATGCTTCGCGCTGTATAGACAACGAATTGTTAATGTTGATTCGCTCCAAGAGAAAGACGTCTAAAGAAGTATCCTTATATGAGCCGATTGGAACGGATAAAGAAGGAAATGAGATAAATTTACTCGATATTATTGAGACTGAACAGGTAGATGTGATAGACAGAATGGAGCTGTGCAGCGATTTGAAAAAATTGGCACGCTTGTTGGAGAAGTTAGAGGGCAGAGAAAAAGAAATTATTTTTTTAAGGTACGGACTTGAAACGGGGAGAGAGGTTACCCAAAGGGAGATCGGGGAACGGCTGGGAATATCCAGAAGCTATGTTTCCCGTATTGAGAAAAGGGCTCTGGGTAAGCTTAAAAGAGGATTCGAAAAAGAATCTTAACGTCAGATAAAGGGGGACAGTATATGCTTTTTGTGAAAACAGAGAAGTTAAAGAAGGGAATGAGATTGGCAAGGCCGATCTACAACAAGGATGGGGTCTTGCTTTATGAGCGCAGTTCTAAGCTTACAGCACAAGGCATTCAGAGTATTCATACGTTCGGTTTAATCGGTTTGTTCATTCTGGAGCCGGCTGAGCCAGTTCCGCCGATGACGCAGGAGGATATTTTGTTCGAGCGTTTTCAGACGATGACTGTGTTCGCGCTGAGCGAGGAATTGAATAAATTGAAGGACAGCAAACGGGGACCGAAGCTTCAGGTAATCGTGAATAACATTCTTAGGCGTTATGGCCATCTCGATAAAAGTATCAATTTTATCCAGAATTTGAGAAGTAAAGAGGATCATGTATACAAGCACGCGTTAAACACGGCTATTCTTTGTGCGATGATAACGCATGTGCTGAATATAAAGCTCGAGGAGCAGATGGACACCGTTTTGGCGGCGTTGGTACACGACGTCGGAATGTTGTCGTTGCCTAAAACGGTATCGGAGAAGGAAGAGAATAACGATACGGAGAAGGAGATGATCGCTTCCTATAAGGCGGCAGGTTTCGAACTGATCGGCAGGGTATTTTCCGCAGAGCCTAATATTAAGCGTATCTGTGTACAGTCCCAGAAGATGATGGATAATTTTAAAGTCGGCGTGGAGGATAAGCGGTTTAGGCCCGTGATGGGAGCACAAGTGCTTACGGTAGCCGAGACTTACGATACGATGACAGCGATGCACTTGAATGGAGCTCCGGTTTCGGAGGTTGCAGCTCTTAAGCATTTGCTGAACCACCCGGAGATATATGCGCCGGAGATCGTGGACGCTCTCATTGAGTCTGTGAATATTCTGGTGCCTGGTGTGAGTGTAGAGTTAAATACCGGTGATAAGGCAATCGTAATCAGAAATAACGAAGAAAATGTTCTTCGTCCGATGGTCTTAGGCTTTAAGGACAATAATATCATGGATTTGGCGGAGAAATCTTACAGCGACTTGGAAGTTGTCGATATTATGAAGACGATGGATAACCGCTGCATCATCGATACGAAGACGCTGCGTGAGCACGGCATCAATGTACCGGAACTCGAGGAAGCAGAGATTCACACCGGAATTGCAGAAGAAGGTACGGAAGTGGAAGAGTATATTCCGGGACAGTTCTTCTAATAGGTTTTTAGGCTTACATAGGATTTCATTTATTATCATAAGTTCCCTGCGTCCGGCGTTTTTGCCGGGCGTATGAAGGAACATCAGGGGATTCCCCCGAAAATTCCATTTTTATTGCATTCATTTTAAATATAAGTCGAGGATTGCGGAACTGTTATATCGTAAAAATTTGGCGCGCCCTTTGGGGTTTATCATGAACTTTCCGCATGGATTTGTTACGAGTTTCACGAACGTCTAATTGAATAAAAAGCAAAAGGAGGAAGTTGTATTTAATGTTTAGTACTATAATATCAGCAGCTATATGCGGTATGAATACCATGCTGGTCCATGTGGAGGTAGATATGGCGAAAGGCCTGCCTGGCTTTTTAATGGTGGGCTATTTGAGCGGAGAAGTGAAGGAAGCGGGAGAACGAGTAAGGGTAGCACTGAAAAATTCCGGTATCGCGCTGTCTCCTATGCGGACTACGGTTAATTTATCTCCGGCAAATGTAAGAAAGGAAGGGACGGCCTTTGACCTTCCTATAGCGGTAGGCATGCTTCGATCTATGGACTGTATTGAGGAAGAGGCAGTATCCGGTATCATGATTGTGGGAGAACTTAGCCTTAATGGAAAGGTCAATCCCATAAAAGGAATTCTTCCATTGGTAAGGCGGGCGAAAGAGGAGGGAATAAAGAGGTGTCTGGTACCCGAAGAAAATAAGGAGGAGGGAGCAGTAATATCCGGAATAGAGGTAATAGGTGCTGCTTCCCTGCAAGACGCACTCAGCTATTTAAAGGGAGAGCGGAAGGAAGAGAATGCGAAGGAAAAAGTTGTTGCAAACAGGAAAGGAAAGCGAGAAAAAACGCCTGATTTTTCGGAAATAAGCGGACAGACGGCGGCGAAACGGACGGCGGAAATCGCTGCTGCGGGTTTTCATAATTTATTGCTCGTAGGGCCTCCCGGCTCCGGCAAGACGATGATAGCAAACAGGATTACGGGCATTCTTCCGCCTCTTACGAGTGAAGAATGCATGGAGGTTTCCTCGCTCTATAGTATTGCAGGGCGGTTAAGCGGCGGGAAGGCCCTCATCGAAAAAAGGCCCTTCTTAAGCCCTCACCATACCGTAACGATACATTCCCTCACGGGTGGAGGGAGAATTCCCAGGCCCGGAATCATCAGTCTCGCCCACAAGGGAGTGTTATTTTTGGATGAGATGCCGGAATTCGGCCAGCATGTGCTGGACGTGCTAAGACAGCCTTTGGAAGAGAAGCAGATTAATATCGCAAGAATCGGGGGGAATTATACATATCCTGCAGATTTCATGCTGGTAGGAGCTCTGAATCCCTGCCCCTGCGGGTATTATCCGGATGTGAACAGATGCCGCTGCACTCAGGCGGATATTAAGAAATATCAAAGCCGTATATCGGGACCTGTTCTGGACAGGATAGATTTGTGCGCGGAGGTATCCCCGATAGCCATGAAGGAACTGACCAAAAAGAATGAAGGTGAATCGAGTGCTTCTATACGAAAAAGGGTGATGAACGCCAGAAAGAGACAGGAAGAAAGGTATAGAGGAAGAGAATATAAGTGTAACGCAGGGCTTACCGCGAAGGATATATCAAAGTTTTGTTTACTGGGAGATAGGGAAGAGCTGCTGATGGAGAAGGCCTTTACCGCCTTACGGCTTAGTGCCAGAGGCTATTATAGGATTCTCCGTGTGGCGCGCACTATTGCGGATCTGGATGAGAGCGAGCAAATTAAGGAGATGCACTTGGCAGAGGCCGTCAGCTACCGAATGGAAGGAAATAAATATTGGGAGAGGTAAAAAACATATGAATGGGGAAAGCAATTGGGACGAGCCCTATGCTTATTGGCTGGCAAACGTTCCGGGAATCGGGAATAGGATGAAGCGTAAGCTTTCAGCTTATGGGACGAGCGCCAAGGCGGTATATGAGATGACGGAAAAGGAACTGGTCCATTTCCTTTCAGCCCCCAAAGCGGAGAAAATGATAAGGGAGCGGTGTCGCTGGGATGTGGAGGGAGAATATGGGAAGCTTAAGGAGAAGGGAGTGAATTTCGTCAGTCTGTTAGAATCCTCTTATCCTGAGAAGCTGGCGGCGATAGAAGATGCTCCCTTCGGGTTGTATTTTCATGGAAGGCTGCCGAGTAAGTCCGTACCCTCTGTAGCAATAATCGGTGCCAGAGAATGCTCGGAATATGGAAGGTATATGGCGGGATTGTGGGGAAGTCAGCTGGCGCAGGAGGGGGTGACGCTTATAAGTGGAATGGCGAGAGGAATCGACAGTATCGGGCAGAAGGCGGCGCTGGAAGCCGGAGGAAACAGCTACGCGGTGTTAGGCTGTGGCGCAGATATTTGCTATCCGGCGGAAAATAGAGAAATTTATGAGAGGATGAAGACGCAGGGAGGGATACTCTCCGAATATTCTCCAGGTACCGGCCCTAAGCCTCAGCTGTTTCCACCCAGAAATCGGATTATCAGCGGACTTTCGGATGTGGTAGTTATCATTGAGGCAAGAGAAAAAAGCGGCACCTTGATTACTGCTGATATGGCACTTGAGCAGGGAAAAGAGGTATATGTGCTTCCCGGCAGGGCCACTGACAGTCTGAGCGAGGGCTGTAACCGGCTAATAAAACAGGGAGCGGGGCTTATGCTTTCCGTTTCTGAAATGCTCGAGGAGACCGGACTGCATGAAAAAAAGAAGAGATGGGAGGAGGAATTGTCCGGCACAGAGGCTGATGAAGAGGAAAAGAGACATACAAAGCTTGAAAAATGCCTTGATTTTTATCCTAAGAGCATAGAACAGCTTCAGGAGGAATCCGGTATGGAATATAGGGAAATCATATGCCGCCTCATGAATCTTTGCATGGATGGAGAGATAAAGCAGGTGTCTGCAGGATTTTATCAAAAAGCTGGAAAATATGATGTTCCCAAATAGCAAATATCGGGACAAAAATAGTAATTCGCTGTCCTGATGCCTACGGATCGTAACGCACAATGTGCTCTTACAATCCTAAAAACATTCGGAATTCGCCCTGTCGGGCTGCTTTCTCATGTTTTGCAGGTCTCAAAGTCATATTTTTTCATGCAAGCATGAAAAATATGACCTTTTTTCCCTGGTATCATATACTATAAATGAATAAAATTTCTAAATTTTTCATAATATTACTTGCAAGCGCAGAAAAATTATTGTATAGTGATGCAAGTTGCAGGCCAGACGGCACAGTGTGCTTATGCGGCCTTATATATAGAAGAAACTATAGCAGATGAACAGGGGAAAAAATATGGCAAAGTATTTAGTGATTGTGGAATCGCCAGCAAAAGTAAAGACGATTAAGAAATTCTTGGGACCTAATTATGAGGTTGCCGCGAGTAACGGACATGTAAGAGACATGCCGAAGAGCCAGTTGGGAATTGACATAGAAAACGATTATGAACCGAAATATATTACGATTCGGGGAAAGGGAGATATTCTTGCAAATCTTCGCAAGGAAGTGAAGAAGGCGGAAAAAATCTATCTGGCAACCGACCCCGACCGCGAAGGGGAAGCGATCTCGTGGCATCTTACAAAGGCGCTTAAGCTGGAGGACAAGAAGGTGTACCGCATTACCTTTAACGAAATTACCAAGAATGCGGTAAAGGAATCGCTTAAGAACGCGCGTAAGGTGGATATGGATCTGGTGGATGCACAGCAGGCCAGAAGAGTATTGGACCGAATGGTAGGCTATCGCATCTCTCCGGTGCTGTGGGCAAAGGTAAAGAGAGGGCTGAGTGCGGGCCGTGTGCAATCGGTAGCGCTCCGCATTATTTGCGACAGAGAGGATGAAATTAACGCATTCATTCCGGAGGAGTACTGGTCGTTGGACGCTCTTTTACACGTTCCGGGTGAAAAGAAGCCTCTGGCAGCCAAATATTACGGAACTGCTGAAGGAAAAGTGAATATTTCCTCCGAAGAGGAATTGAACGATATTATAAAAGATTTAAAAAATGCTAAATATGAAGTTACAGAGGTGAAAAAGGGAGAACGGATGAAAAAAGCACCTCAGCCCTTTACCACTTCCACTTTGCAGCAGGAAGCCAGCAAGGTGCTCAATTTCTCCACTCAGAAAACGATGCGTCTCGCTCAGCAGCTTTATGAAGGCGTGGATATAAAGGGAAACGGTACGGTTGGTATTATCACGTATCTTCGTACGGATTCCACAAGAGTCTCCGAGGAAGCGGAGAGGCAGGCAAAGGAATATATTGATTCGGTCTATGGCAGTGAATATGCTGCCGTATCGGCCAATGAGAAAAAGACATCCCAGAAGATTCAGGACGCCCATGAGGCGATTCGCCCTACAGATATAGCTAGAACTCCTTTTGAAATGAAGGATTCTTTATCCAGAGACCAGTTTCGGCTTTATCAGCTTATTTGGAAGCGGTTTGCTGCCAGCCGTATGAATCCGGCAAAATATGAAACTACTTCGGTGAAGATCGACGGGAACGGACATCGCTTTACTGTCGCTGCATCGAAGATTATCTTCGATGGCTTCATGAGCGTATATACACAGGAAGAAGAAAAAGAAGAGGCCAATACCCTCATCAAAGGTATCGATAAGGATACGAAGCTGGAATTCGAAGCCTTCGACTATAAGCAGCATTTCACTCAGCCGGCACCTCACTATACAGAGGCCTCCCTGGTACGTGCCTTAGAGGAGCTGGGAATAGGCCGTCCCAGTACCTATGCACCTACCATTACGACGATTTTGGCAAGGCGGTACGTGGTGAAGGAAAGCAAGAATCTGTATGTGACAGAACTCGGAGAAGTGGTGAATAATATGATGAAGGAGGCTTTTCCCAGCATCGTGGATGTAAATTTTACCGCAAATATGGAAGTTCTTTTGGATGGGGTAGAGGAAGGAAGCGTGAAGTGGAAGAGCATTGTTTCCAATTTTTATCCCGATTTGGAGGCGGCGGTGCAGAAGGCGGAAAAAGAGCTGGAGCACGTGAAGATAGCCGATGAGGTGTCGGATGAAGTATGCGACGTATGCGGAAAGCAGATGGTAATCAAGTATGGGCCTCACGGCAGGTTTTTAGCTTGCCCGGGCTTTCCCGAATGCCGCAATACGAAACCTTATCTGGAGAAGATTGGAATTTCGTGCCCTAAGTGCGGAAAAGATATCGTACTGAAGAAGACAAAAAAAGGCAGAAAGTATTATGGCTGCGTGGGCAATCCGGAATGTGATTTTATGGTATGGCAGAAGCCCTCCGAAATAAAGTGTGAAAAATGTGGCTCCCTCATGCTGGAAAAGGGGAACAAGCTGGTTTGCTCCAATGAGAACTGCGGACACGTGATGAACCGCCCCAATAATCCGCAAAATTAAAAAATGGCTGCTGCAATTTCAGAAATTGTTCTAAATTTCGACAAATTTTTAAATAATTCCCCTTGGAATCGTTGATATTACGAAAACATTGTGATACAATTAGCGTATTAAGCAACAATTCCGGGGGTTTTTATGTACTTTTCTTCCCCCAGTATGTACGGCGGCTGCCGAATACAAAAAGGAAAATTGGAGGTAGGGGAATGAGCAGTGTTCAACTGTTGGACAAGACAAGAAAAATAGGCAAGTTATTGCACAACAATAATTCCAGCAAGGTGGTTTTTAATGACATATGCAGTGTGTTGTGCGAGATTTTGTATTCTAATGTTCTTGTAATCAGCAAGAAAGGAAAAGTGCTCGGCGTGGGAACCGCGTCGGGAGTGGATTCCATCAACGAGCTGATTGTCGGCAAGGTGGGCGGTTTTATTGATTCTATGCTGAACGAGAGAATGCTTGCCGTCTTATCCACGAAGGAAAACGTGAATCTGGAGACGCTTGGGTTTGAGAATATTGATATGAGGAAGATTCAGGCGATAATTACGCCTATCGATATAGCGGGAGAGCGGCTGGGCACGTTATTCATTTATAAAGGTGACGAGCAGTACGACATCGACGATATTATCCTGTGTGAATACGGAACTACGGTAGTCGGCCTCGAGATGCTGCGGGCTGTGAACGAAGAAAGTGCAGAGGAAGGCCGGAAGGTTGCAGTGGTGCGTTCAGCGGTCAGCACACTATCATTTTCGGAATTGGAGGCGATTACCCATATATTTGATGAGCTTGGCGGAACAGAGGGGATTTTGGTCGCGAGCAAGATTGCGGACCGCGTAGGAATTACCAGATCGGTAATCGTTAATGCGTTAAGAAAGTTCGAAAGTGCGGGGGTTATCGAGTCCAGATCCTCGGGAATGAAGGGAACTTATATTAAAGTGCTTAACGATGTAGTGTTTGACGAAATTGATAGAATTAAAAAAGAAAGCAGAAAATAACAGAAAAAAGGCGAAAAAGAAAGAAAACAAAAAGGATTTATTGAAGTATTCATAAATCCTTTTCGCATTTTTTGTCTTTTTTTGTAAAAAAATCTTGTGTTTTTTAATAAATAAATTATAATAGAAAATAGTAGATTAGAAGAGCTATATTTTGGGGTAATCGGAAGGGAATTTAATTTTTTATCCAAGATGTAGACTAGCAACTGCTTACGAAGGAGAAGGTTATGATTAACAGCAATACATTTGATTATATTAATGTACTGGATAAGGCGGCGGATGCGGCGTGGATTCGCAACGATGTGATTGCTAACAATATAGCGAATGTATCCACTCCGGGATATAAGAGACAGGATGTGGAGTTCGAGTCGGAACTGAAAAGGGCATTGGAGCATTCCAAATATACTTCTATGGACGATAAAGTTAGCGATTTGAAAATCAATCAGTTGAAGCCGCGCACATATGTCGATTCGGCGAATTTTTCTTATCGCTCGGATGGTAATAATGTGGACATCGAGACTGAAAACGTGACGCTTGCGGCGAACCAGTTGCGGTATAATGGATTGGTTGACAGCATGACGCAGGAGCTTAAAAATCTTCAGATGGTTATGAAATAAGGGATAGGGGGAGCAGCAAATGAGCGATATTTTTACATCGTTTAATACTAATTCATCTGGAATGACGGCTCAAAGATACCGGATGGATATTATTTCGCAGAACATCGCGAATGCAAATACTACGCGTACGGAGGATGGGACTCCTTATCGCAGGAAGGTGGTTACCTTTTCGGAGAAGAATTCCCAGACGCCCTTCAGCAATGTGCTGAACACGGCGACTGACAGATATTCAGGAACCGGAGTAAAGGTGAATGGCGTCTATGAGGACACGTGGACCGATATGGTAAAGACTTACGATCCTTCCCATCCTGATGCGGATGAGGACGGATATGTATCGTATCCTAACGTCAATATTATTACAGAAATGACGAATATGATAGACGCAAGCCGTGCATACGAAGCGAACGCTACAGCATTTACGGCAAGCAAGTCCATGGCCTTGAAGGGGTTGGAAATGGGCAAGGGGTAATAAACAGTAATTAGGGTCTGGAATAAATTTCTTATTAATGGAGGGAAAAAATGGATATCACATCCTTATATAACGTGACATCGGGTGCCGTAAAGCAGGCGGTGGAAAGCAGTGCAATAGAAAAATTAACTCCTCAGCAGGCAGATACTTCTTTTGACAGTATTCTTACTAAGGCTATGGAGAATATCAACACCACGAACAGTTATTTGTCAGATGCAGAAAACGAAGAGATCAAGTGGGCGCTGGGAGAGACCCAGAATACACATGATCTTACGATAGCTCTTGGTAAGGCATCAACCGCATTACAGTACACGGTGGCAGTCCGTGACAAGCTGTTAGACGCTTACAAAGAGATTATGCAAATACAAATCTAAAAAATCTGATAGAAATACGTCAGATAAGGAGACTTTAACATGGCAGATAAGGTGAAAGAGCTTTTAGACAAAGTTCTTGAGTGGTGGAATAAATTTACCGCGAAACAAAAAACAATTATTATCTCGGCGGCGGCCGGAATTATCCTGATTATAGCAATTTTGATAGCGCTTCTTACGAGACCTCAATATGTGCTGCTGCTCAATTGTGAAACAACAAAAGAAGCGGCGGAAGTGACAGAACTTTTGGATGGCGGCGGTATCGATTATCAGGTATCCGATGACGGATATCAGATTGAAGTCTTGAAGTCCCAGCAGTCGGACGCGAACCTTTTGCTCGGAGCTAACGACATTCAGTCTGCAGCATATAGTATTGACAATGTAACAAATGGCGGTTTCAGTACAACTGAATCAGATAAACAGAAGAAATACCAGCTTTATATGGAGACGAGGCTGGAAAAAGAATTTATACAGAAGTTTTCCGCAATTAAAAGCGCCAGCGTGGAGTTGTCCATACCGGAAAATGACGGAACTCTTATTTCTACTGAGGAGGAAGCTTTTGCAAGCATTCTGCTCGAACTGGACGGAGAGTTCACTACAGATAATGCGGCATATTTAGCGAGAGCGGTGGCGACTGCTATAGGAAACGCTACGACCAATAATGTGGTTATCCTCGATACGGAAGGAAACATGCTGTTTTCGGGAGATGACAATTACACGACATCGGGGTTGGCGAATTCCCAGCTCAATGTAAAGACACAAGCGGAAAGCCTTGTGAAGAATGAAGTGAAAAGAGTGTTGCTTGGGACCAACGAGTTTGATAACATCGAGGTTGCAAGCAATTTAGTGTTGGATTTTTCGACTACGGATACTACGGAGCATACCTATACTCCGGCGGACGGACAGACGCAGGGCGTACTGAGCCACGAGGATATTTATAGTTCGGATTCCACCAATTCCAACGGAGGTGTGCCCGGAACGGATTCTAATGACCAGACGTCCTACGTAGTTCAGGACAATGCCAACAGCAGTTCTACCGTAACGGAGGAGTCCAGAGATTACCTTCCGAACGAGACCATAACCAATGCAAGCACTCCTGCGGGCCGCATCAACTATGACGAGTCTTCTGTTTCGGTTACGGGAATCGTTTTTAACATAGTACACGAAGAAGATGCTAAGAGACAGGGGCTTTTGGATGGAATCTCTTGGGATGAATACAAGTCGGCTAATACAGGAAGAACGAAAGTGGACGTGGAAGCGGAAATGTATGATGTGGTGGCGAATGCTACCGGCATCAACTCGGATGCTATTACGATTGTAGCCTATAGTGAGAATCTGTTCTTCGACAGTGAAGGGCTTAATGTGACGGCTACTGATGTCATTCAGATATTGTTGGTTGTCGTAATTCTTGCCCTCCTCGCTTTCGTAATATTGAGAAGCATGCGCGGAGAGAAAGAAAGAGAAGTGGAGGAGGAACTTTCCGTGGAATCCCTGCTTCAATCTACTCCGGTTGTAGAACTTGAGAGCCTCGGGCCGGAAAATGAATCCGAGACAAGAAAGATGATTGACAGATTTGTAAACGAGAATCCGGAAGCAGCGGCCAGCCTGCTTAGAAACTGGCTGAATGAAGACTGGGGGTAAAGGGAATGTCCAGAACTGGGGATGAAAAAATCGCGGGACTTCAGAAAGCGGCCATTTTATTGATTGCGCTGGGACCGGAACGGTCTGCGATGATATTTAAGCATTTGAAGGAAGAAGAAATCGAAGAATTAACTTTGGAAATAGCGAATACGAGAAGTATTACACCGCAATTAAAGGAAGAAATATTAGACGAATTTTATCAGGTTTGCCTCGCTCAGCAGTATATCGCAGAAGGTGGTATCGGCTACGCGAAGGAACTTTTGGAAAAAGCACTTGGCTCGGAAAAGGCGATGGATGTTATCAGCAAGCTGACTGCATCCTTGCAGGTTAAGCCTTTCGAATTTATCAGAAAAACGGATGCATCGCAGCTTCTCAACTTTATCCAGGACGAGCATCCGCAGACGATAGCACTCATCATGTCCTATTTGTCGTCAGCGCAGTCTGCGCTTATCATATCGGCATTGCCTCCAGACAGGCAGGCGGACGTGGCAAGGCGTATTGCGGTAATGGACAGAACCAGTCCGGATGTAATAAAAGAGGTGGAAAAAGTGCTGGAATCCAAGCTCGCATCTTTGGTAAATCAAGATTACACGATTATCGGCGGCGTAGATGCGGTCGTAGACATTTTGAATACGGTAGACCGTGGTACAGAGAAGCATATTATGGAGACTTTGGAAATCGAAGAGCCGGAACTTGCGGACGAAATCAGAAAGAAGATGTTCGTATTCGAGGATATTTTGCTGCTTGACGACAGAGCGATTCAGAGAGTTCTGCGCGACGTGGACAATAACGATCTTGCCATTGCGCTCAAAGGCTCTAACGAACAGGTTCAGAATACGATATTTAACAATATGTCCAAACGTCTTTCTGTTATGATCAGAGAAGATATGGAATTCATGGGACCTGTACGTATGAAGGATGTGGAAGAGGCTCAGCAGAAGATAGTTAATATTATAAGAAAACTGGAAGATTCGGCGGAAATTGTTATCTCCAGAGGTGGAGGTGACGAGATTATTGTCTAGGAATATTTACAAATTCAATCAGATTACCGTACAAAACGATGATGCTTTGATGATAGATAATAATGAAAAGGTCGCGAAGAAAATAGAGTATCTGGAAGGGCTGATGCTAACGGTAGCAGGGAGTGAGAGAGGCACGGATACGCTGGACGGTTTTTCGTCGGGCCTGAATGCAGGGCAAGTGGATGCTTTGCTTACGGACGACGAGAGCGGTTCTGTGATAAAGGCTGCTCAGCCGGAGAATGCAGAAGGCGAAGATACAGGAGCGGTCTTACAGGCAGTATCCGCACAGGTTCAGGAAATGTTGGACAAGGCGCGCAGCGAAGCGGAGGAAATTAAGTCTGAGGTTTTGGCGAGAGCGCAACAGGAGAGTGAGGAACTGAAACAGCGCGCATTTGAGGAAGGAAAAGTGAAGGGCTACGACGATGGCTATAATGAGGGCGTGGCGAAAATCGAAGCTCAGAGAAAAAAGCTGGAAGAGGAAAGGGTTAGTCTCGAAAAGGATTATCAGGAGCTTGTAAAGGCGCTGGAACCGAGGTTCATAGAAAGCCTGACCGATATATATGAGAAAATATTTAAAGTGGATTTGGCGAAGGAACAGGATATCATTGTACATTTGATATCCACTGCGATGCACAAAATAGAAGGGAGCAGCAATTATCTGATTCATGTTTCCAAGGAGGATTATTCTTATGTCAGCATGAAGAAGGAAGAGCTGCTAGCCAGCGCAGTATATTCCGGAGCCTCCGTAGAGATTGTGGAAGATATAACGCTCTGTTCGAACGAATGTATGATAGAGACGGATGGCGGAATATTTGACTGTGGATTAGGGACACAGTTGGAGGAGCTTTCCCAGAAACTCAGGCTTCTATCTTATGCGAAAGAATAGTAATACGAGTATTTTGAATTGATCATTGCCAATGGGAGTAACAAATACATATGAGGTGGGCCGATATTGAGAGCAGCAATTGATTTTATTAAATATGAAAAATTGATAGAAGGCACGTACTACAGGATGAAAGGAAAAGTGGTCAACATCGTTGGCCTGACAATCGAGTCGTTAGGACCGGATGCGAAGCTTGGAGATATCTGCCGGATTTATCCCGATACAGGAGAGGATGCGAAGCCGGCGATGGCAGAGGTGGTAGGCTTCAAGGATAAGAAGACGATTTTGATGCCTTACGAGCCTATGGAGGGCATCGGCTTCGGAAGTATGGTGGAGAATACGGGAGTTCCTCTTACGATACAAGTGAGCGAGGAACTTTTAGGGCAGACTCTGGACGGTTTAGGGAGACCGGTTTCGGAAGGTGTGATCGTGAGCGGGCATACCTATTCCGTAGAAGCACCGCCTCCGGATCCGCTTAGCAGAGATATTATCGACGATGTTCTTCCCTTGGGAGTAAAAGCGGTAGATGGACTTCTGACCGTTGGAAAAGGACAGAGGATCGGCATATTCGCTGGTTCGGGAGTGGGAAAATCCACATTGCTCGGTATGTTTGCGAGGAATACGAAAGCGGATATTAACGTTATCGCGCTGATTGGAGAGCGGGGGCGGGAAGTTCGTGAATTTATAGAGAGAGATTTGGGCCCGGAGGGCATGAAACGTTCCATTGTAGTGGTGGCGACTTCGGATAAACCGGCCCTTGAACGTAATAAAGCTGCTAAGACAGCTACTGCTATCGCGGAATATTTCAGGGATCAGGGAAAAGATGTCTTATTTATGATGGATTCCCTTACCCGTTTTTCCATGGCACAGAGGGAAATTGGCCTTGCCAGCGGAGAACCGCCTGTTTCAAGAGGATATCCGCCTAGCGTATATTCTGAGATGCCGAAGCTTTTGGAACGTGCAGGACGATCTAAAAAGGGTTCTATAACGGGACTGTATACGGTGCTTGTAGACGGCGATGACTTTAACGAACCTATTACGGATACGGCAAGAAGTATTCTGGACGGACATATCATGCTTAGCAGAAAGTTGGCTCATAGAAATCATTACCCGGCAATCGATGTTTTGCAGAGCATATCCCGTTGTATGAGCCAGATTGCAGACCGTGAACATAAGCAGACGGCGGGCAAGCTGAAGAATGTCCTTGCTACGTATAATGAAGCGGAGGATTTGATCAATATAGGTGCCTATAAGAGCGGCAGCAATGCCAATATTGACTATGCCATCGAGAAAATTGATGCCGTGAATTCGTTTTTGATGCAGGCGGTGGAGGAGAAATACAGTTTCGAAGAATCCGTAAAAAATATGGAAGATTTATTTGAAGATTAGAGGGTTTTATGTCGAAATTTATATATAGGATGCAAAGCATTTTGAATCTGAAATATAAGATGGAAGAGCAGGCGAAGATGGAATTTGCCGCTGCCAGAATGCGTTTGGATGAAGAGGAGGAAAAATTAAGTCGCCTCTTTGGAAGAAAAGCGTCCTATGAAGAAGAAGGCCGCAGGCTTAGGGAACATAATCTGAACGTGCAGGATATCCTGGACAATAAGAATGCCATTTTGCAGATGAATGATTATATAGAGAATCAGAAAATAGAAGTGCATCGCGCAGAGGACGAGCTGGAACGGAAGCGGAGGAAGCTTCAGGAGGTCATACAGGAGCGTAAGGTGCAGGAGAAACTGAGGGAAAAGGCTTTTGAGGAATTTATAAAGGAAGAAAACTCTGCGGAAAGCAAGGAAGTAGACGAACTGACCAGTTATACATATGGGCAGAGAAGAAGGTGAGAAAATGCCAAATACAGAGGTTATTACAGACATTGACCAAATAACGGACAAAGAGAAGCTGGCAGAAGAAAAAAAGCGGCTCAAGTCAGAACAGAAGGAGCAGAAAAAGGAAGCGAAAAGACGGGCCAAAGAGCTTTATCTTCAGGAGGCACAGCTGGATGATGACAGTGGGACAAGCGGTATATCGGTTTTTTTGGTAACGGCGCTCATCGTAGTAGTGTGGATAGCTATTCTCTGCTTATTGGTGAAGCTGGATGTGGGTGGTTTTGGTTCTGGAGTGCTCACACCTGTTTTGAAGGATGTGCCGGTGATTAATAAGATTCTCCCGTCTACAGATAGTGTTACGGACGTGACGACGGAAACGGAGGAGGACTACGGCGGTTATAAGAGCCTTGAGGAAGCGGTCAGATACATTAAGGAATTGGAACTCGAGCTGCAGAGTGCGCAGTCGGCACAGACTACAAGCTCAGAAGAGGTTGCCAACTTAAAGGCGGAAGTTGAAAGATTAAAGACCTTCGAGAACAATCAGGTAGAATTCCAGAGAATCAAGACGGAATTCTATGAAGAAGTAGTATATGCGGAAAATGGGCCGGGAGCAGAGGAATACAAGAAATATTATGAGAGTATCGACCCTACTACGGCAGAATATCTATACAAACAGGTGGTACAGCAGGTAGAGGAAAGCAACGACGTGAAGGAATATGCGCAGGCATATTCGGAGATGAAACCGAAGGAGGCCGCTGCTATTTTTGAGTCGATGACCGACAATCTCGGACTGGCATCGAGAATCCTTTCCGTGATGAGCGCAGAGGACAGAGGAAAAATCTTAGGTGCGATGGATTCGGCTATTGCAGCGCGCATTACCAAAATTATGGACCCTGAGTCTTAATGGTGATATATAAGGCGGGAAATCGCATTTATATATAAATGAATATAAAAATCTAATAAGAAAGGAGGTAGAACGCGATGAGCACACCGATAAAAGGCATCAATCCGTTGATGAATTACGTATCCACGAAGCAGACGGGAAGTACGCCTGGCAATCTGGCAGGAAGTTTTTCAGATACTTTCAGCAAAGCGTCGGGACAGACGGATATACAGGATACGTCTCTTTCTAACGACAATGCGGTGAAAAGTTCTCAGATAAAGGTGAGTCGCACCGATAAGAGAGGTCTGGACACCAAAGACAGCAGTGCTGAAACAAAGGCAGATAACGTACAAAGCTCTGGCGTGGACAAGGCTACAGAGGATGCAGTTAACAAAGCGGGAGCGGAATTAGTCAATGAAGTTTCTCAGGAATTGGGCATCCCGGTAGAGGAAGTGGAAGCCGCTATGGAGACCTTGGGACTTACCATGGCAGATTTGTTGAATCCCAATAACATGACGCAACTGGTGCTGACGCTTAAAGGCGCAGACATGCTGACGGTAATGACAGACGAAGGACTTTATAATTCTCTCAAGAACCTTTTGGCAAAGGTAAATGAAACGGTGAACGCTTTGCAGGAACAGACCGGCTTGACGCAGGAGGAAATCGCAGCGATTTTGGAACAGGCGGCTCCTAAGGAAGCGCAGCCTCAAGCGAATAATCATGTAAAAGCTTTGGGTGCGGAAAACGCGGAAGCGGTGCCTGAAGAGCAGAAGAATTATACCGTAACCGTGGAGCGCGATGGCGAAGTGGTGGAAATCAATGTAAAAGCAGATGGAAGCGACAAGGAAGAAAGTCCTGAATTGATTTCTAAGAAGGTGGAAGCACCGGAGGAAGAGAAATCGGACAGTCCTAAGGATGGTTCTTCGCAAAAGGATTCTTCATCTCACGGAAGTAATGTTTACAATAATGTACTGTTAGAAAGCCTGCTGAACCGAAGTAATACTACGGCGGCTGCAGATGCAGTATTCGAAAGCACCATGACGGGTCAGACGGCAAATACGCAGGATATCATGAATCAGATTATGGATTACATGAAGGTTCAGATAAAGGCGGATATGACCCAGATGGAAATACAACTCCATCCGGCAAGTCTTGGTACGGTCAACGTCAACATTACGTCTAAGGACGGCGTGATTACTGCACAGTTCTTAACGCAGAACGAAGCGGTAAAAGCAGCAATCGAAAGCCAGATAGTGCAGCTTCGAAATAATTTCGAAGAACAGGGACTGAAAGTGGAAGCGGTGGAGGTTACCGTAGAAAGTCATCAGTTTGAAAGAAATTTAAATGGCGACGGAAGCGGGCAGGAGCAAGCGCAGCAGGGAAAGAAGAAGGGCATTAGGAAGATTAATCTGAATGAATTGAATCCAGAAAGTGAAGCGGAACTGAACGAAGAAGAACAAATTGCTGTAGCGATGATGACAGCGGATGGCAGTACAGTAGATTTCACGGCTTAACCTTATGTATTAAAAATTTTAAGCAGTATTATTTTTAGACTAATATGAAATGTAAGAAAACACTTACGGAAAGGAGAATGTATGTCAGTAACAGCACAGATAGAAAATGGCAAAATAATCGAAAGCACTTCGGCATCTTCCCTGGCAAATAGTACATCAAAAGACAAATCAACTCTCGACAAGGATGCATTTTTGGGCTTGCTTGTAGCACAGATGAAATATCAGGATCCGCTTGAACCTACTTCCAATACGGAGTTTGTTGCGCAGTATGCACAATTTTCGGCCTTGGAACAGATGCAGAATATGAGCGCTACGTTAGAACTGTCCAGAGCCTCTACACTGGTAGGACAAGTGGTTAGTGTCAATACGACGAACAGTAGTGGTCAGACGACACAGATTCAAGGCAAGGTGGATTATGTTGTTTATGAAAATAGCAAAGCTTATGTATCCATAGGAGGTGCTCTTTATTCGCTGGACGATGTATATGGAGTCGCTGATCAGGAATATTTGGATGCTTATGATTTAGCGGTAAGTTTTGCGGTTGAAATGGCTAAGCTGCCTTCATCCAAAGAGAAACTGACTCTGGACAACAAGGATAAGATTGACGAGCTGAATGAAACCTACAACGGAATGACGGCTTACCAGAAGACCTTTATTGCATCTGATTATGTAACGAAGCTGAAGGAGTATACTGAACGCATTGAGGAACTGGTCAAGGATCAGGAAGAAAATAATGCCGGCTTAGACGACGATAGTGATAGCGATAATTAGAGCTTTGATGCTAGTCGGATCAGTCTTAGATGCAAAGGATGGGAAAAGCTCAAGGAGGAGAAGATTATGAAGATTCAAAATAATCAATTCCTTTCCATAGAACAGCTACAGGCAAAATATTTTACGCAGGCAGAGCAAAGCCGTAAAATCGCGGGAGAGAGTGGAGTCTCTTTTTCAGATTTACTGAATAAGACCGCAAAAGAGGCTGAGAGCGCAGGGGAAGTAAAATTTTCCAAACATGCGGCAAATCGTCTGGCGGAGCGCAACATAGAGCTTACGGACAACCAGAAGGAGAGGCTGCAGGTAGGGACGATGAAAGCAGGATTGAAAGGAATTCATGAGTCACTGGTGCTTGTCGACCAATTGGCCTTTATCGTAAATGTTCCCAACAATACGGTAGTGACGGCTATGAAACAGACAGAAACAGATGAAAATGTATTTACCAATATCGATGGCGCGGTAATTATGTGAGCCGGACCTTACAAGGAGGCTGCCGTTCCGGAATGACAGAAGGAACGAGGCGGCATCGTGCGGTATAAAAAGGAGGTCATTCATTATGATGAGATCATTGTATTCTGGTGTGGCGGGACTCAGAGCCCACCAGACAAAGATGGACGTTATCGGTAATAATATCGCTAATGTCAATACGACAGCTTATAAATCACAGTCTGTCACATTCAGAGATTTGATGTATCAGACGACACAGGCAGCGTCCGGAGCGAATGCGGAGACAGGTGTGGGCGGTACCAATGCCAAGCAGATCGGTCTCGGCGTAGTTACGGGAGCAATCAACACATCTATTTCTCAGCAGGGCTCTGCGCAGACGACGAACAACCCATTCGATATCATGATAACGGGCGATGCTTTCTTCGTAGTGAGCAACGGTTCGGAGAATTTCTTTACAAGAGATGGATCCTTCTATGTGGATGGCTCTGGAAATCTCGCCATGACCAGCACCGGCTATAATGTGATGGGATGGTCAGTAGATCCGACCACCGGAGAGCCGAAAGCGGATACGGTAACGGCACTTAAAATCATGGACGATACGAATATGACCTATCCTCCGGAAGCGACCAGCGAGGCAAGCGTGACGGGTATCATCGATAAAAATGATACAAAGGTAAACAGCAGTTCCGGCAGAATCATGAACTTCGAATTCTATGATGATATGGGGTATAAGTATACGGCTAAATATAGTATTCACGCTACGACGGTCAGTGGACAGTACTATATCCAGTTAGATGATATTCTGGATTCTGATGGTAGCAGTATAGGAACTGATTTGGATCAGGTATCTTTCGGCGGAGCCTTGGATGTCGCCGTATCGGAAGCGTATACTCTTGTGAATGGTTCTGCCACCGGAACGGGAGAGTATACGATAACCGACGGAACAAATACATACACCGGAACAGTGGGTACTCAGGTGACAGCGGTGCCTGCGGTCGGAACTGATGAGAGAGCGGCACTGGAAGCTGCTTACAGCACTATTGATTTCGATGAGGTTACGGCATTTACAATTGATGGGAACGGTCAATTAACGGTAGATGCGGGAACCGCGGTCGGTACGACGGCTACGGCGAGCAGCGGCACTTTTGAAACTGCCTCGGTAGCAGTAACGAACGGAACCTTAACTATGACCTTTACACCGCCGGGGGGAGAACTCACTACATTTACGGACGAAGATAAAGCCAATTTTAAAACGCTTTACGGATTGGATATCGATGCGGAGGGAGTAACGGCATTAACGGTAGCGACGGATGGAACGCTGACTGTTACATCAAAGACGGTACAAAATGCGGCATATCTTACGTATAGTACATCAAATGGCAGCTTTATATCCGTGGGAGGAAACAGTGCAGGAACTATAAGCATGAGCTTTGGCTCTCTTGGGAATTTTTCTACGATAAATGTTGATTTTTCAACTACACAAAATGTAAATAATAACGGGTCCAGTACGGTTGCTATGACGAGCGGAGATTCTGACGGACTCGGGGCCGGACGAAAAACAGGCGAGATGATTTCTATTTCTATAAGCAAGGATGGTATTATTACAGCATCCTATGATAATGGTCAGAGCAAGTGTCTCGGACAGATTGCGACGGCAGTGTTCGCGAATCCTTCCGGTCTGGAGAAGCAGGGTGATAACCTTTATTCTGCCACTATGAATTCCGGCGCCTTCGATGGCACCGGCGTAGATATCACAGCCAACGGAGGCTACATGCAGACTGGTGTTCTCGAGATGAGTAACGTAGACCTGTCACAGGAGTTTACGGAAATGATCACGACGCAGAGAGGTTTTCAGGCAAACAGCCGAATTATTACAGTATCCGACACGATGTTAGAAGAATTGACAAACCTTAAACGTTAGTAATATAATGTAAAGGAACACAACATAATGGGGAACTTGAAACAGAGTTCCCCGTCATCTTGTAGGACTGCGGGCAGGAGGGGCTTTTAGGTCCGGAAGAGGAGAGGGTAAAAATGATAGAGGTTACGAAGATAAACGGATCGAAAATATTGATTAATCCGGATTTAATCGAACTGGTGGAGGAGACACCAGATACAGTCGTTTCATTTACTACAGGCCGTAAAATAATTATAAAAGAAAGTAGACAAGACGTGAAAAATCTAGTAAAATCGTATAGAAAGGATATTTTTGCGGATTGACGCGGAAATCAAGGGAATGATTCGTGGATATAGCATCAATATTAGGTCTTGTTTTATGCGGCATTGTGTTTATATTTGGTATTTTGACTAGTGGAGGAATATCAGCAATTGGCAGCTATTGGGACGTTCCTTCCGTTTTTATTACTTTCGGTGGTTCTTTATGCTGTGTATTGGCATCATATTCATTGCAGAACTTTACGGAAGGGATAAAGAGCTTTCGATTGGTGCTAAGAGCACCGGACAACGATACTCCTGAGACGATTAGGCAGATTATTGAACTGTCCAATATAGCCCGCAAAGAAGGACTCCTCGCACTGGAGGAGCGGGCGGCAGGCGTCGAAGATGAATTTTTGAGGAAGGGTATTATGCTCATCGTAGACGGTACGGATCAGGAATTAGTTCGAGCCATATTGGATACAGAGCTTGCCAGCATAGAGGAAAGACATAAAACAAAAATTGGATTTTGGGACGCTCTCGGAGCGATGGGACCTGCGTGGGGTATGATTGGAACTCTCGTCGGTTTGGTGGATATGCTCAACAGGATGGACGATCCGTCAGCGATCGGTCCCGGTATGGCAACTGCGCTTATTACGACCTTATACGGTTCGCTTTTAGCTAACTGGGTATGCACGCCGGTTGCGAGTAAATTAAGAGAAAACAACGCGGAAGAGGTTCGATTGAAGGAAATTATGATAGAAGGACTTCTCTCCATTCAGGCGGGTGAGAACCCGCGGGTTATAGAAGAAAAATTGAAATCGTTCCTGTCTCCGAGAGATAAAGAAAGCTGGAGCGGCGAAAGCGGAGGTGAACCGGTTGGCTAGGCGTAGGAGAGAAGAAACGCCAAAGGGTTCTCCGGCATGGATAGCCACATTCGGCGATCTTATGAATTTACTTTTGTGCTTTTTCGTTTTGCTTTTTTCGATGTCCTCGGTGGATGCACAGAAATTCGATTTGATGGCGGCGTCATTCAGTCAGGCTTTCAGTATATTTGACGGTGGTGCATCGGCGGTAGGGGACGGTATTCTAATCAGTAATGGTGTTAGCCAGCTCAATGAGCTGGATCAATACATAAACAGTACCGGTAAGGCAGAGGAGGGCGATGCTGTCCCGGACTCTCTCGGCGAAGCTGAGAGGAAGATTGAAGAAGCCAAGTTAAAGGAATCGGAGGAGCTTTCCGAGAGGGTTGAGGAGGCGGTTGCCGAACAAAGCCTTAGCAATGTGGTCGATGTTGAATTTACTTCTCAATATGTGCAGCTAACGCTTCAAGGGTCTTTGTTGTTCGATTCCGGAAGCACCGTGCTTAAGGAGGAATCCTTACCAGTTTTGGACAAGATAGGCGTTATGCTGGAACGTTATGCGCAGAGCACGATAGAGGTAGAAGGGCATACGGACAATGTTCCGATGTCGGGAGCAAAGTATTCCAATAACGATGAATTGAGCAGCGGAAGGGCGCTCTCGGTATTCAATTACCTGATTGAACATGCGGATCTTGACCCTGCAATCATTAAACATTCCGGTCGCGGAGAATATGTTCCAATAGCGGACAATTCCACTGCTGAGGGCCGGGCACTGAACAGAAGGGTAGAAATAAGAATTTACAATTCGCTAAGTTCCTATTAAACGAGCGGGAGGAAGTTTTAAAATGAAGAATAATTTATTGTCTGTACTGATACTCGGTTTGCTGATCGTGAATATTGTATTAACATCTATTATGATGTTCAGCGTAACCGGTGCTTCGAAGAAGACAACAGAACTTGTGACGGATATTGCATCGGTACTTCGTTTGGAATTAGGAGAAGCGGGAGATGCGGGAACTGTTCCTCTGTCACAGACGCAAGTGTATAATATCTCTGAACCTATGACGGTTACTCTGAAAAGTAGTGAGGACGGAAGCACCCACTATTGTCTGGCATCTGTAGCACTTTCCCTGAATACGAAGGCAGATGGATATAAAGATTATGGAAGCTCTGAAAGTATGGCGACTTATGAGCCACTTATTACGAGTGAGATCATAGACATAATTGGAAGCTATACGATGGATGAGCTTATGACGAGCGATACGCAGGATGAAGCCAAGAAGGAAATTTTGAGAAGAATTCAGCGTATGTTTGATTCGAAATTTATTTATAATGTTTCGTTTAGTGACATTAAGTTCCAATAATCTGCTAAAAGAAATAGGCAGGAGGTGACTTGAGTGGGTGAGGTACTGTCACAAAACGAAATCGACAATTTGCTCGCAGCGTTAAGTACGGGTGAATTGGACGTAGACGATATACAGGAGCATGGTGAGAAGCAGGTGAAGAACTATGACTTCAAACGCCCTGCAAAGTTTTCCAAGGAACATTTGAGAACTTTGGAAATTATACATGAGCATTATGGAAGATTGATATCTACGAACTTGCCGGTTTATCTGCGCAAAAACATACAAGTCAGTGTGGCGAGTTCGGAAGCGGTTACTTTTTCGGAATTTTCAAATGCGCTTTCCAATCCGGTTATTCTGGGGATTGTGAATTTCGCGCCGCTGCCCGGAAGTATCATCGTAGAATTGTCCTGTAATCTGGGCTTTGCGATGATAGATAGAATGCTGGGAGGACCGGGAGGTGCATTGGAGAAGAACAGAGATTTTTCCGAAATAGAGTTGACTATTATGGAGAAGATCATGATAGTCTGTATGCAGCTTATGCGGGAACCGTGGAAAAATGTCGTGGATGTGAATCCGATGATGGAAAGAATCGAGACGAATTCGCAGTTCGCGCAGGTTATCGCACCGAGCGATATGATAGCGATTGTCACTTTGAATATGAAAATCGGCGATGTAGAGGGATTGATGAACATATGTCTTCCTTACTTCACGCTGGAAGATGTTATGGACAAGCTGAATACGAAGTATTGGTATTCGACCATGCAGGAAAAGAATGACGAGCACTATGAAGAATACATCGAAGCGCTGATTCGAAGGGTTGATATTCCAGTGAAAGCAATTCTGGGAAGAAGCAGTGTTTTGGTCAATGATTTTGTTGATTTACAGCCGGGCGACATTATCAGGCTGGATAAAAGGGTCGACAATGAACTTAGTGTTTATGTCGGAAATATAAAGAAATTCACCGCGTTACCGGGCTCCAGCAAAGATAAATATGCGGTAAGAGTCACCTCGGTAATCAGAGAGGGGGAATAACATGGATGGAATGTTATCTCAAGACGAAATAAATGCGTTATTGAACGGAATGGACCTATCGGAGGAAGATGGAGGAGAAGCTTCGGCGGCATCAGCCGCTTATGTAGACGAAAGCTTGCTTTCCGAAGTGGAAAAGGATGCCATTGGAGAAATTGCCAATATCAGCATGGGATCGTCGGCAACAACATTGTATTCTCTAGTCAATCGAAAAGTTAATATTACAACTCCCCGAGTGACGTTATCCAATTGGGCGAATATGACGGAGGATTATGAGCGGCCTTGTGTATTTATTCAGATAAGGTATACCTCGGGCTTGGAGGGCTCCAATATTCTGGTGCTAAAGGAGCATGATGTTAAGATTATCACCGACCTTATGATGGGCGGCGACGGAACGAACACGGACGGAGAATTGGGAGAGATGCATCTTAGTGCGATTTCCGAAGCGATGAACCAGATGATGGGCTCCGCGGCTACTTCTCTTTCTACGATGCTCGGTACGATGATCGATATCAGCCCCCCGGATGCCAGCCTGGTTGACTTAAATGCATTCAAGTCAGGCAGCGATATTGCTTCCTTTCTGGATGGCGTATTTGTGAAAATTTCCTTCAGAATGCAAATTGGAGATTTGGTAGACAGCACGATTATGCAGTTATATCCGATCGATTTTGCGAAGACATTATATGAGACTTTTATAAATAACCAGATGGAAAACTCTGTACCGATTCCGGAACCGGAACCGCAGCAGACGCAGAACATACCGCCGCAGATGGCAGCAATAGGAGGCAACGGAATGCAGCAGCAGATGGCAATGATGGGGATGCCGCAAGTGGCTATGCCGCAGATGCAGAATATGAATGTTCAGCCTGCACAGTTCCAGAATTTTACAACCGATTACAGCGGACTTCAAAGCAATGAAAATATTGGACTGATAATGGACGTACCGCTAGAGGTAACTGTGGAACTGGGCAGAACAAGTAAATCGATATCTGAAATTTTAGATTTCGCTCCGGGTACAATTATTGAACTTGACAAGATTGCCGGAGAACCGATAGATGTTTTGGTAAATGGCAAATTTGTAGCTAAAGGTGAAGTTGTGGTAATCGAAGAAAGCTTCGGTATCCGAGTAACAGAAATTATTAAATAAGAAGAGAAATAGGAGAAAGAGATATGGCAAAGAACATTTTAATTTGCGACGATGCTGCATTCATGCGTATGATGATTAAAGATATCCTTACGAAAAACGGATACAACGTTGCGGGTGAAGCGGAAAACGGAGTGAAGGCAGTGGAGAAGTATGGCGAATTGAATCCCGACCTTGTCCTTATGGATATTACCATGCCGGAAATGGACGGGATCATGGCATTGAAGAAAATTAAAGAGGCAGATCCTTCCGCTCTCGTAATCATGTGCTCTGCAATGGGCCAGCAGGCGATGGTTATCGAATCTATTCAGGCAGGAGCAAAGGACTTTATCGTTAAGCCTTTCCAAGCGGATCGCGTTTTGGAGGCTGTTAAGAAAGTAGTTGGATAATGATGCTGCTTACCGTATCGAGTAGTACAAATTCGTATTTACAGTTTTTGACTGTGCTCATTATATTTGTTTTCGTGCTGGGAATCACATGGTTTTTTACCAGATGGATGGCTAATCTGCAGAAGGGAAGGACGTATGGAGCGAATATAGAGGTTATAGAGACATACAAAATTACTGTAAATAAATATATCCAGATAATAAAGACCGGAGATAAGTATCTTGCTATAGGAATAGGCAAGGATACGATTACGATGCTTGCAGAGATACCCGCCGAGCAGATTCATTTACCGGATAAAGAGGGAGATACTATGCCCGATTTTAAGAAGATATTTGAAAAAGCAAAGATTATGGATAAAGACCGAAAGAAATGAAGAATAGGCGAGATATATGAGAACAATTTTTTCCGGAAGAAGGATGATAAAAATAATATGCCTGCTGTTTTCGGTGGGCATATTATTGTGTACAGCCAGACCAGTTTCCGTTTATGCGGCGGATACAAGGGAATCGAATCTGACAGGTACTACTGATGAAAGAACGAATATCAGTAATCCGGGCGATGCACAGACGCCGGAGGATTTAAAGGAACTTAATATAGCGAATACCGTAACCCTTACTTATGATGAGGGAAACGGACAATTGAATGGCAGCCTGAGAATTCTCTTGACGCTTACCTTGATTGCGCTCGCACCAACATTAATTATAATGCTTACCTCGTTTACCAGAATTATTATCGTTCTGCATTTTACGAGGGCAGCTTTGAATACCCAAACGGCGCCCCCTAATCAGGTGTTGATTGGGTTAGCTTTGTTTTTGACCTTTTTCATCATGCAGCCTACCTTGTCAAAGGTATATGAGGAGGCAGTAGTGCCTTTCGAAGCAGGGGAAATGGATCAGGCCGAGGCTTTGGAGATCGGCATACAGCCTTTTAGAGATTTTATGTACGGGCAGACACTTGCGAAGGATGTAAGACTGTTCATGGATATCAGTAATACGGAGTGGCAGGGTGATCTGGCCAGCATTCCCACCAGTGTTCTGATTCCCAGCTTTATTATCAGCGAGCTTCGGACAGCGTTTATTATAGGATTTTTGATTTATATTCCATTTATCGTCATAGATATGGTTGTGGCTTCGACACTCATGAGTATGGGTATGATGATGCTGCCGCCTACCACGATTTCCATGCCTTTCAAGATACTTTTGTTCGTATTGGCAGATGGCTGGAACTTAATCATAGGAAGCTTGGTGAAGACCTTTTATTAAATGACAAAAGCGAAAGGGAGTTAATGTATGACAATTGATGACATAACCGCGATTTCTTCGACCGCATTATATTTGATCATAAAGACATCGGCTCCTATACTGCTCGTGTCGCTCATTGTTGGTTTGATTATCAGTATTTTTCAGACCGTTACGTCGATTCAGGAGCAGACGCTCACCTTCGTGCCGAAAATCATTTGCGTATTTTTGTCGATTATGGTGTTGGGGCATTGGATGATGAACGGTATGTCAGAGTTTATGGTGAGCTTGTGGTCCGATTTCAGCGTCTATATAAGGTAGCGTTATGATTGATTATGTTTTTACATATGCAAGTCTTGAATATTTTTTATTGATTTTCACCAGGGTGACCTGCTTTGTCTTTATCGCACCGTTTTTCAGTATGAATAATACGCCGAGACAGATAAGGGTAGGGATCAGCTTTTTCGTATCACTGCTTGTCTTCTTTGTTTTGGCACCTTCCGAGCCGCTTCAATACGACACTTGGTTAGGTTATACGGTAATTGTTATGAAGGAGGCTTTAACGGGCTTTATTATCGGGTTTGGCGCTAACTTGTGCAATTCCATCGTATCCTTTGCAGGACACGTTATCGATATGGAGACGGGGTTGGCCATGGTTACGATCATGGATCCTACGACGAAAGAATCTACAAGTATTTCCGGTGTTTTTTATCAATACATGATAACTCTTATGCTCATTGTAAGCGGGATGTACCAATATCTGTTAAAGGCTCTGGTGGATACTTTTACGCTGATACCGATAAATGGTGCCGTATTTAGGACTGACTCCCTGACAACGTCGGTGGTTCGTTTTATGAGCGATTATATAATTATAGGCTTTCGCATTTGCCTTCCAATATTTCTGGTTATGGTAATGCTGAACGTCATTCTTGGCATATTGGCGAAGGTTTCGCCCCAGCTCAATATGTTCGCTGTCGGTATTCAGATTAAGATTTTGGTAGGCCTGTCGGTGCTGTTTTTAACGGCAGGGATGCTGCCCGTAGCTTCTAATTTTATTTTTGAACAAATGAAAAAAATAGTAGTGTCATTTGTAGAGGGACTGATGTGATTTTACAGTATAATCTCCAGTTTTTTGCGAAAGATGGTCCGGGCGGAGAAAAAACGGAGCCCGCTACCGACAAAAAGTTAAGGGATGCCAGAAAAGAAGGACAGGTAGCTAAGAGTAAGGAAATTGGTAATGCCTTCGGACTTCTCGCTTTATTTTTAGTGCTGAAGTTCTATGTAGGAAGCATGGGAAACAGCTTTTTAGAAGTTTTTTATAGCATTTACGGACAGATACCGAGTCTGATAAAGAACTACAACGGAGAGGTTCCTGTTACCAGCCTGCGCGCCGTATTTAACAATATGGTTCTTGAGATGATTCTTATAATGGCTCCGGTTCTTATCATAGGGCTGCTGGTAGCGTTCATTTGCGATGTGGTGCAGGTAAAATGGCGTCCCACCGGAAAGACGTTGCAGCCTAAGCTCAGCAAGCTTAACCCCTTGAAGGGATTTAAGAAGATTATTTCCAAGGATTCCTTGATGGAACTGGTAAAATCTTTGCTCAAAGTGGGATTGATTATTTATGTGGCGTATTCTTACTTGAAGGATAAGTACGACTACATTTTTCTGTTATATGATATTCCGTTAAATCAGGCTATTTTGCTTATCGGAGAATTAGTTATCGATTTGGGAATACGGGTTTCTGCCATTTATATACTCATAGGAATTCTAGACTTCGCTTATCAGAAGCATAAATTTAAAGAAGATATGAAAATGACGAAGCAGGAAATTAAGGATGAGTATAAGGATCAGGAGGGTGATCCTAAGATTAAGGGAAAGCAAAGACAGCGCATGAGAGAAGCTTCCCAGCGCCGTATGATGCAGCAATTGCCCGAGGCAGATGTGGTAATTACCAACCCTACCCACTATGCAGTGGCGATCAAGTATGATCCTGATAAATATGAAGCTCCTTTGGTCATAGCAAAGGGAGAGGATTATCTCGCGCAGAAGATTAAGGATGCAGCGAAGGAGCATCATATAGAAATTGTAGAAAATAAGCCCCTTGCCAGAATGCTGTATGCGAATGTAGATGTGGGCGAGCTGGTACCGCCGGAGCTGTATCAGGCAGTGGCCGAGGTGCTCGCATTCGTATATCATTTGAAGGGAAAGACGTAAGAAGAGAGGAGGAGTAAGGTATGAAAAGGGCGGATATAAGTGTTGCATTATTTGTGGTGTCGGCGTTCGTTATGTTTATCGTGCCTATTCCGGCGTGGCTGCTCGATATTTTTCTCGCTTTTAATATAGCGTTGGCATTTACTATTTTATTCGGCTGTATGTTTGTTAAAGAAGTACTGGAATTGTCATTTTTCCCGACGATGTTATTGTTTACGACTATATTCAGAATCGCGCTCAATATATCTGCTACTAAGCTGATATTATCTTCAGGCGACCCGGGTAATGTCATTTTAGTATTCGGTAACTTTGTAGGTGGGGGCGATCTTGTAATCGGTGTTATCATTTTCATTATCTTGATTCTCATTCAGTTCATGGTTATCAACAAGGGTTCTGAGAGAGTTGCAGAGGTAACGGCAAGATTTACGTTGGATGCTATGCCTGGTAAACAGATGGCAATCGATGCGGATCTTAATACCGGTGCGATTACGGACGCGGAAGCAAAGAGAAGGCGTGATAAGATTCAGGAGGAAGCAAGCTTTTTTGGCTCCATGGACGGTGCTGTGAAGTACGTTAAGGGAGATGCGATAGCAGGACTCATCATTACTGTAATTAATATTGTGGGCGGTATTGCGATGGGAGTGCTCCGCCAGGGAATGGATATAGGGGGAGCGGTAGATAAGTATACAATCCTTACTATCGGTGATGGTCTGGTCAGTCAGATACCATCCCTGCTCATTTCGCTTTCCACCGGTATTCTTGTAACGAAGGGCTCCAAGGATGCCGATTTCGGTTCGGTGCTTGTGCGCCAGTTATTCGGTGTGCCGAAGGTATTATATTTTGTAGGAGCAATTTTAGCGTTGTTAGGCATTGTTACTCCATTAAACGACATTCTTTTCATTGCGATGGGATTAGTATTTATCGTAAGCGGAAGAGTGATGGCGGGAACTATCGAGACCGCAAAGATAGAAGCGGAAGTGGATATGGACGAAATGGCGGCGGAGGAAATCAGACAGCCGGAGAATGTGACCAGCCTCTTGCAGGTGGATCCTATCGAGCTGGAGTTCGGCTATGGAATTATCCCTCTTGCAGATGTGAATCAAGGCGGCGACTTATTAGACCGGGTTGTTATGATAAGAAGGCAGATAGCTCTGGAGCTTGGTACCGTTGTACCAATTATCCGTCTGCGAGACAATATACAGTTGAATCCGAACCAATATATTATTAAGATAAAAGGTGTACAGGTAAGCGAAGGAGAGATTTTGTTCGACCACTACATGGCAATGAATCCTGGGTATGTGGAGGAGGAAATCACAGGTATTCCGACTTTCGAACCTTCCTTTCATCTGCCGGCGATTTGGATTACTGAGGGGCAGAGAGAAAGGGCCGAGAGTCTGGGCTATACGGTGGTAGACCCTCCGTCTATTATCGCGACACACTTGACAGAAGTTATAAGGCAGTATATTTCCGAGCTGCTCACGAGACAGGACGTACAGAATCTTGTCAACAACATGAAGGAATCGAATCCCTCCTTGGTGGAAGAGCTTGTTCCGAAGCTGCTTGGCGTTGGCGAGGTTCAGAAAGTATTGCAGAATATGTTGAAGGAAGGAATTTCCATCCGGGATTTACTTACCATTTTCGAAACGCTGGCGGACTATGCAGCGACCACGAGGGATACGGATATTCTGACGGAATATGTGCGGCAAAGCTTAAAGAGAGCTATTTCCAGCAAGTATTTTCCTGCTAACGAGACCACCAGCGTTGTGACCATGGATCCGAAACTGGAGCAGGAGATTATGAATAGTGTAAAGCAGACGGAGCAGGGAGCATATCTTACTCTCGATCCGGAAAAGACGAAGACGGTCATCAAGTCGGTAGGAGACGAGATGCAGAAGCTTGAGAATCTGGGCAAGAATCCTATTATCATCACTTCGCCTATCGTGCGGATGTATTTTAAACGGTTGACGGAGGATTATTACAGAGACTTGATCGTCGTTTCTTATAATGAAATCGAATCAAATGTAGAATTACAATCTGTTGGGATGGTGACGATAGCATGATAATTAAGAAATTCCAAGGAAAAACAGAAAACGAAGCCGTAGAAGCGGCAAAAAGGGAACTGGGTAAAAATATTGTTATAATGAATGTGAAGGGCGTGAAAAAGAAAGGCTTTTTCCGCTTTTTCCGTTCGGATTTGGTGGAGGTGACGGTCGCTCTCGAGGAGGAAAACGAGAGATATTATTCCTCGAGAAAAGAAGAAAAAAAAGAACCGGTGAGTCCGTCAAAGGTGGTTTATCCATCTCCGTATAACGAGATTCAAAATTCCAAATCCCTCGTTATCGAGAATCTCGATGAGGAAAAGAGAGAGAGCACTTTGCTGGAGGAGAAACTGGACAATCTCCACATCCTATTGGAACAGCAGCGTTGGCGGCCGGAGAGCGACAAGATGGAGGAAGAAGAGGAAGTCCATAGCGAACTGGAGAAATTCACCAAGATTTTATACAATACGATGTTGGATAATGAAGTAAGCGAGAAGAACGCCAATCAAATCATAGACGAAATAGAAAAAAATGTGAAGCCGAACATGCCTTTCGACTATGCGCTTTCCAGCATTTACCAGAAAATGGTTCTCAAATTCGGTAAACCGGCAAGTATAATGCCTCCCCAAAACGGAGTGAAGGTGATTTTCTTCGTAGGCCCTACCGGAGTGGGAAAGACCACTACCATAGCGAAAATAGCTTCCAAATTCATCGTGGACGATAAGAAAAAGGTGGCGCTTTTAACTGCAGATACATACCGTATTGCAGCAGCGGAGCAACTTCGCACTTATGCCAATATCTTAGAGGTGCCTTTCCGCGTGATATATTCCCCGGAAGAAATAGCACAGGTTTTGGAGAATTTTACGGGATATGATTATATTATTGTAGATACCTCAGGGCACTCTTACCAGAATGAAGAGCAGAAAGCCAATACCAACGAGCTGATTCATTCAGTAGATGGACTGGCTGAAAAAGAAGTCTTTCTTGTGCTCAGCGCTACGACGAAATACCGCGACTTGGTCCGTATCGTCGATTCCTATTCACAGGTTACAGACTATAAGCTGATATTCACAAAGCTGGACGAGACTTCGGCAATGGGTAATCTGCTGAATATCAAGCTATATACGGGAGCGTCATTATCTTATGTTACTTGCGGGCAGAACGTGCCGGATGATATAGAAGAGTTCAATCCCCAGAAGACTGTAAAAAAATTACTTGGCGGACAAAATTAGGAGGATAGGATTATGGATCAGGCTGAACAGTTAAGGAATATTATTAAGGCCAACAGTCATCCACAAAGGCCTTTGGCTCGCGTCATCACAGTTACCAGCGGAAAAGGGGGAGTCGGTAAATCCAATACGTCCATTAATTTAGCAATTCAGTTCCGTAAGATGGGGCAGAAGGTGATTATACTCGATGCTGATTTTGGGCTTGCGAATATCGAAATTATGTTTGGAACGGTGCCGAAGCACAATTTGAGCGATTTGATATATCAGGGGAAAAATATCAAGGAAATTATTACATGGGGGCCGATGGAGGTGGGATTCATTTCCGGAGGTTCAGGAGTTGCGGCACTGTCTAATATTACTAAGGATAACCTGTCTTATATTATTCAGAATCTTGCGGAATTAGATTCTCTTGCGGATACGATCATTATTGACACGGGAGCGGGTATTTCCGATGCGGTAATGGAATTTCTCGTAGCGAGTCAAGAAATTTTACTGGTTACTACACCGGAGCCGACTTCCATCACAGACTCCTATTCACTGTTAAAGGCGCTTTGCAGGCATCCTGATTTCTCCAAGGAAGAAACAAAGGTCAGGATGATCGCCAACAGGGTGAGGAAGACCGGCGAGGGAGAGAATCTTTATAACAAGTTGTATTCCGTTGTAAAGAATTATCTTAAGACTCCGATGGAATATTTAGGAGAGATACCTGAGGACGGACAGCTTTCCAAAGCGGTAATGCAGCAAAAACCGGTATCCTTGGAAAGTCCGGGCGCGAAATCAGCGTTAGCTTATGAGGAAATAGCGGCGAAGCTGATGAATAAAGAAATGAATAAGAATACAGGCAGGCGGGGAATGGCGGCAATTTTTTCTCATATATTAGGAAAGAGATAAACAGACAAAGAGATGGTGAATCATGGCGGGTGAAATATTATCGAAATATGTGATACCGGGGAATAGAGTTGATATAAGGGAGACGCGAAAGAAAAAAGGGAAGGAAAATGAGACCGAGACTCGAATTTATCAAAGTCATGTGTACGACGTTCTTTCCAATGACCGAATAGAGATTGTGATGCCTATGGAAAAGACGAAGATTATTCTGCTTTCGATAGGCAGTGAATTCGATTTGTTTTTTTATTTGACGGACAGTGTTTACCGATGCCGTGCGAAGGTAGTCGATAGAGATAAGAAAAACAGCACTTATCTTTTGACTATGGATTTGATCAGTAATTTAAGAAGGGACCAGAGGCGGGAATATTTCAGGTTCAGCTGTGCGCTGGAGATGAATTCCAGAGTCCTCAATCAGGATGAGATAAAGGCTTTGGACAAAAAGGGGAAGAAGGAAGAGTTCATCACTCCGGGGCTGCCGCTCAAGAGAAGTATTATTGTGGATATCAGTGGAGGCGGGTTGCGCTTCGTGGCAGATTTTAAATATGAAGCGGACAGCGTGCTGCTTTGCAAATACCAGTTGGATACGGAGAATGGGACCAAGGTATACGAGCTGCTTGGAAAGGTTCTCAGCATAAAAGAGGTGGAGAACCGCCAGGGGGTATACGAGCACCGGTTACAGTATATGAACATCGATAAAGAAGTGCGGGAAGAAATTATTCGATTTATTTTTGGCGAAGAAAGAAAGAATCTGCGGAAGAAAGGTGAAAATCTATAGATTCAGGTCGCTTTTCACAATTTGGCATAAAATACCGAAAAATGATGGCTGTTGATGACTTTGCACTCATGAGAAGAGTAATCTATGATATAATCATTATAGGTAAAAGATTCCAAGTGAAAAGCAGAGCCGAAAAAGGATAGTGGAGCTTATGAACATGAGTATAGGTCAGGTACCGGGCGGTAAGATTGTGGCGATTGCCAGTTCTACCGGCGGACCGAAAGCTTTACAGGCAGTGATTACTAAGTTGCCGGCAAAGTTGAACGCTCCGATAGTTATCGTGCAGCATATGCCGCCCGGATTTACGGCATCTTTGGCGGAACGGTTAAACACGCTGAGTGAATTAAATGTAAAGGAAGCCAGTGAAGGAGATGTTCTGGCGGCAGGAAACGTTTATATTGCCAAAGGCGGAAAGCATCTCAACATCCGTTATTCGGGGAACCGTCATGTGGTATATTACACGGACGAACCGAATAGAGAGGGCGTAAAGCCGTGCGCTAACTACATGTATGAATCGCTGTCGGAAAGCCGGTATGGCGAGATCCTATGTGTAGTCATGACAGGAATGGGTGCTGATGGAACGAAGGGAATCACTTATCTGAAAAAACAAAAGAAAACACATGTCATTGCGCAGGAGGAAGAGAGCTGTGCGGTATATGGAATGCCTAAGAACATAGTGAATGCCGGGCTTTCCAATCAAATAGTTCCTCTTGAACGCATTGCGCAGGAAATAATCACGAACGTGGGGGTAATTTAAAATGGACGTAAGCCAATATCTCGAAATTTTCCTTGATGAAACAAAAGAACATTTACAGAGCTTGAATACTGAAATATTAAATCTTGAGCAGGATCCGGAGAACGCGGATACGATCAATGAAATATTCAGGGCAGCGCATTCCTTAAAAGGTATGGCGGGAACCATGGGCTATAAAAGGATGCAGGCGCTCACTCATGATATGGAAAATGTATTCTCAGAGGTGCGT
Source organism: Bacillota bacterium (assembly GCA_023408815.1). Classification (GTDB taxonomy): domain Bacteria; phylum Bacillota; class Clostridia; order Lachnospirales; family Lachnospiraceae; genus Kineothrix. The sequence continues at coordinate 149,213 of JAEYJO010000057.1, read as the reverse complement.
AATGGTACGATCAAGGTGAAAGGGAATATGATCGATATCCTTTTCAAATGTCTGGATGCGCTGGAGGAATATTTGAATGCGATTCAGGCATCCGGCGATGAGGGAACTAACGACAACGCGGCGCTTATTAAACTTCTCAATGAAGTATTGGAAAGCAAAGGAAGTGACGGTGAAGCTGCTTCCAAGGCAGAGAAAAGACAAGATAGTTCCACTGACAACGTACAGAAGCAGATTGTTGTTCATGATATCGCTTTTGACGACACACAGAAGCGCGTACTGAACGAAGCGCTTAGACAGGGTAAGAATGTATACGGAATTACTGTAAAGGTTCAGGAAACTTGTATATTGAAGGCGGCGAGAGCATTTCTTGTATTCAAGTCATTAGAAGAGCTGGGAGAAATTATCGTATCCGATCCGCCGGTTCAGGATATCGAAGATGAACGATTTGATCTGGAATTCAGCTTGGTTTTCATTTCTGACAGCCCGCTTGAGAGAGTAGTGGATGCGGTTAAACATGTTTCGGAAATCGAAGATGTACAAGGTTCCATAATCGATAAAGAAAAATTGGCATATGTGTCTGGAAGCGATAGTATGGAAATGGATTTGCCTATGGCTTCTGAAAAGACCGGAAGCGCGGAAGCTGTTTCCGCAGAAAGACAAGCGCTGCAGCAGATGGCAGGCAGCACAAAAACGGCGGAGAAGAAAACTCAGGTATCCAAGCCTGTAGTAAACAGAACGGTCCGTGTGGATATAGAGAAACTGGACGTGCTCATGAATCTGGTGAGCGAGCTCATTATAGCGAAGAATTCCTTAGTATCTGCTTCCGGCGGAGAAAGAGGGAATAACTCCAGTTTCAATGAGCAGATTGAATATCTGGAAAGTGTAACGACGAATCTTCATGAATCCGTTATGAAGGTGCGTATGGTTCCTATCGAAAGCGTTGTAAATAAGTTCCCGAGAATGATTCGCGATTTGTCTAAGAAATTGGATAAAAAGATGGAATTGTACATGTCCGGCGAGGAAACGGAGTTAGACCGTACCGTAGTGGACGAAATTGGCGATCCTTTGATGCATTTGCTGCGTAATGCCGCGGACCACGGGTTGGAAACGGCTCAGATCCGTAAAGAAAATGGAAAGCCGGAGGTAGGTTCTATTTTCTTAGACGCTTATCAGGATGGTAATAATGTAGTAATCGAGGTGCGGGATGACGGTGCCGGAATCAATACTGAAATGGTAAAGAATAAGGCGGTAAGCAGAGGAATTATTACTGCGGATCAGGGCGAGAATATGTCCGAGCCGGAGATTATGAACCTTCTGTTCCATGCAGGCTTCTCCACATCGGAGGTAGTGTCCGACGTATCGGGCAGAGGTGTTGGTCTGGATGTGGTAAAATCCAAAATTGAAGCGCTTAGCGGCGAGGTAGAGGTTAAGAGCAAGCTGGGTGCAGGAAGCACATGGACGATTCGCCTTCCTCTGACATTAGCTATTATTCAGGCTTTGATGGTAGACGTGGGCGGCGAGAAATATGCGGTTTCCCTCGGTTCCATACAGACTATCGAGGATATTTCACCGAGTGAAATCAAGACGGTACAGAACAAAGAAGTAATCCATTTGAGAGGAATCGTTATTCCGCTTATAAGGCTGAGCGGCGTGCTCGATGTCACGAGCAAGAAAAACCCCGAGGATAACATGACGGTAGTCATCGTTAAGAAGGGCAGTCGGATGGCAGGCCTTGTAGTAGATGAACTTATGGGACAGCAGGAAATCGTTATCAAGTCTTTGGGCAGATACATTACGAAATGTAAAGTAATCAGCGGAGCCACTATTTTGGGCGACGGTGAAGTTGCACTGATTCTCGATACGAATGCGTTGTTTTAAGGAGGAATAACAAATGGAAGAATTAAAAGTCGGTTTAGAAAATGAGACCACTCAGTTCATCGTAGTGAGACTGGGTGAGGAGCAATATGGCATAAATATCAAATATGTGGACAACATCGTGCGCATGCAGCATATTACGCGAGTTCCTAAGGTACAGGAATATTTAAGGGGCGTTATTAACCTTAGAGGCGAAGTGATTCCTGTTATGAGCATACGTGTAAAGATGGATTTGGAACTGGACGAATATACGAAAGCTACGAGAATCATTATATTAAAGCTGGAACAGCAGGGAAACATCGGAATCATCGTGGATGAAGTGAAAGAAGTAGTAACATTGGATAACTCTCAGATCGAAAAGGTAGCATATGACAGTAAAGAAGAGCGGGAAAACTTTATTTTCGCCATTGGAAAATACGAGGACGGCGGTTTGATATCCCTTCTCGATTTAAACATGGTTGTTTTGGATAGAGAGAACGCATAGGAGGTTTCTTGTGGCTAATCTGGATTTGGAGACTATGTCTCAGGAGTATTACGACGTATTAAAGGAATTGGGAAATATCGGAGCTGGAAATGCAACAACTGCTTTGGCGCAAATGCTGCAATGCAAGGTCGATATGTCAGTGCCGCAGGTCAGGCTTCTGGAGTTTCAGGATGTCGCCACCCTTATGGGCGGCGAGGAGCAGATTATGGCAGGAATCTATCTGGGCGTAGACGGAGATATTACGGGAAGCATTATGTTTTTGCTGGAGAAGGACTCGGCCAGACATTTGGTAAGCAAGCTTATGGGAATGAACTTAGAAGGTGGAGACTTTTCAGAAATGGAGATGTCGGCACTGCAGGAGGTAGGAAATATTATAACGGGCTCCTACTTGAATTCCTTGTCCTCGCTTACCGGGTTATGTATTTATCCTACGATTCCGTCCTTAGCGATAGATATGGCGGGTGCTATTTTAAGCGTTCCGGCAATCGAATTCGGAACTTTGGGAGATAAAATCCTATTAATACAGACGCAGTTTTTTGATGAGATTCAATTGGATGGTTATTTTATCCTTATTCCTGATTTGGAGTCTTACGGAAAGATATTGTCTTCGCTTGGAATTGTGTGAGGACAGTTTGTACCAAAGAAAAATAGGAGACTCGGAAGAGATATGAGTGAAACAATAAAAGTCGGAATGGCGGATCTTAAAATATGCGTGAGTCCGGATGTCGTTACAACTTTAGGCTTAGGGTCATGTGTTGGAATCGCAATTCGAGACCCTATAACTAAAATAGGAGGATTGGCGCATATCATGCTGCCAGACAGTACGCAGATAAAAAACAACAGCAATGTTCCTAAATTCGCGGATACGGGAATTATCGAGCTGGTACGCCAGATTGTCGCAAAAGGCGCGAATCAAAGCCGTCTTGTGGCGAAAATAGCAGGAGGGGCACAGATGTTCGCTTTTCAGAATAAATCGGATATGGTGCGTATTGGAGACAGAAATGTAGAAGCGACGAAGAAAAAGCTGGCAGAACTAAAAATACCGGTTTTGGCACAGGATACCGGTGACAGCTATGGAAGGACGGTTATATTTTATCCGGAGACGGGCGATTTTGTAATTCGTGCGATCGGTAAGGAGCAAAGAGTAATATAAGAAACAGAAGAAAAGAGGGGTAACGGCAATGAAAAGGAAATTAATACCACCTTTTTTAATGCTGTTTGCAGGCGCGATAACCAGTATTACTATGTGGGCGCTTCACTATGAAACCAGGACTATGCTTTCCATTTTACTTGGAGTATTGGTCATTTTCTACATAATAGGCTGTTTGCTAAAATGGATGCTGGATGTTTTCGATAAGCAGAATGTGGTGCCCGAGGTGCCGGAGGAAGCGCAGGAGCAGATAGAAGAAGCAGCGGAGGAAGAAGGACAGGCGGACTCATAGAGAAGGCAATCTTAAGGGTAACTGGAGGAGAGTATGGACGAAGCAGGCAGAAGAAAGTTGTGGGAGGAATACGGAAGGGGAAAGTCAACTGAAGTACGCGAGAAACTCATCTTGGAATACGCTCCGCTCGTAAAGCTGGTGGCCGGCAGACTCAGCATGTATTTGGGGTATAATGTTGAATACGATGATTTGGTCGGTTACGGTATTTTCGGATTGATAGATGCTATCGATAAATTTGACAGTATGAAGGAGGTCAAATTTGAGACTTATGCCAGTCTGCGCATCCGGGGAGCGATTCTCGATCAGATACGCAAGATGGACTGGATTCCCAGAACGATAAGGCAGCGCCAGAAAAAGGTAGAGACTGCGATAAAAGAAATTGAGGCGATGCACGGAAGAAATGCGACGGAAGGGGAGATTGCGGTGTCCCTTGGAATATCCGAGACGGAGTATGGAGAGTGGCAGTCGCAGATGAAGATTACGAATGTGGTATCTCTGAATGAGTTCATGGAGCAGGGAAGCGAGGTACCTTCCGAAAATAATAAAAATTCACATTTTGACAGTCCGGAAGAGGTGATTGAAAAGGTAGAGTTGAAAGAGGTATTAGGAGAGGCGTTAGGTCTGCTGACGGAAAAAGAACGCAGAGTAATTGAATTATATTATTACGAGGAATTAACGCTGAAGGAGATAAGCAGTATATTGGAAGTGTCAGAGTCGAGAATTTCACAACTGCATACGCGGGGTCTGCAGAAAATGAAAACCAAAATGGGGAACTACATAGGAATATTGACTATGAGTTAGTGGGGTTAGCTTATTATGAATGGATATTTTCAACTTATTTGTGAAGAAGGTATAACGAGATTACAAATATTTCCGCCGACAAACGCTGGAGAGTCCGTTAATTTAGGGGAAATTGTAGAATATTTGTCTAGTAGAAATATCGTATACGATAATCAGGTGCTGCATTCTGTTACGGGAAAGCAGGAGCCTTATACGGTAATTATTAATAATGTGTCGCACATGGAAGAACGCGAAAGCTACAAACTGATGGTGAGTTCGGATAAAATGATTGCCACCGTTCGGTTTTATCCGCCTTCTGTTAACGGCGGAAAGATGACAAAGAGCGAATTTATCGACGATCTTGCCTTTAAAGGGATTAAATTCGGAATACAGGAAGAGGAAATAAGCAAGTACTTTGAAAACAGACGTTATTGTGAAGATATCATCGTTGCGAGGGGGAAAGAGCCCCGTCACGGAACAGACGCTTATATAGAATATTATTTTAATACAGATTTAAAAGCAAAGCCTACATTGAAAGATGATGGAAGCGTAGACTTTTTTAATTTGAATACGATCAATCATTGTCATAAGGGTGATATAATTGCTAGGCTGTTTCCCGAGGATATGGGAGAGGCTGGCACCAATCTGATGGGGGAGAGGTTGAAGCCCCGCGATGTAAAGAAAAAAATGCTGAAATACAGCAGGAATGTCACCCTTTCCGAGGACAAGCTCAGCATGATTTCCGAGGTGGACGGGCATGTTACTTTAGTGGATGAGAAAGTATTTGTTTCAGACATCTTATTCGTCGATAATGTAGATAACGCCACAGGAAATATAGAATACGACGGAAGCGTTCAGGTAAAAGGAAATGTATGTGCAAACTTCTCTGTGAAGTCGAGAGGAAACATCGAGGTCCAAGGAGTAGTAGAGGGCGCTTTCTTGGAAGCTGGCGGAAACATCACTATTGCCAGAGGTATGAACGGTATGAATCGGGGAACACTGCGGGCGAAGGGAAATATCGTTGCAAAGTACATGGAGAACACTACAGCGACGGCAGGTGGTTATGTGTCGTCAGAATCCATTCTGCACAGTACGGTGCAGGCAGGAACTGAGGTGACGGTAAGCGGTAAGCGAGGTTTTATAACAGGCGGACGGGTATGTGCTACGAACGCAATAACCGTAAAGACCTTAGGATCTCCGATGGGTGTGGATACGATAGTAGAGGTAGGAGCCAATCCTACAACGAAGACCCGTATTCAAGAGTTACAAAAGGAAATCATGGAGGCGACGAAGGTAGAGAAATCAGTTCAGCCAATACTAACATCCACACAGCAGAAATTGGCGAAAGGAGTAAAGCTGTCTCCGGAACAGATACAATATATGAAGTCTTTGATCTTCCTGAGTAAGGAGAAGACGAAAGAGATAGAAGAAAAGATGGCAGAAATGGACGGGCTTCAGGAGTTTATCGGTAATATGTCGGGAGCGAGTGTCAACGTGACCGGTGTGGTATACGGAGGAACCCGTGTTTGTATAGGTGATTTGTCTATGATAATAAAAAGTGAAATGCAGTATTGCAAATTCATTAAAATGGATGGCGAGGTAAAAATGACGGCACTTTAGTGAAAAAAGGAGGTCATAACGATGTCGATTAGCCGTATTGAGTTGCAGGGACAGATAACACGTGCGCAGGATTATACTACGATAAAGCACAATGAAGACAATAAGGGAATGGTCGATCAGAGCAATTTCCAGAAACACTTCAGCAAAGTTGTGGATGATCGTATGACGCAGGTGCATCAAGGGGAGAATACCGAAAAGCAAAACAAGCGCTTTGACGCCAAGGATAAGGGGAATGGCGAATATTCAGGCGACGGAGGACAGCACCGTAAAAAGGACGAAGAGAAGAAGGACGGTCCTGACGGGAAGGTTATGATTAAAAATATGAGTCGATTTGATATAAAAATTTAGGAGAAGACAATCTATGATTACAGCGGAAATTGTTCTTCTTATTATTGGCGGTATCATTTTGGTATTAAGCTTTGTTTTGCCTGTTTGGAAGGAGAAAACGGAGAAAAAAGAGCCGCAGATAGATAAAGGACAAATAAAAGAACTGGTAGAAAAAGAAGTAGAAGAGGCCAAGAAGCGTATAGGCGATATCGTCGATGAGACGGTCACATATTCCATGGAGAAAACGGAGCGCAGCATGGAGCGGCTGGCAAATGAGAAAATCATGGCGGTCAACGAATACTCGGATCTCGTGCTGGAAAACATTAATAAGAATCATAATGAAGTGATTTTCTTATATGACATGCTCAACGATAAGCATGAAAACCTTGTAAATACGGTAAGTGAAGCCGGTAGGGTCGCGAAGGAAATAAAGCAGGTGGTAAAGCCGCCCGAGCAAGAAATAAGTAAGGCAGAGAAAAAATCTGTCCCTGCGGCGGCAAAAGTTCCCAAAGAAGAAACTGTGACCGAGAAAAAAGCTGAAATCGAAGAAGAAGTGTTCGTACCCATTGCGCCGGAAAAGGTGACTGTTAAAAAGAACGGCAGACGCAAAGCTGTGGATGCGGTGAAAACGAAGGTTGTAGGCGGCGAGGTTGAAGTAAAGAGTGAGCCGGCTAAGCCTGAGCGTGGTGGCGAAGAAAAGGTCAAAAACAGCAACGAAAAAATATTGAGTCTGCACAAGGAAGGAAAATCCCAAACTGCGATAGCGAAGGAATTAGGACTCGGTGTCGGAGAGGTGAAGCTGGTCATCGATTTATTTGAGCAGACTTGAAGCACGCAGACCGAAAGTAGGACGGGCAGGAACGGATATGAATTTGAAATATTATTTGAGAGGGCTTGGCTTAGGCATAATCATTACCGCCGTCATTATGGGGCTTGCGACGGGCGGAAAAAGAGAAGCGCTTACGAACGAGGAAATAATAGCGAGGGCGAAGTCTCTCGGCATGGTGGAGAATAAAGTCCTGACGGAGTATACCGAAGAGGTGAAAAATGGAGAGGTGCAAGAAAGCACTGATAACGAGGTCGTCAATGCAGGGACGAAGGCTGTAAAGGAACAGGAAATACCGTCTATGGATGAGACAGAAAAAGAGGCTGACGATACGGCGGACTCAAAAGATACTTTGAACGATTTGGACACTGATTCGGCTGAAGCTGATTCTGACAGAGCTTTGGAGGACGGGGCTGCCGGCATAGAGGATGTGGAGGCGGAGGAACCCGAACCTACCATTTTCTCCGTAAAGAAAGGAGAAGCTCCCTACAGTATATGCAAAAGGCTTGTAGAAATCGATTTGATTTCATCAGCAGATGATTTCGATACATATTTATTAAACAATGGGTATGACAGAAAGATCGTTGCGGCAGAATATAAGATACCTTCCGGAGCTTCCGAAGAGGACATCGCAACGATTATTACAGGAGGAAAGATAGATAATACAGTGCCATAAAAATTAATACAATAATTTCAGCAAATTTCGCAAAAGCCCTTGTCAGAAGGGTTTTTGTTATGTTATAATTCGAATGTTGTGACTAAAAAACACGTGTATCCATTCATTGTCGGTGCTTTTGACGCTTAAGGTAGGCAATGGAGCGTAAGGTACGCGGAAGCAAATTAACCAAATGGAGGTAGAAACATGAGCGTTATTTCAATGAAACAGTTATTAGAGGCAGGTGTTCATTTCGGACATCAGACGAGAAGATGGAATCCTAAGATGGCTCCTTACATCTTTACGGAGAGAAATGGTATCCACATCATCGATTTACAGAAGTCTGTAGGCAAGGTTGATGAAGCTTACAAGGCGGTATTTGATATCGCAACTCAGGGCGGGACAATTCTTTTTGTTGGTACGAAAAAGCAGGCACAGGATGCCGTTAAATCAGAAGCAGAGCGTTGCGGAATGTTCTATGTAAATGAAAGATGGTTAGGCGGTATGCTCACCAACTTCAAGACGATTCGCAGCAGAATTGACAGATTGAAGAAGATCGAGCAGATGTCCCAGGACGGAACCTTCGATGTTCTTCCCAAGAAAGAAGTTATCGCACTCAAGAAGGAGTGGGAGAAGTTAGAGAAGAATCTGGGTGGAATCAAAGACATGACAAGGATTCCCGATGCTATTTTCGTAGTAGATCCTAAGAAGGAAAGAATCTGTGTGCAGGAAGCTCATACGCTGGGCATTACATTGATTGGAATCGGTGATACGAATAGCGATCCTGAAGAACTTGATTATATCATCCCGGGAAATGACGATGCTATCAGAGCCGTAAAATTAATCGTTTCCAAGATGGCTGACGCTGTAATTGAAGCTAATCAGGGAGAGGAAGCTTTTACAGAAGTGGCTGAAGAAATGACAGCTGAGGCTACAGAAGCAACCGATATGGAAGAAATTGCGGCAGAATAAGCCATAGTATAGAATAGTGCGAAGAAAGGAATGGTTATTTAAATGAGCATCACGGCAGGAATGGTAAAAGAATTAAGAGAATTGACCGGTGCGGGTATGATGGACTGTAAAAAGGCGCTTACCGAGAACAACGGCGATATGGAAGCTTCCGTAGAATATTTAAGAAAGAATGGTCAGGCTAAGGCGGAGAAGAAAGCAGGAAGAATTGCAGCCGAAGGACTTTGCCGCGTAGCTACGGACGGTGAAAAATGTGCAGCAGTTGTTGAAGTTAACTCCGAGACAGATTTCGTTGCAAAGAATGAAGATTTTCAGAAGTTCGTTGAGAATGTTGCAGAGCAGGCAGTAGTATCTAATGCGGCAGATATTGATGCATTTATGGCTGAGGCGTGGAAAGAGGATTCTTCTAAGACGGTAAAAGAAGCGTTGGTAGAAAAGGTTTCTGTTATCGGCGAGAATTTGAATATCAGAAGATTTGAAAAAGTAATAGCTGAGAACGGCTGTGTAGTAACTTACGTACATGGCGGCGGAAGAATCGGCGTTATCGTAGAAGCAACTACGGATGTTGTGAACGATGCGGTAAAGGAAGCTCTTACGAACCTCGCTATGCAGGTTGCTGCACTTTCCCCCAAATATGTATCTACGGAAGAGGTTTCTGAAGAATACAAAGCACACGAGAAGGAAATCATCGCAGCGCAGATCGCTCAGGATCCTAAAATGGCCGGTAAGCCGGAGAAGGTTATCGAAGGCGCGGTATTAGGACGTCTTAACAAAGAGCTGAAAGAGGTATGCCTCTTAGAGCAGACCTACGTAAAAGCAGAGGACGGAAAGCAAACCGTTGCTCAGTATGTTGCTCAGGTTGCTAAGGAGAATGGTGCCAATCTTTCGCTGAAGAAATTCGTTCGTTTTGAGACGGGTGAAGGTCTGGAGAAGAAGGAAGAGAATTTTGCAGAGGAAGTTGCAAAACAGATGGGAAACTAATCTCACATTGAGAAATAAATCTATGGAGCCGGAAAGCGTTGTTTTTCCGGCTCCTTTTACGCATTTTAGAATTTTTTAAAATATTGCAGAATATCACCTGCCTTTGAAGATAAGTTGATAAAAGCTATTATGAAAATGGTAAAACCTTGTCAAACGATGGGAAATGTGGTTATAATGATTTTTACAAGTAGGTTGATTAAACAGTATTCATGATTTTTTATAAATGATAAGGTTGGAGGATAAGTTGAATAGATTCGCGGTGGAAGATTTGTTTGGAATTGAAGGCTTTAATATAGCCTGGTATGGAGTGATTATTGGATTTGGTATGTTGCTGGGGGTGTTTCTTGCTGATTACAGGGCGAAGAAAAATGGATATAAATCGGATTTGATTTTATTCTTATCGCGCTTCCAATTGCTATTATTTGCGCTCGTTTATACTATGTGTTTTTTGAATTGGAAAAGTATTTGAATAACCCATTGAAGATATTTGCAATCAGAGAAGGCGGGCTGGCTATTTATGGTGGAGTGATCGGAGGCTTTTTATGCGCAGTAGTTTTTTGCAGGATTAATAAATTTCCGCTTTTTAAATTGATCGATTTAGCGATACCCAGTTTAATATTAGGACAGGCGATTGGACGATGGGGCAATTTCATGAATCAGGAAGCATATGGAGCAATTATTATGAATCCAAAGCTTCAGTTTTTCCCTTATGGAGTATATATTGATGCGGTGTCGGAATGGCATCAGGCCACTTTTTTTTATGAGAGTATGTGTAACTTATTGTTGTTTATACTTGTGCTGATTATTTCCGGAAAAACTAAAAAGGACGGGGTATTGCTCTCAGCTTATCTTATCGGTTATGGAACGGCAAGGTTTTTTATTGAGGGATTAAGAACAGACAGCCTTTACTTATTTGGAGGAATACGCGTGTCTCAAATTCTTTCATTTCTTTTGATAATCGGCGGAGGTGTTTTACTGGTTTTAATAAAGAAAAGATGTATAACAAATAAGGGATATAACGGGAAGTATTTGATTTCAATATCTTAATAAAATATTCAAAAGCATCGTATTATAAGATTAACAGCACCACCGCAAATCAGAAGGGGTGGTGCTGTTTTCATTTGAAACTAAACGCACGTAAATGCGTCGATTCTATTTAGAGACACTCCGAAAAAGCTCCATCGGAAGAACCGGTTCCAACGGAATCCGGTTACGGTATTGCGGCTCACCTGAACAGGGAACATCCAGAACTCATCCCCATTACTCAACCAGACATAGGTGAATCGTCCCAGACAGTTTCGAATGGAGGAAGGATCAACCCGGAAGGTAGTTATCTGCCTGGAAGGGGTGTAGTTTGGAGGTGCCGATGTGGGGGCGCCTGAACGGGGGCCTTCAGGAAATGGGCCAGGCCCGGGGCCGGGTCTAGGTCCGGGTCCAAAACCAGGTCCAGGTCCAAATCCGGGTCCGGGCCCAGGTCCAAAACCAGGTCCGGGTCCAAAACCAGGTCCAGGTCCAAATCCAGGCCCGGAACCTGGTCTAGGTATCCCTGGAAATGGGGGCGGTGGAGGTGGGGGCGTAGGAGTTCTCGCTTGTTCTCTTTGCTTAGCATCTGAAAAGTCGTTCTGATTAGAATAATCCATTTATTTTCTCCAAAAAAAGACATAATTATTAATATTATTATATTAAGTTATATAAATAGTGGAACCTGATATATCGTTTATTTCATCCGGTTGAACTAGATGTTTTGCGCCATAATAAATACTGAAATTTTACGTCAGTTTTTGTTGTTTAATGGATTTCAATATTACACTATATAAGGGAGCATATTTTGTAATATTTTATGATAAGCATTAGCATACATATGAATGCCTTCAATCGTATACTCCTTTTTGAGCCTTCTCTGGCAATCGGTAAGTCCCGAATTGACATTAATAAAACGACAGCATAGTCGTTTTGTCATTTGTTCGATTTCGAGATTAACTTTTCCTATGGTTTTATTGTTTCTGTTTTTAAAGGCCAATCCGCCCTCGTCATTACCTGATAATTTATCCACTTCGTTGACTGGATAATATGCCATCACATAGATTTTGGTCTGGGGAAGAATTGTTTTAATCTGTGTCAAGATTTTTTCATAGTTTTCTATTAAGTGTTCCGATGTAAAATTTACTGCGGCAATATCATTAGAACCAATATTAATAAAAATTTTTGACGGTTCAACAGCGAATACCATTTCAGGCATATTTTCAAGCATATCAGTGGTGGTGAAACCACTAACCCCTCGGTTGTAAATAACAATATTCAGTCCACAGTTAATTAATAACTCATCAACCGGAAACTGCTCCATTAAAGATGATCCGGTAAAGAGAATCTGTCCTTTTTTTGCATATTGGTTTAAGAACATCAATTTATCAACTCTCTCTTTTTGTGATCGTCTCACCAGCTCCGAAATTTCGTTTTCGTTCATAATTTTTCTCCATTTCATGTTTGCATATTTATGTATAGCGGTTCCATTCCTTCGCAATTATCGTGTTACGACACAAATAACTCTGGGATTTCTTTTATTATAATAGCGAATCAATATACTGTCCAATATATCGAAATTTTATATACGATGCAATCTGTAAGTAGTAAAGCCCTAAAGAGTATGATAAAATACTCAAAAAGAAGTATGCATAAAATTGTATATGGAAAATGTGGATTAGGGAGGGAGAATACATGAGATTCAGAGTAATATCATTGCCCCCATTTAGGGCGGCGTCTTCGAAGCCGGATAAGAACTTCGATTTTTCTCCGACGGGTATTTTAGGAAAGTTCGATACTTATTTTTCGGCGATAAAGCCGAGTGACAGGGACAGTTTTATGCCACGTGATTTTTTGTATTTTGATGAGGCTAAGCAAGGAATGATATGGATGTGGGCACTGAGCGAGGGTATGGATGACGGAGAAAATGAGGTCATTGACTTTGAAGGCGGTTATTACCTCACTTATGTATATAAAGACGGAGATGAGGAAACCGGCGGAAGGTTATATGAGGAAGCACTTAAGTACATCGAGGAATCGGAAATACTGGAACTGGATGTTCGCGCCAACCACTATGCGATGGGTCACATTATAACTCCTGAGCCAATAATAAGAGCGCAGGGGTGGGCACAGATGGAAAGCTTCATTCCTGTCAAACTAAAAAAATTATAAGCGAAAAAGGTATCTCATCCGTTCAAGAAGCATCTTATCCGGCGAATGATAGCCCGCACTGTGTGGATGTGTTATGTTTTGTATAAGATAAATCATACAAAACATAGGAGGCTTTTAAATGGGAACTGTAATATTGATTCCGCTGATTATAGGAGAAATCATTTTTTTGTTTTGGGCGCTCAATGCGGGAAGCGTTAGGAAAAGAGAAAAATATATTTGGAAGATGGTCTGTACTGTAATTTTAGCCCTATTGCTTATTATCGGTGTATTGGAAGGGATTTCGAGATACGGTGCGATACTGTTAGTCTTGCTGTTTCAGGCTTGTATGGGTTTGTTCGCAGAGCGCAAAGGTAAAGGTAAGCCCTATGGGAAAGGAAAGATGGCAGTGCTTTTTCTGGCCAATATCGCAGTTTATCTTTTGGCATTGTTACCGGCATTTTTATTTCCCCAGTATAAGCCGCTTCCGGTAACGGGAGACCATGCAGTAGAAATTGCGGAATACACTTATGCAGACGAGAACCGCATGGAAACCTTTTCAGACATTGGCGAAAACAGGTCAGTAACTGTGAAGTTCTGGTATCCTGCCGAGGGTGGAACTTATCCGTTAATTATTTTTTCGCATGGAGCATTCGGCGTTATTGACAGCAACAACTCGACCTATACTGAGCTGGCTTCCCATGGATATGTTGTGGTTAGTATAGGACATCCTTACCATGCGATGTTTGTCAAGGATGTAAACGGAAAGACGACCTATGCTTCCAAGGAATTCATTGAGCAGATTTATACCATGAACTCGGATGAAACGCCTGAGGGTGAGGATAATTCGGATAAGGAAATGACGACCTATTTGAACAGCCGGGAATGGATGAAGGTGAGGACAGAGGATATAAATTTTGTTCTGGATACTATTTTGGAGAAAGCGGATACCGTAAATAAGATTCCCTTTTCCAGAATCGATGGAAATAAGATTGGTTTATTCGGGCATTCTCTCGGCGGGGCAGCATCCGTTCAAGTTGGAAGGGAGCGGAAGGATATTGCTGCGGTCATCGATTTGGAAGGTACTATGTTAGGCGAATATGCCGGATTTAAGGATGGTACGGAAATATTCAATGAAGAGCCGTATCCCATTCCCTTGCTGGATATGAATTCTAAGGTAATACACGATTTAGTTTTGGAAGTACCGGGAGATGGGTATGTGAATTTTTATGTGGGCAAACGAGCACTCGATTACAGAGAAGTGATTTTCGATGATGCGGGCCATCTGAATTTTACAGATTTGCCGATCGTTTCACCACCGCTTGCAAGACTGCTCGGGGTAGGTACTGTGGATGCCAGAAAATGTATGGAGAATGTAAATTATGTGGTACTCACCTTTTTCGATTATTACCTGAAGGGAGAAGGGACGCTGGCAATAGAAAAGGAATATTGACATGAGAGTGACGGTAAGGAAGATAGAGAACAAGGAGCAAGAGCAGGTGATCATTGAATGTGTCGAGCTGACGCAGGAAATCAAGGATATTTACACCTATGCCATATCAAAAGGAATCGAGCTGTCAGGTGCGGAAAACGGACATATTGTAAAAATCAAGCTGGAGGATATCTATTATTTTGAAGCGGTAGATGAAAAGTTGTTCGCCTATACGCAGAATCGGGTATTTGAGATAAAGCTCAGGCTGTATGAGGCAGAGAGGGCTTATGCTGCTTATCATTTCATTCGTTGCTCCAAGTCCGTGGTGCTGAATCTCATGCAGCTAAAGAGCATCAGTCCTGCACTGAACGGCCGCTTTCTCGCCCATCTGAAAAATGGGGAGCGAGTGATGATTTCAAGACAGTATATAGGTTCGATCAGAGAGACTGTGTTTGGAGGAAATATAAAATGAAATGTAAAAATTTGATATCCGATTTGGTTGCGGCCTTTTTCATCAGTACAACTCTAATAACTATAGGCAGTGCCATCATAGGCAGTGTTTATCTCAAAGAGGTCACCTTCGGCTATTACGCCTTTTTTTCTCCGCCCCTGATAGGGGTGTTGTCCTCCCTTCTGGGTATCGTGAGTTACTCCAAAAGAGAGCTTAGTGTAGTTGAAGCTATTGTAAGGAAGGGGCTTCATCTGTTTTTAATCGAGGCGATGATTTTCGGACTCAATTATGCTTCGGGAGTTCGTTTCTCACCGGAACTTTCCGTCATTCTCGCTCTTTTTATTATGCTTGTATTCGTTTCCGTGCATGTAATCACATGGTTGAATGATAAGCGAGTGGCCGATGCTTTTAATAGGGAGTTGGAGTTTTTTCAAAAAGGGAAAAATTAATGATGACGTAATAGAGGAAATTATAACGCACTGGAAATCTTAAGAACTTTAAGGTTTTCGGTGTTTTTTTATGTAATAGGAAAGTGTAAAGTCGAAAGAAATTGATTTATATAATAAAATGTTAGGTAACAAAAAATATAAAATAAAAACATGAAAAAGAAAGAATAACAAAAAGAGTAAAATAAATCAAAAATATTAATTTTTGCATGTTCAAAAATCGACGATAATTAGATGATATGGATAGAAAACAAAAGTATAAAAATAAAAAGTATACAAATTGCTAACTTGCTATTGCTAAAAAGTAAAAAATATGTTAAGTTAAATATAACAAATGTAAGCTAACAAATGATTTTGAAAAGGAGAGCGGATATGGCAGCTCAAAAATCAATATCCATGCAGAACATAGCGGATGAGTTGGGAATCAGCAAGGTAACAGTTTCCAAGGCTCTGAACGGGAAAGACGGCGTAAGCGATGAACTGAAGGATAAAATATTTCAGGTGGCGGAACAATATGGCTATATCCTTCCCGACTACGGACAGCGGAAGACGAGAAAGGTCGGGGTCATCATGAGTGACCGGTTCACCTCCGTGTCGGACAGCGGGAAATTTTATATAGGGATGTATGAGAGAATCATTAGTGAGCTGAGAAAGGCATCTTGTACCAGCGTTATGATTACTCCTAACAGAAACAGTCTTATGGGAGATTTAGAGACGATCGAGAAAAAGGGAATGTTTGACGGCCTCATCCTATTGGGGATTCTGGATCATGTAGTCAGAGATAAGGTGGACTCCATCGAGCTGCCGAAGGTCTATGTGGACGTATACGATGAGACACATAAGTCTGATTCCGTAGTGACCGAGAATATTTACAGCACCTATGAGATGACGGAATACCTTATGCAGATGGGACATAAAGATATCGGATTCGTAGGTACGGTGGGAGCCACCACCAGTATTACGGACCGTTACCTCGGATATATGCGGGCTCTTATGGAACAGAGAGTAGAGCCTGATCCGCAGTGGCTGATACCGGATAGAACGATAGAGGGAGAGTCGATAGATCTTAAGCTCCCGGATACACTTCCCAGTGCTTTTTTGTGCAACTGTGACGAAGCGGCATTTCGTCTGGTAAGGGTTTTGAAGGAAAGGAATCTTCGCATTCCGGATGACATATCTATTGTTGGTTTTGACAACGATATTTATGCGGAGCTATGTGAGCCTCAGCTTACGACAGTGGCCGTTAATATGGAGGAGATTGGCAAGGTAGTATCGAAGAGAATCATCAGGCACATGGATGCTCCTAGTAAGAAGGGCGGAGAGGTCTACCGCGTGGTAGGCAAAAATATTTTCAGAAACTCTGTCAGAGATTTAAATAAATGAAGATGCGGCAGCCGCATAAAGGCAAAGGAGGAGAAAGCAATTGAGAAGTGAAAGTGTTCGGACGAAACGGAAAAAGCGACATTGGACAAAAAATGATACCGAGCTTTCGATATTGGCGCTTCCCACCACGGTATGGTATATACTTTTTTGTTTCCTGCCGATGTTCGGGTTGGTCATTGCGTTTAAGAATTATAAAATTACGGGCGGAAAGAGCTTCATTTATAATGTGATCCACAGCGAATGGGCAGGCTTCAAGAACTTTGAGTTTTTAATTAAATCGAACGACCTGTACATCATACTGCGCAATACTATTTTATATAATTTGACATTTATCGTTTTGGGGATGGTACTTTCCGTAGGTATGGCGATTATGATCAGCCTGCTGCACAGTAAGAGGAAGTCAAAAGTCTATCAGACATTGATGTTTTTCCCCTACTTCATGTCATGGGTCGTTGTAGCATATTTTCTGGATGCCTTTTTGAATCAGAGCAACGGGCTCGTTAACGGAATGATCAGGGATGCGGGAAATACACCCATTCAATGGTACATGAAAGCGGGGGTATGGCCATTTATACTTATTTTTATGTATCTGTGGAAGTCTACCGGATACAACATGATCATTTACTTATCCAGTATTACAGGAATCGACACCACCTTGTATGAAGCTGCGGTGGTAGACGGGGCCAACAAACGCCAGCAGGTATGGTATATTACACTTCCTTGCCTTAAAAACGTCATTATTATGATGTTTATCCTGAATGTTGGAAAGATATTTTATTCGGATTTCGGATTGTTCTACCAGCTTTCACAAGGAGCCAGCGGTTCCATATTTAACGCGACAGCGACTATCGATACTTATGTATTTAACGCGCTCCAGTCGGCAACTCCAATTGGAATGACCTCGGCGGCTACCTTCTTCCAGTCGGTGGCATGCTGCATTACCATTCTTGTAGCCAATGCTATTGTGAAAAAATTTGATGAAGACAGCGCTATCATATAGAAAGGAGGAATGGAATATGGGAAAAAATAAAGAGGCGGAAAATTCAGCCTCCAGGCTGAACATGATTGCAGGAAAAACAAATGCATTTTTCAACATTATTTTTATGATTGTTGCCTTGATGTGCATTATACCTGTGGTATTCATATTTATCATATCCATTTCATCCGAGCAGTCTATTAAGATGAACGGATACCGTTTTATACCGGAGGCTTTTTCTGTTGACTCCTACCTGTTTTTATTCAGGGAAGGAGAGATGATAATCCATGCTCTTGGCATCTCCATTCTCGTTACGGTAGTGGGTACGGTGCTTGGCGTAGCGCTTACTACATTGATGGGGTATGTGCTTTCGAGGAGCGATTATAAGCTGAAGGGTTTCTGCACGATGATAGTGTTTATCCCCATGATTTTTAACGGAGGTATGATTTCCTCTTATGTGGTAAATACGCAATTCATGCACCTGAAGGATTCTATATGGGCTTTGATCCTTCCGCTGTGTGTCTCTTCTTTTAATGTAATTATATGTAAGACTTTTTTTAAGACGAATATTCCCGACTCGGTAATTGAATCGGCACAAATTGACGGTGCATCCCAGCTTACTATTTTCGGTAAAATAGCCATACCGCTGTCTAAGCCTTTAATAGCCACTATAGCGCTGTTTTTGACTTTTGGATATTGGAATGACTGGTTCCAGTCTTCTCTGTATATTACGAATACGAAGCTGTTTTCCCTGCAGGCCCTTTTAGATCATGTGCAGAGGAACATTCAAATGATGGCGAATAATCCGACTCTGGGAGTCACGATGCAGCAATATATGAATTCTATGCCTAAGGAAGGCGCGAGAATGGCAATGGCGATCATCATCATCGTTCCTATCGCATGTACCTATCCGTTCTTCCAGAAATATTTTATATCCGGACTGACAGTAGGAGCGGTAAAGGGCTGATGGAAAATTTTGAAAACGCTTGCGTTTTATTTTCAGGGAGCAAAAGTATTCCTGAAAGAAACACTTTTAAATGATATAAAAGTAAAAGAAAAGGAGAGGTTGTATGAAAAAGAGATTAGTAGCAATGGCAATGGCATGTGTCATGGGAATCGGCCTTCTTGCAGGATGCGGAAACGATGGCGGAGCACAGACTGGCACGGGCAATGAGACGGCAGGCAAGGAAACTACTGAAGCGCCTGCAGCGGGTGAGGAAAGCAGCAATAGCGGTGAGGTAGTTACGTTAAAATGGATTCAGGTAGGAAACGGAATGCCTACGAACTACGACGCATGGCTGGCTCAGATCAATCCTTATTTAGAGGAAAAAATCGGAGTGAATGTGGATATGGAAATCGTACCTTGGGGCGACTGGGATAACCGCCGCAGTGTAATCGTTAACTCGGGAGAGGCGTTCGACATTCTTTTTACAGACCAGGCGAGATATAATTCGGAAGTGGCGACAGGAGCATTCCTCGATATGACCGACCTTTTAAAGACCTCTGCACCGGATTTGTATTCAATGATTCCAGAGGATTATTGGCAGGCGGCTTCTATCAACGGAAAAGTTTACGGAGTACCTACCTACAAAGACAGCTCTGTAACCGAATATTTTATCTGGGATAAAGCAGTGGCGGATAAATACAATATCGATATCAATACAGTAAATGATTTCACGGGCTTATATGATGCGCTTAAAATCATTAAAGACGGCGAAGGAACTGAGCCCTACTATATGTCGAAATCAGGAGCCGATTTCCTTGTAACGGCTTATTTCGATCAATTGGGAGCAGGTCTCTCTGCTCTCGGTGTCAAATACAATGACGATACGAAGACTGTTGTAAATCCGTTGGAGGATGAGGATATTCTGAAAAATCTCGATATCGTGCACCAGATGTATAAGGAAGGAATTATTAATGGTGACGCTCCTACAGCGGACGATGCGAATAAATATAGAACGTTCTTCACGGCACAGGGCTGGAGTGGAGCGGCAGCTTCCACATGGGGACCGAACAACGGAATTGAAGACTGTGTAGCGGTACAGTACGGCGATACGGTAGTATCCAACACCTCAGTACGTGGCTCCCTGAATGCTATTTACTCGGGATGTGAGCATCCGGATAAAGCGCTTGAGCTTTTACAGCTTGTAAATACCGACTCCAAAGTACGTGACTGGTTATATTACGGCGTAGAAGGCGAGAACTTCAACTATACGGACGACGGCAAAATTGAGAAATTGAACTCCGACTGGAGTATGGCTGGATATACGCAGGGAACTTTCTTCAACGTTTCCCAGCTTGCAGAGACAGAAGTAAATCAGTGGGATGAAGTAAAAGAACTGAACGCAAACGCGGAACCTTCCGTTATGCTGGGCTTCGATATGGATACAAGCAGTATAGAGACCGAGCTGGCAAGCTGCCGTGCGGTATATGAGAAATACAAATCTGAATTCTGGACCGGAGCCAGAGACCCGAGAGAATTGATTGAAGTAATTAAGGGTGAACTGGATGCAGCAGGCTGGGAAACCATCCGTGCAGAAGCGCAGAAGCAGGTTGATGCCGCGGAGTAAAATATAAAATAATGAGCAACAAGCTTTACGGATTGCTCTTATGTTAACAAAGGAGCATTTTCAATAGCATTAGGAGAATGCTCCTTTTTAAAAAGTATGAGGTGTGAGATGTATCTGATTCCTGAACCAAAGGCATTGACAATAAAAGAAGGGTTCTGTTATCTGCCTTACTGCGGAACCATAAAGATAGGGCCTTCCTGCCCGCAAAGGGTTTATGGCTTTGCGAAGCTGCTCCAGGAAGATATTGCAGGCGGGATGGATTTCTCCTATGGGATAGTAAAAGGGTCGAAAGAAGGAACGATAAATCTCAGCGTAAGGGAAACGCTTGGAAGTGAGCATTACCTGTTTCATGTCAGTGAAGAAGGCATTTATATACAAGGCGGAGATGAAAAAGGACTTCTGCATGGAGTCCAGACGTTTCGGCAGATTCTTCGTCAGGAAGGAGCCCGTATTCCCTGCCTTTGCATGGAGGATTATCCGTCTCTTCCTAGCAGAGGCTTTTTTTACGATGTGACGAGGGGCAGAGTGCCGACGCTTGAATGGTTGAAGAATTTGGCGGATACGCTGAGCTTTTATAAGATGAATCAGATGCAGCTCTATATAGAGCACAGCTTTCTTTTCTCGGAATTCAGTGAGATGTGGAGGGATGATACGCCCCTGTGTGCGCAGGAGATCATGGAGCTTGATGCCTATTGTATGATGAGGGGGATTGAATTGATTCCCTCCCTTTCTACCTTTGGACATTTGTATAAGCTTTTGAATACAAAAAAATACAGACATCTTTGTGAGCTGACAGATGCGGGAGTAAAACCCTTTAGCTTTATAGACAGAATGGCCCATCATACCATAGATGTCTCTAACGAGGAGAGTTTTTCTCTGGTCAGGCAAATGCTTGCTGAGTATATGCCGTTATTTTCCTCGGGGAAATTCAATATCTGTGCGGATGAAACCTTCGATTTGGGAAAAGGAAGAAATAAGGAAAGGGCCTCACAGGAGGGTGTTGCTGCTCTTTACATGGAATATGTGGAGAAATTGTGCGGATTTCTTGCCGAAAACGATCGCATTCCTATGCTTTGGGGTGATGTCATGCTGGATTTCCCCGAATATGCGAAACGGCTGCCGGAGGGGACGGTATGCCTGAACTGGGGCTATGCATATAATCAGACAGAGGATTCTACCCGCATTTATGCGGAAAACGAAGTGAAACAATACGTATGTCCCGGTGTAGCGGGATGGAACCAGCTTTTGAACCTGCAAAGGAACTCCTACGAAAACATTTCCAGGATGTGTGAATATGGAAAGAAATATAAAGCCGAAGGGATGCTCAATACGGATTGGGGAGATTTCGGTCATATCAATCATCCGGCATTCAGCATTCCGGGGCTTATCTACGGTGCGGCAGCTTCGTGGAACGGCGGCCTTCCTTCTTACGAGGAGATGAATGAGGCCATTTCTTCCCTGGAATATGGAGATTCCTCCGGCACTTTGTTAAAAATAGCAGGAAGGCTGGGGGAGCAGGAATGTTTTGGCTGGAGAAACGCTGTTTACTGGAAAGAAAAAGGATCTAAAACGGATGTCTCCAGGAAGAAAGAAGTTATTGCAGAAGCTGCAGAACGGGTAAAAATCATACCGGAGAGAAATCGGGAAATCGACGTCTGTGTACAGGAACTTACGGGATGCACGAAATTCATAGACAGCACAATGCGAAAGAAAATTTATCCCTATTTACTGGCGGCAGAAGGAATGAAGCTGTTTAACCGCATCGGGGGAATCGTTGTGAACGCCGAAACGGAAAGCCGTGTTACAGAAGATGTATTTCAGGCTGCGGAGGAACTGGAAAAGTGGTATTATAAATATAAGCTTTTGTGGCACACGGTAAGCAGGGAATCGGAACTTTATCGGATTGGAGAGGTGATTTTCTGGTATGCTGATTATTTAAGGGATTTGAAAGGATTGCAGGAGGAAGAGTCATATGTGGTTTATCGATAAAAGAATACAGGTAATCTGTGATGAATTGAAGAGGCTTACGATTGTAAAGGCTTCTCCCATAGAAAACATCAGTTATAAAAAGGGCAGATATTTCTATCCGTCCGAGGCAGAGAAAAGCGAAGCTCCCTGGGAGGAATTCTGCCCTAAGACGATGAAATGGTACGGCCCTGACGGGCACTACTGGTTTAAGGCAGATTATACCGTTCCCGGAGAATGGAATGAAAAAGCGCTTCGACTTCATGTAAAGACCCAGATCGAGGAATGGGACGACGGGAAGAATCCTCAGTTTTTATTATTCGTAGATGGAAAAGAGACACAAGGTTTAGATATGAACCACCGCACTGTTTCTCTTGCCGCAAGCGCTAAAGCGGGTGAGAAATGGAAACTCGACATCCAGGCGTATACAGGAACCTTGCATGCGGAGTTCGATATGATTATGGAGATGCAGCAGGTGGATCTTGAAGTAGAAAAGCTGTATTATGACTTGATCGTTCCGCTCCAGGCATTCAGTCGCATGGAGAAGGATGATAAGGTGAGAATGGACATTGAGACGGTGCTTAACGAAGCAGTGAATCTTCTTGATCTTCGCACCCCCTATTCAGAAGCCTTTTATACAAGCATAAAAAAGGCTGATGCTTATCTGGAAAAGGCATTGTATGAAGATATGGGCGGATACGAAGAGGTGATTGCTACCTGTATCGGACATACTCATATCGACGTAGCCTGGTGGTGGACCGTAGAGCAGACGAGAGAAAAGGTAGGGAGAAGCTTTGCCACTGTATTGAAGCTGATGGAAGAATATCCTGACTATAAGTTCATGTCCAGCCAGCCGCAGCTCTATGAATTCTTAAAAGAGCGCTATCCTGATTTATATGCGAGGATAAAGGAAAGGGTAAAGGAAGGCCGCTGGGAGCCGGAAGGCGGTATGTGGGTGGAAGCGGACACCAACTTAACCTCAGGTGAGTCCCTGGTACGCCAGTTCCTGTACGGAAAGAAATTCTTCAAAGAAGAGTTTGGTGTGGACTGTAGAATCCTGTGGCTTCCTGATGTATTCGGTTATTCGGGAGCTCTGCCTCAGATTATGAAAAAGAGCGGCATCGACTATTTCATGACCACGAAGCTTGCATGGAATCAAATCGATAAGATGCCTTACGATACGTTTAACTGGAAGGGCATCGATGGAACGTCCGTATTTACTCATTTGATAACGACGCTTGGCGTAGGTCAGAGCAGCGGTGACTTCTTTACCACTTATAACGGAATGCTTCATCCTGACGCAATTATGGGTGGCTGGAAGAGATACCAAAATAAGGAAATAAATAACGACATCTTAATTTCCTTCGGGTACGGGGACGGGGGCGGCGGTCCTACGAGAGAAATGCTGGAAACCTCCAAAAGAATGGAAAAGGGAATCAAAGGCATACCTAAGGTGCGTCAGGAATTTTCCGGCACTTATTTCGAGGAGCTGTTTGAACGTGTTAAGGATAACCGGAGGCTTCCTACCTGGGAGGGTGAGCTGTATTTCGAATATCATAGGGGGACCTATACCTCCATGGCAAGAAATAAGCGCGCTAACAGAAAGAGCGAGTTTTTGATGATGAATCTGGAGTTGCTTAGCTTAATGGCCTCTTGGAAGGGCATAGCTTATCCGAAAGAAGAAATCGATAAAATGTGGAAGACGATACTTCTCAATCAATTCCACGATATTCTTCCGGGTTCCTCTATCCATGAAGTATATGAAGTGACAAAGAAGGAGTATGAGGAATTGGCAGTGACGGGAAATGAACTGCTTACAGAGAGAATGGAGGCGCTTGCCGGAGAAGGAAAAGCGGTTACCGTACTCAATACCCTCGGCTTTGTCAGAAATGATATCGTGCGTCTTCCTAAGGAGTGTAAAGGCGTATTAAAGGATGCACAGGGTCATGTATATCCGATTCAGAACATGGAAAATGAAGCAGTCGCTTTCCTTACAGATATTCCCTCTAAAGGCTTCAAAAGCTTTGAAATGATGGATGGAGAAGTTGTGGAAAGTCCTTTCAAACGATTGGGCGGAAGCCTGGAAACGCCTTATTATAGGGTAGAACTTGACGGAAACGGTCTCTTTACTTCTATTTATGATAAAAAGAACGAAAGGGAAGTGTTGAAAGAGGGCGAAAGAGGCAATCTTTTCGAGATGTATGAGGATAAGCCGATTTATTATGATAACTGGGATATCGATATTTACCATACGGAGAAAAGCTGGAAGGCAGAATCGCTTACGAAGCTGGAATGGCTGGAGGAGGGACCGGTTTGTGCGGTTCTTAGCATAGAGCGCGAGGTGAGCAATTCCTTGATAAATCAGAAGATTTATTTCTATGCGGACAGCCCGAGAATCGATTTTGAGACATACGTGGACTGGAAGGAACACCAGCATCTCCTGAAGGTGCATTTTCCGGTGGACATCCATACGGATGAAGCGTCCTTCGATATCCAGTTCGGCAATCTTACGAGAAAGGTTCACACGAATACTAGCTGGGATATGGCGCGCTTCGAGTCATGCGGGCAGAAATGGATGGACTTTTCAGAAGGACATTATGGCGTCAGCTTACTAAACGATTGCAAGTACGGACATTCGGTGAAGGATTCCGTTATGACACTGACTTTGATCAAGTCGGGCATCGAGCCGAATCCGGTTACGGATCAGGAGGAGCATTTCTTTACTTACTCCTTGTATCCTCATGCGGGCAGTTTGAGAGAATGTAATACAATAAAAGAAAGCTACTGTTTAAATGTGCCGCTTCTATCTGCGAAATCGGGTACGGCAGGCGCCTGGGAATCTCTTCTTTCGGTGGATGCGCCAAATGTCATGATAGAGACAGTGAAAGCGTCTGAGGACGGAGAGGGAATCATTGTTCGGATGTACGAATATGAAAATGCAAAAACCCGCGGTACGATTTCCTTTGGTATGGGTAAGACGATAAAGAATGTTTATGAATGTAACCTTATAGAAGAGAAAGAAGAGAATATGGTAGAATATACGGACAAAGAATTCCGATTTACCATAAAGCCCTTTGAAATCAAAACCTACAAAGTTATTTTGTAAGTAATCAGACTACCATCGTTTGACAAGGTCATGTGTGATCTTGTCAAACGATGGTATGAGAAAGGCATGGTATTATTGTGCAAGAGGACAAGATATTTCAGGCTGGACAAGAGGCTTATATCTATAAGGATGCGTCACGCCCTGCGAAGGAGAGAGCGCTGGATTTACTAAGCAGGCTGACCCTGAGAGAAAAAGTCGGACAGCTCAATCAACGGCTTTACGGCTTTAATGCCTACCTCCGCAGGGGGGAGGATGTGAAGCTTTCCGATGAGTTCAAGCAGGAGGTGGAGCTGTGGGGAGGGCTGGGAGCGCTTTACGGGCTGTACCGGGCTGATCCCTGGTCTGGAAAAGATTATGAAAACGGACTTTTTGGAGAAACGGCAATCAAAGCCTATAATCTAATGCAGGAATATATCATAGCCCATTCCCGTTTCGGGATTCCTGTGCTTTTATCCAGTGAATGTCCCCATGGACATCAGGCCTTGAATGGGTACTTGCTCCCGGTCAATCTGGCGATGGGGGCTACCTTTCATCCGGAGTTGGTGGAGGCCGCATATCATATCTGCGGCATGCAGATGAAGGAAATGGGCGTGGATCTTGCGCTCATTTCCATGCTGGATGTGCTCCGAGACCCCAGATGGGGAAGGAGTGAGGAGTGCTTTGGCGAAGACCCTTTTCTTGCCTCCGTTATGGCGGCGGCAGTGGTGAAGGCCGTGCGGGCAGAGGGAGTAGGTGTAGTGGCGAAGCATTTCGCGGCCCAAGGGGAGACTACCGGAGGAGTGAATGCCAGTGCGGCGCGTATCGGTGAGAGAGAGCTTCGGGAGATTCATCTGTCTGCGGCGAAAGCCACGGTAGATGAAAAGGCTGTGGGAATCATGGCCGCCTATAATGAAATCGACGGAATTCCCTGTCATGCCAACGACTGGCTGCTGAAAAAGGTGCTGCGTGAAGAAATGGGTTTCGATGGAATTGTTATGGCGGACGGCTTTGCCGTGGACCGGCTGGATATGCTTACTGGCGATGCGGTGAGCTCCGGTGCGGCCGCCCTTATGAACGGTGTGGATATGTCCTTGTGGGACGATGGCTTTACTTTCCTGGAAGAGGCGATAAGCCGCGGACTGGCTGAGGAAAAGAGGCTGGATGAAGCAGTGCTTAGAGTATTGACGCTGAAGTTTGAAAGAGGATTGTTCGAGAATCCTTATCTGGAGGAGGAAAAAAGAAAATTTGATTTTTCCGCTTGCCCGGAGAACCGGTATCTTGCAGAGGAGTCCATTGTTCTATTAAAAAATGATAACCGTATGCTTCCTCTTAGTGAGGACGGAATAAGTAGTGTTGCGATAATTGGCCCGAATGCGCTTAACATTTATTCTCAGCTGGGAGATTACACTCCGCCATTAAGCTCCGGAACGGGTTCTAGTATTGCGGAGGGGATATTACAATTTGCAGAAAAAAAAGGAAAGATACGTGTCACCGTGTGCAAAGGCTGCGGAGAAGAAGATAAGGAGGAACAGCTTTCACATTGCGGCGGACCGTATTCGGACTGTGAAGGATTGTTCTCTCAGGCAATAAAAGCTGCACAGGAAAGCGATGTTACGCTGCTGGTGCTCGGTGGCTCTTCCAGCCGTTTCGGGCAAGCGCTGTTCGATAAAAATGGAGCAGTTATTACGGATCGGACGAAGAAGGCGAAGATGGATTGTGGTGAAGGTGTGGATTTATCCTCACTCAAGCTTCCGGAAGAGCAGCTTGCGCTGGCGCAGGCCGTATATCGGGCTGCGAGAAAGACGGTAACAGTTGTGATTGCAGGAAGACCTTATGATCTTCAGGGAATTATAGAGAAAACGGACGCCCTTATGTACGCTTTTTATCCGGGGCCGGAAGGGGGCAAGGCGCTTGCCGGGCTTTTGTTCGGTACGGTCTCGCCTTCGGGAAGAATGCCTGTATCTATTCCCCGGGGGGCACAGCGCCTTCCGGCGTATTATAATTACAGAAGTTCTTATGATGCCATGCACTACTGCGACGGCGAGGATGGACCGCTTTTTTCTTTCGGCTATGGACTGGGATACGGAGACGCAAAGTATTCGGACTTCAAATTGCAGCCGGATGAAGCATGTGAAGGCGATATGGTGCTGGAATTCAATATAAAAAACGATGAAGACCGTACCGTATGGGCTGTGCCGATGGTTTTTATAAAACGTCTTAAGGGAAGTGTTATACCGAGAGCTAAGGAACTGATTGCCTTCGATAAGCGGAGACTTGCGCCGGGAGAGAGAGTACGGGCAAGGATTCACTTGGGAAAAGAAGCGTTTTTTAGCTGGAACAGGGAAATGGAATACAAGACGGATCCTGGAAGGGCCCGCATAACGCTTTGGGACGGCAAAAAGGACTTATGGAGCGGGGATATCGAATTAGGATAATATATCCATGATAGAATATTCGGGATATATTATCCTGGATAGAATGTCCTTGAGATTGGAGATAAGGAATGAAGAAACAACAATTAACGACGGGCTGGCAGCTTTTATGGAACGATAAACTTTTGGACACGCAGGTGCCCTTTTCCGTGTATTCGGACTTGCTTTCCCACGGAGAGATAGAGGACCCCTTTTATCGGGACAATGAGAAGGATGCTTTGCCGTTGTCGGAAAAGGATTATAGTTACAGGCTTACCTTCGATGCCGAGGAAGAACTGTTTTCCTGCGAAAAACAGTGGCTTTATTTCGAGGGAGTAGATACGCTGGCTGAAATATGCTTAAACGGAGTTTTCTTGGGAAAGACCTTTAATATGCACAGAACATGGGAATTTCCTTTAGAAAATATATTGAAGGAAAGGGGAAACCTGCTGGAAGTGCGTCTGTATTCTCCTGCGCGCTATATGGAGGAGCAGATTGCCCTGCACGGAGCGATTCCCTGCAATACGGATACGCTGGACGGGTTCCCTTTCCTTCGTAAGTCAAGCTGTATGTCAGGCTGGGACTGGGCGCCCAAGCTTCCCGATATGGGGATTTTCAGACAGGTTACCCTGCTTGGCGCAAAAAACGGAAGGCTTTCGGACGTGCATCTGCGCCAGAAACATGAAAATGGCAGAGTATGGCTTTATTTCCATGTGGATATGGAGGTGTGGAAGGCGGAGGAAAGCAGCTACCGTGTCACCATCATTTCTCCTGACGGAGAATCTGCTGTACTTAAGAATTCGCCGAAGGAAACAGAAATATG
Source organism: Bacillota bacterium (assembly GCA_023408815.1). GTDB lineage: Bacteria > Bacillota > Clostridia > Lachnospirales > Lachnospiraceae > Kineothrix. The sequence continues at coordinate 120,544 of JAEYJO010000057.1, read as the reverse complement.
CAGTCCTTCCCTCTGGTGGCCCAGAGGATATGGAAAGCAGGACCTATATACGATAAAGGTGGAGGCTGTGATAGACGGAAAGACAGAGGATATCTGGGAACGCCGCATCGGCCTTCGCACGATGAAAATGCGTCTGGAAAAGGACCAGTGGGGGGAGAGCTTCGCGCATGAAGTGAACGGAACATCTGTATTTGCCATGGGAGCAGACTATATCCCTGAGGATTCCCTTCTGCCGAGAATCAGAGAGGAGAAGACAAGGAAGCTGCTGGAACAATGTGCCCTTGCCAATTACAATGCTCTTCGTGTATGGGGCGGCGCATATTATCCCGACGACTGGTTTTATGATGCCTGCGATGAACTGGGGATTATCGTATGGCAGGATTTTATGTTCGCCTGCTCTACGTATCTTCTTACAGAGGAGTTCGAAGAAAACATTTCCCATGAAATAGAGCAGAATGTCCGAAGAATTCGTCATCATGCCTGCCTCGGACTATGGTGCGGAAACAACGAAATGGAGGATATGATACTGTGCGGCTACACAGAGGAGCCCAGACTTCGCGGAGATTATACGCGGATGTACAGCTATGTCATTCCTAAAATAGTGAAAAGGGTAGATCCGGATACCTTCTACTGGCCGTCCAGTCCTTCCTCAGGAGGAGATTTCGACGAGCCGCAGGACGAGACGAGAGGAGACGCTCATTACTGGCAGGTATGGCATGGCTACAAGCCCTTTCCCGATTACAGAAAGCATAACTTCCGTTACGCTTCGGAATTCGGTTTCGAGTCTCTCCCGTCCTTAAAGACCATCGAGACCTTTACCCTGCCGGAGGATAGAAACCTATTTTCCTATGTGATGGAGAAACATCAAAGAAGTGAGAACGGATATGCCAAAATGATGGTTTACATGTCCCAGTATTTTAAATATCCCAAAGAACTCTCCTTGTTGGTTTATGCTTCCCAGCTGATGCAGGGTCAGGCGATGCGCTACGCGGTAGAGCATTGGAGACGGCACAGGGGACAGTGTATGGGAGCTATCGTATGGCAGCTTAACGACTGCTGGCCGGTGGCGTCGTGGTCCTCCATCGACTACTTTGGCCGCTGGAAAGCACTGCACTATTTTGAAAAGAGGTTTTTTGCACCTGTTTTGGTATCCTGCTGCGAAGAAGGGCTTCTGACCCAGAACCCCAATCCCAACGCACGGCCTTACGAGGTGGAAAAAAGTATTCATCTGAACGTTGCCAACGAAACGAGAGAGGATAGAAGCGTTACCGTATGCTATAGTTTAAGAGACAAGTATTCTTGTGTCATCGGAGAAGAGATGAGAGAGGAAGTATTTGTTCCGGCACTGAGCAGTGTGTGGCTGGAAAAAGAGGATTTGCCTCACGCAAGGCTGTATGAGGATCACGTTTTTTATACGTGTGTGCAGGAAGGCGAAGTGGTTTCGGAGGGAAGCGTGATTTTTTCTATGCCAAAGTTTCATAAATATGCCGATCCCGAGCTTACAGCCCGTATAGAAGGAGAGGAAATCGTCGTGACCGCCAAGGCTTATGCCGCTTCTGTAGAGCTTCTGAATGAGGAGGAGGACTGGGTTCTGTCCGATAATTATTTCGATATGGAAGCGGGAGAAAAGAGAGTAAGGATTATATCCGGCAAGGCGAAGAGAGTAGGAGTACGCAGCATTTACGATATCGGTTGATAAATGTAGAAGAATGTAAAAAAGACGGAGGAAAGAAAGCTATGAAACGTTCGGAAATCAATCAGCGCATTAAAGAAATGGAAAAGCTCGTAAAAGAAAACGGATTTCATCTGCCGCCCTTTTGCGGCTGGACTCCTGAGGAATGGAAAGAAAAGGGTCATGAATATGATGAAATAAGGGACAATATGCTGGGCTGGGACATAACGGATTATGGCCTTGGCAATTGGGAAAAGGTAGGCTTCGCTCTGATTACACTCAGAAACGGCGGACAGGATAACCCGAAGTATAAAAAGGTGTATGCGGAGAAGCTTTTGATGCTAAAGGAAGGTCAGCATTCCCCTATGCACTTCCACTGGAAGAAATCGGAGGATATTATTAACAGAGGCGGCGGAACGCTAATCATTCATGTGTACAACAGCGATGACAAGGAAGAACTGGCAGATACTGACGTATGTGTCAATTCCGACGGACGCTCCTATTATGTTCCCGCGGGAACCGCAGTAGAACTTAAGCCCGGAGAAAGCATCACGCTTTGGCCCTACCAGTATCATGACTTCGATGTGAAACCGGGAACCGGGGATGTTTTGATCGGAGAGGTATCCATGTGCAATGATGACAATACGGATAATAGATTTAATCCGCCGGTAGGCCGTTTTCCGGCAATTGAAGAGGACGCCGTTCCTTATAGACTCCTTTGCAACGAATATCCCGAAGTGAAGTAAGTGTAATATTGATATAGCGCTAAAAGCATCGCCTGAGATTACTGATACTAAGGTATGGCGATGCTTTTGTTTATGCAATAGGATTCCTTCTATTACATAAACAAAAGTCGATGTATAGGCAATAGAGCATAAAATTTTGGATTTAATTAGCTGAATTTTGAATATTTTGTTGATACATTTGTCGGCTTGTGATATTCTAGTAAACGTGGTACTTTGATTTCGGCAGTAGTTTTTTGTTGAATATAGTATGTTTGTTTAGGGGAATTATAACAACATATACAGCTTGATAAGGAGACGTAATATGAACATTGTTGACTTCATTTCGCAGGTCGTACAGAACCCCGTACTTCTGATTACCGTTATTTTAACCTGCGGTGTGGTATTTGTAAACGGATGGACAGATGCTCCGAACGCAATCGCGACATGTATCGCGACTCGCGCCATACCGCCTCGGGCAGCGATTATGATGTCGGCGGTGTTTAATTTCTTCGGAGTATTTGTTATGACCCTCATTAACTCCACAGTGGCCATGACGATTAAAAACATGGTGAATTTTGACGGAGCTACGGACGAGGCGATTCTCGCGCTGTGTGCAGCGCTTTTTGCGATTATTATCTGGGCTGTGGCAGCATGGTATTTCGGAATACCCACCAGCGAGAGCCATGCTCTGATTGCCGGCTTATCCGGAGCTGCCATCGCGTTGCACGGCGGAATCAGCGGCATAAACGGTTCGGAATGGATGAAGGTTATTTACGGCCTCGTACTTTCCACCATATTAGGATTTTCCAGCGGTTTCATATGCACGAAGCTGACAGAGTTCTTATTCCGAAATGCGGACAGAAGAAAGACGGTAAGCTTCTTTCAGGGAGCACAGGTCTTCGGAGGAGCGGCTATGTCATTCATGCATGGTGCGCAGGACGGTCAGAAATTCATGGGCGTGCTGATGCTCGGCGTTTTTTTGGCAAATGGAAGCGAGACTACGGGCAACGTACAGCTTCCTATTTGGATGATGGTACTTTGTTCTACGATAATGGCACTTGGTACCTCTATTGGAGGACGTAAGATTATAAAATCGGTAGGTATGGATATGGTAAAGCTGAATACTTATCAAGGATTTTCTGCCGATTTAGGTGCGGCGCTTTCTTTACTGGTGGCATCGCTTACAGGTATTCCGGTCAGCACCACCCATACCAAGACTACATCTATCATGGGAGTAGGTGCTACGCAGAGGCTGTCGGCAGTCAATCTGGGAGTGGTGAAGGAGATGGTATTCACATGGATACTGACATTCCCGGGGTGCGGTCTTATCGCATATGTGGCAGTGAAAATTTTTAGTTTGTTCGGTTGATTACAGAAGGAGGATTTAAAGTGGCAAAGGGAAAAGACAGTTTTTATTTTCAGAATTTTTTGGAGAGTATCCGCATTTCTAAAATGGCGGCCGACAAGCTGCAGGACATTATAAAAAATTATAGTAACAGCGTCATTGAAAAGGACGTAGCTGCGATTCATGAAATTGAGCATATGGGCGATTCGAAGAAGCACGAGATGACGAGGGAAATTGTAAAGGCTTTTATAACTCCCATCGATCGTGACGATATCGTAAAGATAAGCAACTGCATTGACGACGTAACGGATTCTATCGAAGATATCATTATTAATTTATATACATGGAATATTATGGAGTTGAGACCGGACGTGGTTCCCTTTGCAGAACTCATTTCCAACTGCTGCGATGCGGCGGAGGGCCTGTTGGGAGAGGTGCACGATTATAAGAAATCACAAAAGATCATGGACCATATCATTGAGCTCAATCGTCTGGAGGAAAAAGGCGACGACCTTTATATCCAAAATATTAGAAAGCTTTCCATAGAGAATGCTGATCCCTACACGGTAATGGCGTGGAGGGAGATTTATCGTTCCTTCGAAACGGTGTGTGACTGCTGCGAGGACTTGGCGGATGCGGTAGAAGCAGTTATTATTGCAAATACGTAAGAAACTTGCTTAAATAAGTTTAAGCTCTCATTGACGTTGTCATGTAAAACATGTTAAAATACTTGTATTGAAATTATAGGAAGTATATTTCAAAAACAAGGAGGAAAGTTTTATTATGAAGAAGAAAGTATTAGCTATGCTTCTTACGGGCGCAATGGTTCTCTCGTTAGCGGCATGCGGAAGTACGCAGACAGCCCCAGCGGCTGAAACGGAGACTACCGAGACAGCAGAAACTGAGCCCGAAGCGGAAGTGACCGAAGAAACGACAGAAGCTGCAACCGAAGAATCGGCAGGCGGTTATGAACTCGCATTGGTAACAGACCTTGGAACGATCGATGACAAGTCTTTCAATCAGGGTGCATGGGAAGGTCTTACCCAGTATGCAGAAGAAGCGGGCGTTACCTACAAGTATTATCAGCCTCAGGAAGCTACCACAGATTCCTATGTAGAGACTATTGGTCTTGCAGTCGAAGGCGGAGCGAAGCTTGTTGTATGTCCCGGATATTTATTTGAAACACCTGTTTACATAGCACAGGAGCAATATCCTGATGTGACTTTTATTTTGTTGGATGGTGAACCTCACAGCGAGGATTACTCTGACTATGTTACAGGAAGCAACACAATGGCTATTTTATTCCAGGAAGATCAGCCGGGTTATCTGGCAGGCTATGCGGCTGTGAAGGATGGAATGACGAAGCTCGGTTTCATGGGCGGTATGGCTGTTCCGGCAGTAGTTCGTTTTGGTTATGGATTCGTTCAGGGTGCTGATGCGGCTGCTACTGAGATGGGTGTTAATGTAGATATTATGTACCATTACACGGGCGCGTTCGCAGCGACTCCGGAAGCACAGGCTATGGCAGCTTCCTGGTACCAGAACGGAACCGAAGTTATCTTCGGCTGCGGCGGTGCGGTAGGCAACTCTGTAATGGCAGCGGCAGAAGAAGCTAATGCGAAAGTAATCGGCGTTGACGTAGATCAGTCCTATGAATCCGATACGGTAATCACTTCCGCTATGAAGAAGCTTTCCGTTTCCGTGTATGACGGAATCAAGGCTTTCTATGACGGCAGTTTTCCGGGTGGTTCTACAACTATTTTCTCAGCAGAGAACGATGGTATCGGACTTCCTATGGATACTTCCAAATTTACCAACTTCACACAGGCCGACTATGATGCAATTGTTGCGAGTCTTGTAGATGGTTCTATTACGATCAGTAATGATGTATCCGATACAACGACAGCAGACCTTACTTTATCTTCGGCAAAGGTTACCTTTGTTGAATAAACTTAAGTGTTAGGATATTTAAAGGAAATTTGAGTTATAGCCAAAAAGGGTGCTTATAAGAATAAGCACCCTTTTTTAACCAGAATACTGGTTCAGACCAGCCATATGAAAAGTCTGATTTTAGATAGAAATATTCAGAAGGAATGGATGAGGGAAAACATATGGACTATGTAATTGAGATGATGGGGATCACAAAAGAATTTCCGGGGATTATTGCTAACGATAATATTACCCTGCAGTTGAAAAAGGGCGAGATTCATGCGCTGCTTGGAGAAAACGGCGCTGGAAAGTCTACGCTGATGAGCGTGCTTTTTGGTATGTATCAGCCGGAAAAGGGGATTATTAAGGTAAAGGGGCAGGAGGTTAAGATAAAAGGGCCGTTAGATGCCAATGCTCTGGGAATTGGTATGGTACACCAACACTTTAAACTGGTACATAACTTTACTGTGCTTCAAAATATCGTGCTCGGCATAGAGACCGTGAAGGGCGGTATCCTTCGTATGGAAGATGCCCGCAGGAAAGTAGTGGAGCTGAGTGAAAAATATAATCTGTTCATTGAGCCTGATGCTCTTATTTCCGATATTACGGTAGGAATGCAGCAGAGAGTAGAGATACTGAAGATGCTTTACCGCAATAACGAAATTATGATATTCGATGAGCCTACGGCGGTACTCACCCCTCAGGAAATCGATGAATTGATGATCATCATGAAAAATCTGACGAAGGAAGGTAAGTCTATCCTTTTTATTACCCATAAATTAAATGAAATAAAAGCGGTAGCGGACCGTTGTACGGTGCTGCGCCGGGGCAAATATATCGGCACTATCGACGTGGCGGATACGGACAAGGAGACGATGTCCGAGATGATGGTAGGGCGCAAGGTAAATCTGACGATCGATAAGCAGTCCGCGAAGCCAAAGGAGGTAGTGCTTTCTGTAGAACATCTGTCTGTCAAGACCAAAAAGGAAGGTCATACGAAGGATTTGGTAAACGATGTGAGCTTTGAGGTTCGAAAAGGTGAAATCGTATGTATCGCTGGAATAGACGGCAACGGTCAGTCAGAGTTAGTATATGCGATTGCTGGTATCGAGCGTATGAGCGAGGGCAAGACGATGATAAACGGTGAGGATGTAACAAACAAGAGCATCCGCTATAAAAACACCCACGGCCTTTCTCATATTCCTGAAGACAGACATAAACACGGCTTGGTCCTCGATTATAATCTGGCTTATAACCTTATTTTACAGCAATATTTTCAGCCGGAATTTCAAACGGCCGGTTTTCTTAAGAACGAGAAAATATATGAATATGCAGATAAGCTGATTGAACAGTACGATATCCGAAGCGGAGAAGGAACGGCAACTATCGTTAGGAGCATGTCGGGAGGCAATCAGCAGAAGGCCATCGTAGCCAGAGAAATCGGACGAGGTCCTGATTTGCTCTTGGCAGTCCAGCCAACAAGAGGTCTGGACGTGGGAGCGATCGAATATATCCACAAGCAGCTCATCAAGCAGAGAGATGAGGGAGCAGGCATTTTATTAGTTTCGTTGGAACTTGATGAGGTTATGAACTTGAGTGATAGAATTCTCGTCATATTTGAAGGAAGCATTGTGGCGGAACTGGACCCGAAGGAAATTACGGTGCAGGAATTAGGACTTTACATGGCGGGTTCTAAAAGGCAGGTAAAAGAAGAGGAGGCAGGTTTGCAATGAAAAAGAAGAGAAATATAAATCTGACCGGACCGGTATCTTCGGTATTTGCAATCGTCATCGGACTTCTGTTCGGGTTTGTGGTATTGCTGTTTTGTAATGCTTCTCAGGCGGTTCCGGGTTTTTTGACCATTCTGACGGGAGCTTTTACTCATGGGCTTAAGGGTGTGGGACAGGTGTTTTATTATGCTACGCCGATTATTCTTACCGGGTTATCTGTGGGGTTTGCGTTTAAGACTGGTCTTTTCAATATCGGAACGCCGGGACAGTTTATTGTAGGCGCATTCGGAGCGGTGTATGTAGGCATTGTATTCACTTCTTTGGGCTCCGTGCACTGGATCGTGGCGGTGTTGGTCAGTGCGGTGTGCGGTGCTGTATGGGGTATTGTTCCCGGTTTGTTAAAGGCATTTTTCAATGTAAATGAAGTGATTTCTTCCATCATGATGAACTATATCGGCATGTATGCGGTGAACTGGAGTGTGAAGGCGGATAAGGTGTTATTCAACAGCATGCGGAACGAATCAAAGAATGTGGCAGTAAGCGCCCAGATACCTAAGATGGGAATGGATAAATTATTTCCCGGTTCCAGCGTAAATGGGGGTATCTTAATCGCTGTTTTGGTGGTATTAATTATTTATCTCGTATTAAATAAAACTGCTTTTGGCTTCGAATTGCGTGCAGTAGGATTTAACAGGGAAGCGAGCCGTTATGCGGGCATCGATGAAAAGAAGAGCATCGTTTTTTCTATGATGATAGCGGGCATGATTTCAGGACTTGCGGGAGGTCTTCTTTATTTGGCAGGTACTGGCAAACATATCGAAATCGTGGATGTGCTGGCATCAGAGGGTTTTACCGGAATTTCCGTAGCCCTGCTGGGGCTCAGCCATCCTATCGGCGTTTTATTTGCAGGAATCTTCATCGCTTATTTGACGGCGGGAGGCTTTTACTTACAGTTATATGAATTTTCTACAGAGATTATCGACATTATCGTAGCCGTTATCATTTATTTCAGCGCTTTTGCACTGATTGTCAAATCCTTCATGGCAAAGACTGCGCGCCGCAGGCAGGCGAAGAGTGAGAGGAAGGGAGGTAAGGGAGAATGAGTGTAGTATATTTTATTTTCCAGCAGACGATGTTCTTTATGATCCCTCTTTTGATAGTGGCTCTGGGCGGTATGTTTTCCGAGCGAAGCGGCGTTGTCAACATCGCTTTGGAAGGAATTATGACCATGGGCGCATTTACCGGTATTCTTTTTCTGAATTTGACGGGAGGCAGTATGAGCGGTCAGGGGCAGCTATTGATTGCCGTTGCCGTTTCCATGGTGACGGGAGGGATATTCGCATTATTCCACGCGTATGCCGCAATCAACATGAAGGCGGATCAGACTATCAGCGGTACCGCCCTTAACCTTTTTGCACCGGCCTTCGCCATTTTCGTAGCCAGAGTTATTCAGGGCGTACAGCAGGTTCAGTTCACCAATACTTTCCGTGTTGCAAAGGTGCCTCTTCTCGGAGATATTCCGGTAATCGGTGATTTGCTTTTTAAGAACACATATATTACCACTTATTTGGGATTCGCAGTGCTCGGCATATCGGCTCTTGTTCTGTATAAGACGAGGTTTGGGCTCAGGCTTCGTGCTTGCGGTGAACATCCTCAGGCGGCGGATGCGGCGGGAATCAACGTGTACAGAATGCAGTATGCCGGCGTTGTCTTATCGGGAGCGCTGGGCGGACTGGGGGGACTGGTATTCGTAGTACCTACTTCCACGAACTTTAACGCTACGGTGTCTGGTTATGGGTTCTTAGCTTTGGCGGTACTCATATTCGGGCAGTGGAAGCCGGTGAAGATTCTGTGGGCCTCTTTGTTCTTCGGCCTGATGAAGGCGATAGCAGCAGCTTATTCCGGAATCCCGTTTTTGGAAGGACTGGGCATACCCAGCTATCTCTATAAGATGATACCTTATATCGCGACTCTCGTAGTGCTCATTTTTACTTCGAGAAATTCACAGGCTCCGAGAGCCTCTGGCATTCCTTACGATAAGGGCGCGCGCTAATTAAACAAATTAAATATATTAATCTGCTATATTAATATGAAAAAGACAGCTTTTCGAAAGAAGGGCTGTTTTTTTGATAACTTGTTTGGTAAAATAGTAACAGTAAATATGGGCGAGGGCGATATATATGGAACAAAAGAGTGTGATGGAAATTTTCATGCAGGAAGCGCTGGAAATCATTATAGTTTTCGGCTGTGGTGGAAATATTTTGAAGTATAACAAGGCCGCCGGGGAAGAACTGAGATATGGAGAGGAGTTATGCGGCATCAATATCGCTGAGGTGCTGCGGAAAGAATTCGAAGGCGGGAGCGATGTTGTAACGGTGATGGAATACCTGAAGAACCGGAAGGAGTCGGCATTTTATCGGGGCAACGGCACCTGCTTTAGCGCAAAGCTCCATATAGAATACGACAATGAAAACGACAGATATTTCTTATTTGCTTTGAATATGGAACTCAATCGGGAGATGGCTAACGAGGTATCCCGTATCAAGGAGGTTGCTTCCCGGGCGATGGAGGTTAAGAACGAATTTGTCGCCAATGTTACCCATGAGCTGCGGACTCCGGTAAATGGAATCAGGGGACATGTGGAAAATCTAAAGGATACATATCTTACAACGCAGCAAAGGCGAACCTTGGATATCATAGAGCATTGCTGCAACAATATGTCCTCGATCATCAACAACATCTTAGACTTTTCAAAATTGCAGTCGGGCAAGTTCGAACTGGAAAATCGTAAATTCGATTTGCGGGAGCTGCTGGAAGATATTGTGTCCGCGAATCTTGCGACCATAAATGAAAAGGGGCTTAAGCTGACTGTGAACGTGGACGAAAGCGTTCCGCAAGTACTGATTGGCGACGAGCTTCGCCTGACACAGATATTGAACAATCTGCTGTCTAATGCGGTGAAGTTCACCTCTGCAGGCTTTGTTCGTATTGAGGTTGCTGTAACGCTTAGGTTCAGCGATGAAATAGAGCTGTTTTTTATGGTATTGGATTCTGGAATAGGCATTTCAAAGGAGGAACAGGATTGCCTGTTCCAGAGCTTCTCTCAGGTGGACACGTCTATAACGAGAAGATACGGAGGAACGGGGCTTGGACTTACCATTAGCAAGGAATTGGTGGAGCTTATGAACGGCAAGATATATTTGCAGAGCGAGAAAGGGAGAGGCAGCAATTTCTCCTTCTCGATACGTCTCCATACGGCGGAGATGACAGACTGCAGGGCGGAATATAAAAAGGAGATCAAGCAATTTCTCGGACAGTACAGTGAAGATGCACAATATAAACAAGCCGAAGAATGCTATCATTTCGGTTCGGAGGAAAATAAAAATGAGCTGGCCGGGCGAATGGAAAAATTAGTGCTCTGTATTGAACTGGGGGCGTGGGAAAAAGCGGAATTCTGGGCGGGAGAACTGTCCAAGCTGCTTAAAAAGGCAGATACGGATGTAAAAAGGGCCGCGCTTAAGCTGGAAATGGCAGTCAGAAGGGAAGACCATGATAAGAGCATGCTGCTTTATGAAGAATTGGAACGGCTGATTTTGGAGAAAACCGGAGAGATGCATTATGGATGTTGAAATGAAGAATCAGGAAAATGCACAGATACTCGTAGTTGACGATTTAAAGATGAACATCCTTTTTCTGGAAAAGATTATAAAGAACATGGGCTATGAGCCGCTTTTGGCCGCTAACGGGAAGGAAGCGCTGCAAATTGTCAGATCATCCTCTCCTCAGGTGATTCTGATGGATATTGCTATGCCGGAGATGAGCGGCTACGAAGTGTGCGAGATATTGAAGAGAAATAAGAAGACCAGAGATATTCCGGTTATATTTATTTCGGCGATGGATTCCAGTGAAAGCAAAATCAGAGGCTTTAAGGCAGGGGCGGTAGATTTTATCGTAAAACCTTTTGAACCATTAGAGGTTACCATGCGGATTGAGAATCACCTGAAGATGTACAAGCTTCAGGAGGAAATGAAAGCCTATAATTATAAGTTGAATTGTCTGGTGAACGAGCAGATGAAGCGGATAGAATCGGAGCAAAGGAATATATTGTATGCTCTCGCCAAAGTTACGGAGGGAAGAGATAATTCCATAACCAACCATTTGGAGAACGTCAGGTATAACAGCCGGATTTTAGCGCAGAGTCTCCAGTTCAGCCCCCTTTTCGAGAGGGAAATCACAGCGGGGTTCATCGAAAAGATAGGTGTTGCTGCGATGCTGCACGACATCGGAAAGATACAAATCCCCGACGAGGTGCTCTTAAAACCCGGACAGCTCAATCATGAGGAGCGTAAGATTATCAAGCAGCATGCAGAAATAGGCGCTCATATATTGGAGGAAATTCATGAGAATGCTGAGAAGAATGATTTCCTTCCGATGGCGATCAATATAGCAAAGTATCATCATGAAAAATGGGATGGCACTGGTTATCCCGAAGGCCTTAAGGGAAAGGATATCCCCCTTTGTGCAAGAATTGTTTCTCTCATAGATATTTTTGACACGCTGACCGGTGAACGGTGTTATAAAATTGCATATACGATGGAGGAAAGTCTTCAGATTATTGAAGAATGCAAGGGGGTCTATTTCGACCCCGATATTGTGGACATATTTATGAGGATACATAAGCAGCTGCGTCACAATTAAGCGGCGGCACCACATATTTTCAGGCAGAAGGAAGGATAGGATATGCGTCAGATAAAAGTATTGATTGTCGAGGATTCCGTTGTGTTTCGGAATCTTTTGGTACAAGGACTGAATGAAGATCCGAATATAGATGTAGTGGGCGTGGCGGGAGATCCTTTTGAGGCTAAGGACCTTATCCCTCAGTGCAAGCCGGATGTTATGACTCTTGATATCGAAATGCCCAAGATGAACGGGATTGAATTTCTTCGAAAGTTAATGCCTCAGTATCCAATGCCGGTAATCATGCTGAGCGGCATGGACGATAAAGTATTCGATGCAATGGAAGCCGGAGCGGTGGATTTTGCACACAAACCGGTGAACATGTCGAGAACTACTGTCAATGAGTTTATAAGGCAGGAGCTGATTGCAAAAATAAAAATCGCCGCTTCCGTGGATGTGAGAAAATTGCACCGCGCAGAAGCGGGCAGGCCGATTAGACGGGACGGGCTGAGCAATAGAAACTGTATCATAGCTATTGGAGCGTCCACCGGAGGGACTGAGGCTATTTATGATGTTATCAAGCAATTTCATAACGATGTTCCGGGAGTGGTTATTGTCCAGCATATGCCTGCGGGCTTTACGGAGATGTATGCAGCCAGAATGAACAATCAGTGCGTGGTGGAGGTAAAAGAGGCTAAGGATGGAGACGCGGTGAAAAGGGGACAGGTGCTTATTGCTCCGGGCGGCTATCAGATGCGCCTTGTGAAATCCGGCTCAGAATACTGTGTGGAATGTAAAAAGGAGCCAAAAGTCAGTGGACACTGTCCTTCGGTAGACGTGCTGTTCGATTCGGTAGCGAAGACGGCGGGGGCAGATTCCATCGGTGTCATACTGACAGGCATGGGAGGTGACGGGGCCAAGGGAATGAAGGAAATGAAAAACTGCGGAGCCGTCACCATAGGACAGGACGAGGCTACCAGCGTGGTATACGGGATGCCCAGAGTAGCCTATGATATTGGTGCGGTGAGATACCAATTGCCTTTATGCGATATAGCCCACAAGATTTATAGCCTGTTGGAGTAGAAGAGGGGGAAATAATGAAGATACTATTAGTGGAAGACGATTTTGCCAGCAGAAAGTTTATGTACAAATATTTGAGCCGTTACGGAGACTGTGACATCACGGTAAACGGAATAGAGGCATTGGAGGCCTTTCAAATGGGTCTTTCCGAAGGAGACCCCTATCAGCTTATTTGTCTGGATGTTATGATGCCGGAAATGGACGGTTATCAGGCTCTTTGTAAAATAAGGGAAATTGAAAATGAGAAAGGGATAAAGGGAGACAGCGCTGTGAAGATCATCATGACCACAGCGTTAAATGAAGAAAAAAACGTAAAGAAGGCCTTTGACATGAACTGCACCGCTTATTCCGGAAAGCCTGTCGACACGGAGAAATTTGAGCTTCTTTTGAAGAAAATAGGCCTTATTACATAGAACATTCTTACTAGAGGAGGAAGACGATGGAAGGAAGCTATGGTTCCGACGGAATGCTCGATATGTATTTATATGAAAGTTTTCAATTGCTGGAACAGATGGAGACGATAGTCCTTCTGGAAAAGAACGAAGAATTTCTGGATGAAGAGAGCGTTCAGGAGATTTTCAGGATCATGCATACGATAAAAGGAACTTCCGGCATTATGATGTACGACAATATAGCGGCTGCGGCGCACAAACTGGAGGATATTTTCTATTACTTAAGGGAGGCCTATTCAGAGGAGATAGCAGCAAAGGAGCTGACAGAATACATCTTTATGGTATCAGATTTCATCGAAGAAGAACTGATAAAAATAAAGGAAGTGAGAAATCCGGATGGAGATCCGGAAGAAATCATAAAATGCATCGATATGTTTTTGATGAAATGGAAGGCGAAAATACGGAAAGCGGGAGGGGAGCTTCCTCCTGAAAACGTGTATGTGGAACCCAGCCAGTTCTATATAGCTCCCGCCGAAGAACGCACAGATAAACTGCCTTCTATCATCGATCTGGGAGTGGAGCCAGGTCCGGGAGATTATGTAATCAGAAACAGCGTAGAAAAGGAAGAAACTATCATAGGTGTCAGCGAAGGAAAACTGGATAGGCTGACAAGGCTTGTGGAAAGTCTGCTGGAGGCCGAGAAAAATACGCCGGAGGAATCGGATTGGCAGGAAATGAAAGAAAAGCTCTTAAAAATAACGGATGAGCTGGAGGATACGGTAATCCAGATGAGAAAGACCTCCCTTGCAGGAACCTTCCGCAGAATGGATCGAATCGTTTACGACGTTTCCAGAAAGCTGGACAAGGAGATAGAGCTGACCGTTTCGGGTGAGAATCTGGAGGTGGATAGGAAAACGATCGTGTGCATCTCCAATTCTCTGATTCATCTGGTGCGCAATGCTGCTGATCATGGGATTGAAAGCCGGGACGAGCGTTTGCAGGCGGGGAAGGCAAAAAAAGGAAGGATTTCTATAGAGGCAAAGTTAAATGGCGGCATTCTCTCTATTTGTGTGAGGGACGACGGAAGGGGTATCGATAAAAGGATAGTATTCGATAAGGCCAGCCGAAAGGGTCTTGTGTGCAAGGATATTACCGAATATACGGACAAGGAAATCTACCGGTTCCTCACCTGTCCGGGCTTTACCACAAAGGAGAAGGTAACGGAATATTCCGGCAGAGGAGTAGGGCTTGATGCCGTAGTGGGCGGACTTGAGAAAATAGGGGGAAGATTGGATATCGACAGCGTGCAGGGAGAAGGCACGGAGATGATTATGAGACTTCCGCATACTTAGGCATTCTTTTTTCATTTTCTCTCTTTCCACTAAAGAATAGATGTGATACAATATATTAGAATTGTGTAAAGCAATGACGAAAGAAGTATCCGGAACAGATGGAGGAGAATGGTATGGGTTTTTTTACGGATTTAAAAGATGATTTATCGCAGGCTGTGAACGAGCTGATGCCGGCGGATGGAAAGGCTTCCGATGAGCCTGTCAAGCCGGAAATTGTGAATACACAGACTGGAGCGGAGAATTCGAAAGGGCAGTTTGGCATGACGGATTTAAACGAATCGTCGGATATCCAACCAAAGCCGGATACGGTAAATTATCATACGCCAGAGCCGGACACGACAGAGAGAAAAGTGTCGGATGAAGTAGCTATAATAACCGCAGGGATGACGGTAAGAGGTGACATTTCTTCGGAGGGTTCCATGGACTTGGTCGGAACGGTCATCGGTAACATAGAGGTGCTCGGAAAGCTGAACGTTACTGGATGTATACAAGGTGATTCCAGGGCTTCGGAAGTTTATGCTGAAAATGCCAAGGTGACGGGGGAGATTAACAGTCAGGGAAGCGTCAAGATAGGAAACAGCTCTGTCGTTATAGGTAATATTTTTGCGACCAGCGCGGTAATCGCTGGAGCAGTAAAAGGAGACATCGATGTGCACGGTCCCGTGCTTTTGGATTCTTCAGCGATTGTCATGGGCAATATCCGTTCGAAGTCGGTGCAGATCAACAACGGAGCGGTTATCGAGGGTATGTGTTCGCAGTGCTATTCCGATATAAGTCCGGTGAACTTCTTCGAAGAATTCAATAAAGGGAAAAAATAATATGAAAAAAATTTTATTAAAGCTCAGCGGTGAAGCTCTTGCCGGCGATAAGAAAACGGGGTTTGATGAAGAGACGGTCAGAAAAGTGG
This sequence comes from Bacillota bacterium, assembly GCA_023408815.1. Lineage (GTDB taxonomy): Bacteria > Bacillota > Clostridia > Lachnospirales > Lachnospiraceae > Kineothrix. Next base: position 104,735 of record JAEYJO010000057.1, on the reverse strand, counting down.
CGTTGCAGGTGAAGCAGCTTGTAGAGGACGGTATTCAGGTCGGAATCGTAATCGGAGGAGGTAACTTCTGGAGGGGACGTTCCAGCGAAAATATCGACCGTACAAAGGCGGACCAGATAGGTATGCTGGCTACGGTGATGAACTGTATATATACCTCCGAGATTTTCCGTTCTGCTGGAATGAAGACGGAGATACTTACTCCCTTTGAATGTAGTTCCTTTACGAAGCTTTTCTCGAAGGACAGGGCCGATAAATATTTTTCACAAGGAAAAGTAGTGTTTTTTGCAGGAGGAACGGGTCATCCTTATTTCTCTACGGATACGGGAGTGGTTCTTCGCGCGGTAGAGGTGGAGGCCGAAGTCATTCTGCTCGCAAAGGCGGTGGACGGCGTTTATAATGACGATCCGAGGAAGAATCCGGATGCGAAAAAGTATGGGGAAGTGACTATCGACGAGGTAATCGCCAAGAACCTTCAGGTGGTGGATATGACTGCCTCTATTTTAGCGAGAGATAATAAGATGCCTATGTGGGTGTTTGGTCTGAATGAGGAAAACAGTATTGTAAATACTGTGAAGGGAAATTTTAACGGAACAAAAGTAACGGTATAGATAGAAATAATAGAGATAACAGAAAAGACAGAATCATTTACGGAGGTTGACATATGAACGAGAAATTACAAATTTATGATGCAAAAATGAAAAAAGCATTCGAATTTTTGGAAGCGGACTATGCTTCCATTCGCGCAGGACGTGCAAATCCCCATGTGTTAGATAAAATCAGGGTAGACTATTACGGAACACCTACTCCGATTCAGCAGGTGGGTAACGTTACGGTTCCTGAACCGAGAATTATTCAGATCGCTCCATGGGAAAAATCCCTTATTAAAAATATCGAGAAGGCGATTATGGCTTCCGATGTAGGGATCACGCCGAGCAATGACGGCATAAGCATTCGTCTCGTTTTTCCCGAGCTTACGGAGGAACGCAGAAAAGAGCTGGTGAAGGATGTTAAGAAAAAGGGTGAGGACGGCAAGGTCGCAATCCGCAATATCAGAAGAGACGGGAACGAAGCCTTCAAGAAGTTAGCAAAGGGCGATGTTTCGGAGGATGAGGTAAAACAGCTTGAGGATGAACTGCAGAAGATGACGGATAAATTCATTAAGGATATCGATAAGCTGGTCGATGAAAAGTCCAAGGAAATCCTTAAAGTATAATAATAGAACAAAAGTGTGCTTCGCGCGCTTTCACAGTCAAAGTACTTCGACAGCACAGCTTTTGTTCCGCGCGCATAGCTGCGCATCCATTTTCTGTAATAGGGGCACTTTTCAATTACAGAAAATAAAGAGGGACAGTCGATAGAAATCGTATTGTCCCTTTTGTCAGTATCACGAAAAGAAATGGGAGCAGGAAATGCAGGAGAACAAGAATCAGACGGATTTGAAAATTCCAAAACATGTAGCGATAATTCTGGATGGAAACGGACGCTGGGCGAAGAGTAAGGGAATGCCTAGAAATTGCGGGCATATTCAGGGCGCGAAGGCAGTGGAGATCATTTGCGAGGAGGCATATAAGATGGGAATACAATACCTTACTGTTTATGCCTTTTCCACAGAGAACTGGAACCGGCCTAAAGATGAGGTAGACGCCCTGATGAAGCTTCTGCGCAACTATTTGAAGACCTGCTTAAAGACCGCAGAGAAAAATAGAATGTGCGTCAGGATTCTGGGCGATAAGTCGAGACTGGACGAAGATATCCGAAAAAGAATCGACGAGTTGGAGCATGCAACGAAGGATAATGACGGCTTGCATTTCCAAATAGCACTCAATTACGGCGGCAGGGATGAGATACTGCGGGCGGTAAGAGAAATCGCACGCGGGGTACAAAGCGGAGCGCTTAAGGCGCAGGACATTGAGGAAGAAACAATAAATGCCGCACTGGATACGAAAGAGCTTCCTGAGCCGGATTTATTGATCCGCACCTGCAACGAGCAGAGGATTTCCAACTTTCTGCTATGGCAGCTGGCTTATACGGAGCTTTACTTTACGCCTGTTCCCTGGCCGGATTTCACAAAAGAAGAATTGGTAAAAGCCGTCGAAGCATATACTATGAGAGACAGACGATATGGCTTGCTTAAGGAGGAATGATGTATGTTTATGACACGTTTGTTCAGCAGTGCAGTGCTCGTTATTATTGCGCTCATCACTCTTTTGCAGGGAAGTTATCTGTTAGCCGCCATTCTTTTATTCATATCTCTTGTTGCCTATTATGAATTATGCAGAGCTTGTAAGATATGCGAGGAGGGGCAGAGGATCAATGCTCCTCTCGTGATAGGATATGCCGGGATCGTATGCTATTACGGGACAGTAGTATTTGCGAAGGAGGCGGTATTCCAGCTCCTTTGTATTTTATTCGTGCTTGTGGCATATATGTTTGTATACGTATTTTCTTTTCCGAAGTATCAGGCGGGGGAAATTATGTCTGCGTTTTTTAGTTTCGTATACGCGCCGGTAATGTTCTCTTTTATTTATTTGACGAGGGAGCTTCCTAATGGCGTGTACATCGTATGGATGATTTTTGTGGGCTCGTGGATCTGTGATACTTGCGCTTATGTGAGCGGAATGCTTTTCGGAAAGCATAAACTGGCACCGAAACTAAGCCCGAAGAAATCGGTAGAGGGCGCTGTGGGAGGAATACTTGGCTCCGGGTTGGTGGGAGGCTTGTATGGGTATTTCGTTGTGGAAAAAGTAGTGGAAGGGCAGGAAATCACTTGGATATTCGTAATTATCAGCATGATGGGGGCGGTAATATCCCAAATAGGAGATCTGGCAGCTTCTGCAATCAAGAGAAATCATGAGATCAAGGACTACGGACGCCTGATTCCGGGACATGGAGGAATCATGGACCGCTTCGACAGTGTTATCTTTACCGCGCCGATTATATATGCTTTGGCGGTGCTCTTGATAAAGCAGATTTAGAAGGCAGGAGAACATAAATTTTTCACATGTATTTAGTATGATAAAAAAGAGGCATGGTTAACGATATGAAGAAGATAGCAATTTTAGGGTCCACGGGTTCCATCGGAACGCAGACCCTGGAAATCGTAAGAAGCAATGATGATTTACAGGTAGTGGCTTTAGCCGCCGGCAGTAACGTGGAATTGATGGAAAAGCAGATTCGGGAATTTTCCCCGACCATAGCTGCGATGTGGAGCGAGACAGCCTGTGAGGAATTGAAGATAAGGGTAGCGGATACTCCGGTAAAAGTGCTTAGCGGCATGGAGGGGCTTCTCCAGATAGCCGTCATGGAGGAATCGGATGTATTGGTTACAGCGATTGTGGGAATGATTGGTATTAGGCCGACCATAGCTGCGATAGAAAATGGAAAGACCATCGCATTGGCTAACAAGGAGACGCTGGTAACGGCAGGGCACATTATTATGCCGTTAGCTGCAGAGCATCATGTAGATATTCTTCCGGTAGACAGCGAACACAGCGCAATTTTCCAATCCATGAACGGCGAAAATAAAAGACGCATGAGTAAAATATTGTTAACGGCCTCCGGCGGTCCGTTTCGAGGAAAGACGAAGGGGCAGCTATGGGATATGAAGGTGGAGGATGCCTTGAAACATCCCAACTGGGCGATGGGAAGAAAAATCACCATCGATTCTGCAACTATGGTAAACAAGGGCTTGGAAGTGATAGAAGCCAAGTGGCTCTTCGGCGCTGAGCTTTCGCAGATCGAAGTGGTAGTTCATCCTCAGAGCATCATTCATTCGATGGTGGAATATGCCGACGGTGCAGTAATTGCTCAGCTGGGCACACCGGATATGAAGCTTCCGATTGCCTATGCGCTTTTTTATCCGGATAGACGTCCTATGGACGGAAAAAGGGTAAATTTTTTCGACTTAAAGCAGCTTACCTTCGAAAAGCCGGATTTGGAAACCTTCCAAGGTCTGAAGCTGGCATTCGACGCAGCGAATCGCGGCGGCAGCATGCCTACTGTATACAATGCGGCGAACGAAAAAGCTGTCAGCTTGTTTCTGGATCGGAAAATAGGGTTCATGCAAATCCCTGAGCTGATAGCAGCTTCCATGGAAAGACATAAGCCCATCGAGAATCCCAAGGTGGAAGAGATACTTCAAGCAGAAGCAGAAACTTATGAATATATAAAGCAGGTGGTAAATTGACAATAACGATAATTTTATTTCTAATTATTTTTGGTATCATCGTAATATCCCATGAACTGGGTCATTTTTTGCTGGCGAAAAAGAACGGAATCAGAGTGGTGGAATTTGCAATCGGTATGGGGCCGACGTTGTTTCACTTTAAAAGGGGAGAGACAGTTTACAGTCTTAAGATTTTCCCGATCGGAGGAGCGTGTATATTCGACGGTGAAGATGGATTGAAGTCAGAGGACGGAGAAAAGGATGAAGGTTCTTTCTTATCGGCAAGCGTTTGGGCCAGAATTTCTTCGGTTGTCGCGGGACCGCTGTTCAATTTTCTTTTGGCTTTTCTTTTGGCGCTTATCATTGTAGCATTCACCGGCTCGGACAGACCGGTAATCCAAGAGATAACTCCGGGCGGAGCCGCTCAGACGGCGGGGATGGAAGCCGGAGATCTGATCACAAAGATAAACGGAGAAAAAATTCATTTATACAGGCAGGTAAATCTCATTTCCGCGCTGAATCATGGCGAGGATTTAAACATCGATTTTGTACGTGACGGAGAGAAATACAGCGTTACTCTTACCCCCATTTACGACAGCTCAGCAGGCCGTTATTACATCGGCTTAACGGGAGCGGGAGAATATTTTAAATGCAATGCCCTGCAAGTGTTCCAATACAGCTATTACGAGTTGGAATATTGGGTAAGAGCTACATTTAAGAGTTTGGGAATGCTTTTTACAGGGCAGGTAACAAAGGATGATATGGCAGGTCCTGTGGGAATAGCGCAGATAGTAGGAGAAACCTATGAAGAGGTAAAGCCTTACGGAATCAGTTCTGTCGTATTTTCCATGATGAATATTGCGATTCTTCTTTCCGTTAACTTAGGTATCCTGAACCTTCTTCCTTTCCCGGCGCTGGATGGGGGAAGACTGGTATTCCTTTTAATAGAAGCGATCAGAGGGAAGCCCGTTCCGCCGGAAAAAGAAGGAATAGTACATTTGGCGGGGATGGCCGCGCTTATGATACTTATGGTATTTGTGCTGTTTAATGATATTTCGAAATTGTTTTCGTAGCGGTTGGGCAGAAGAAACGGTTTTCGCAGTTGCATTTTCTAAAGGAAATCATAAGTGTTGTGGAGATAACCGGGCCGGCAGCATAGTACATGAATGTACTTTGCTGCCCAAACGCTGCATCCTTGCAGCGTTTTCCCTGGGTTTCTGAGGTTTCTTTAAGAATATCAAAAAGTGTTATAAAAAAGTTTGTGAATATTGCATACTTGTCTCTTCGTTTAAAGTCTTATATAATAAATCATGTCGAAGGTTGTGTTCGGCCTTCAAAAATCAAAATGAATTATCTTATGTGAGGGTCTGAGCCAAAGTCTCTTGCAATCCTACCGTTTCTGTAGATTATTATCCTAAATGTAAGCTCCGCAAGTTTCACTTATCATTTCACAACCCGGCGGCACATGGATGTTTCTTGCTGTTAACTTATCTGTATTTTCAGATGTACTCTAACATCATTCCCTATTGTCATATACATTTGCGAATCCCGTAACTTTCATTAATTTTATGTGTCCTTGCGTAACCTCGCGGTAATGTTCCGTGGTTTGTTTGTTATGCCTCCTTTTAGTTGAGCGGCTTATATGATTACCTTTAAGGTTTTCTTTAAATATACAGCCGTAAGCGCAGGAGAAAAACAAATCCACCATGGAAAGTTCAATTGTCAAATGGAAAGGAGTAAAATGTACTACCTCACCGAGCTATACTGGAACACCGGCCTCCGTCCCTCAAACGAAGACTCCCTATCCCTTCAGGAAGTGTACATAAAAGGCAATCGCGCAGTATTTGCCCTCATATGCGACGGTATTGGCGGATTATGGAAGGGAGAGCAGGCCAGCGGCTTTGTGGCAGAGCGAATGACCGAATGGTTTTACGCAGAAGCACTCCCTATGATGGCGCGAAACAAAGGGATGAAAAAAATAAAGCGGGCAGGAATACGAAGCCTATATGCTTGTAACGAAGAAATGAGAAAATTTGCATCCCAGGAGCAGATACAATTTGGAACAACGATCACCATGATGATTTTTTACAAAAAACATTATTTGCTCTGGCACAGCGGAGATACAAGAGCTTACCGTATTTCCCTGAAAAGTAAAATGATTAAAATAAGCAAAGCCGGAAGAATGAGTTCCCAAGGAGTTTTAGAACGCCTGACCAGAGATCACTCGGCAGATGAACATATTTTGACTAAATGTATTGGAAGCTTCGTGTGGAAGGAACCGGACAGCCATATAGGAAGAATAAAGAAAAAAAACACCTTCTTGCTCTGCTCTGATGGTTTCCGGCATGTAATCTCAGAGGAAAAGCTGACAGAGACGTTGCTCCCGTTCCATCTGACCTCAAAAGAACAAATTGGACGCAGAATAAAAGAAATTGCTGATTATTCCAGAAGGCGGGGGGAGAAGGATAATATTTCTGCCATAGTTATCAAAACAGGGTAAAGGAGGATATTGCCGTGGAAAATGAGTTAGGAAATTTGGAGGAAATACCGGAAGAAAAATATCAGATGGAAGAATCCCAGATGGAAGGATTACAAGTAGAAAAGTGTCAGATAGAAAAATATCGTATAGAAAGAGAAATCGGAAAAGGGGGAAGCGGAACTGTATATAAGGCACAGGATGAACGCTTAGGACGCACCGTGGCAGTGAAGGAGTTTCACGGTGGCAAATATGCAAGAAAAGAAATTGAACTGCTCAAGAAATTGAAACACCAGGCGCTTCCTGATATTCTGGATTATATAGTGGCGGGAGAGAAAAAATATCTTGTCATGGAATACATAGAAGGGGTGACCCTTGAAAGCTATGTGAAGAAATTTGGACCTATCTGTCAAAAACAGGCACTCTTGTGGGCAGGTCAGCTTGCGCAGGTTCTCCATTATTTGCATGGGCGAGGTGAACCGGTAATCTACCGGGATATGAAACCTTCTAATGTGATGATAAACGAGAGAGGAGAAGCAAAGCTCATCGATTTTGGCAGCGCATATTTTAAATATGAGGAAGGGCAGGAACTGATATGCGCGGGTACCTACGGCTATGCGGCACCGGAGCAGTTTGGCAGAAGTGCAGGGTTAGCTGTGGATGAAAGGAGTGACATCTATGGTCTGGGAGCAACTCTTCACTATATGCTTACGGGAAGCGATCCTTCTCTGCCGCCCTTTCTGATACAGCCCCTTCGATTTTACAATGCAGCGCTGTCTCCCGGACTGGAAAAAGTAATTAGGAAGGCAACGGAGAAGGAAAGGGAGAAACGTTATCAGAGCATTGCCCAAATGGAGGAAGCGTTAAAAAAGCAGAATGGAGCAGATAAGAGGCGGAAATGTATGTATGCAGCGGCAGGAGTTATTTATTATCTGCTATTGTTTATCGCAGGAGTCATATTTTTGAAGATGTGGGAGTTATACAGAAGATATGGAGAAGAGAGACTTATCGGCAATGAATGGAAAGTGGTAGTTACAGCAGGGGTTATCGTCACTCTTTGCATTATAAAAGCGGCACTTGGAAGCAGGAGTGCGGGGCCCTGCAAAAAAGTAAGGCAGATAAAAGCTGTTTATCTTTCCACAAAAAAGCACAGAGGACTCATGGTGATTTTTTGTATTGCAATGGCATCCTTCCATCTGGCGGCGCCTTGTATGGCTTCTGAAAAGGATGAGGTGTTCCCTGTAGTCATCCGGAACGAAAAGGGACAGAAGTTAATCATTCGGTACGATACTGTATACAGTCCCTCGGGAGATATGAAATTAGAAGTACCGGCAGACAGCTTTAAAGGCGGGAAGGAATACGAGCTGACTCTTATTTGCACCGAGCTTGACACAAAGGAGGAAAGAAGCAGAACTTTTTACTTGAAATTTCCCGCACCTTGACACTAAAATAGGGGTATGATAGACTTCAAGTTATCATACCATAGATTGGCAAGGTCACACCCGACCTTGTCAATGAATGGTACAATTTGTCGGAGAACTCCGACAGGGAGGTATTCATGTATAGAGATAATACGAAGGTTGTACATATAGGAAATAAGGTGATTGGCGGTGGGAATCCCATTCTGATCCAGTCCATGACAAATACGAGGACAGAGGATGTGGAAGCCACAGTTGCGCAGATACACGGGCTGGAGCAAGCGGGCTGCGAAATCATTCGATGCACGGTGCCTACTATGGAGGCGGCACTTGCTATAAAAGAAATTAAAAAGCAAATATCAATACCTTTGGTGGCAGATATCCATTTCGATTACCGGATGGCGGTTGCGGCGATGGAAAGCGGTGCGGATAAGATAAGAATCAATCCGGGAAATATCGGGAAAAAGGAAAATGTAGCCGCTGTCGTAACGGTGGCGAAGGAGAGGCATATTCCTATTCGCGTGGGTGTAAACAGCGGCTCTTTGGAAAAGGAGCTGATTGAAAAATACGGCGGTGTCACCGCACAGGGAATTGTGGAAAGCGCGCTGGATAAGGTGAAGATGATAGAGGAGCTGGGCTATGACAATCTGGTGATCAGTATCAAATCCTCCGATGTACTCATGTGTGTAAAGGCCCATGAGATATTGGCTAAGGAGACCAATTACCCGCTTCATGTAGGAATTACAGAGTCGGGGACGCTCTTGGGAGGAAATATCAAATCGGGGGTGGGACTTGGCATCATTTTATATCAGGGGATTGGCGATACGATCAGGGTGTCCCTGACCGGTGATCCGGTGGAGGAAATCAAATCGGCGAAGTTGATTCTGCGCACGCTGGGATTAAGAAAAGGTGGGATAGAGGTAGTTTCCTGCCCTACCTGCGGCAGAACAAAAATTGATTTGATTCAGCTTGCCAATGAGGTGGAACAGATGGTTCAGGATATTCCGTTAGACATCAAGGTAGCCGTGATGGGCTGTGCGGTAAACGGTCCCGGAGAAGCGAGAGAGGCAGATATCGGCATTGCAGGCGGTACCGGGGAAGGGCTGTTAATCAAAAAAGGTAAAATCGTAAAAAAGGTACCGGAGGATCAGCTTCTTTCCGTATTAAAGGAAGAACTGTTAAATTGGAATAAAGAATAGGATTGATGAGAGTTGAAAAAGTTTTTTGAGGTATTCCCGTCGTTACAATTGGAAGATAAGCTGCAGGATTTGTTCGGTCAGGTGGAGGTAGAAAGAATCTCTGCTACTAAGCGAAAGGATTTTTTGCGTATCTATATTTCCAGCGACAGACTTATTCACAAGGAATACGTTATGAAGGCTGAGGAGTCGATAAAAAAACAGCTCTTCCCCAGCTTTTCCATGACGGTAAAGATATATGAAAAATATCATTTGTCGGCACAATATAACCCGGAGAAGTTCATGCATATATATAAGGATAGTATTTTGCTGGAACTTAGAGAATATAGTCCGGTGGAATACAATATCTTCAAGAATGCAGACATTGAATATCCTTCGGAAAATAAAATCAGACTTACCATAGAAGATTCTGTACCGGCGAGAAGCAAGTCTGAGGAGCTGCTTCGTATCTTGGATAAGATATATAATGAGAGATTCGAATTTCAGGTGGATATTTCCGTAGACTATAAGGAAGGGAAAGCAGGAAAATACAAAGAAGAGGATGACTTGAAGATTGCAAGGCAGGTTGCGGATATTGCTGCGAGGGTAGGAGGAGCGTCTTCTGGCGAGGATTTGCAGAATAAATCGGAAGCAGAGGGTACTTTATCTGCAGAACCTAAGTCCGGCGGTGTGACGAAGCCGATCGAGTCTGGAATGCGGGGAAGTTTCCGCGCCGGAAGAAAAGACGGTGATAAGAGTGACTTCAAGAGGGCGGTAAAGCGCTCCGACAATCCAGACGTCTTGTACGGCAGGGACTTTGACGAGGAAGCCATGCCTATAGAGGACATCATCGGTGAAATGGGAGAGGTGACGATCCGCGGCAAAATCATCAATATGGATAAGCGGGAGATAAAGAATGAGAAGACTATTCTTTTTTATGATATTACGGACTTTTCGGATACGCTGACGGTAAAGCTGTTTGCGGGCAACGAGCAGGTGGCGGAAATAACGGAAGGAATGAGGCCGGGGGCGTTCGTGAAGCTTAAAGGTATGGCTGTCATCGATAAGTTCGATAACGAATTGACCATAGGCTCTATAAGCGGAGTAAAGAGAATACCGGATTTCACCTCTTCACGGTCGGATAACAGCGCCAGAAAGAGAGTGGAGCTTCATTGTCATACCAAAATGAGTGATATGGACGGCGTTTCCGAGGCGAAGGATATTGTTAAGCGCGCCTATAAGTGGGGACATCCTGCCATCGCCATTACCGACCATGGAGTCGTGCAGTCCTTTCCCGATGCTAATCACGTATGGGAGGATTTGTGGAAGGCGGAGAAGGCGAAACGGAAGGAAGCAGGAGATAAGAATCCCGATAAGCAGGACTTCTTCAAGGTTATTTACGGAATGGAAGCCTATCTGGTAGATGATTTGAAGGAGATCGTGACGGGTGATAAGGGGCAGGATTTCGGCAGTACCTTTGTGGTATTCGATATCGAGACTACAGGCTTTTCTCCGGTTCATAACAGAATTATAGAAATTGGTGCAGTAAAAGTAATTGACGGGCAGATTGCGGACAGATATTCAGCTTTTGTAAATCCAGATGTGCCGATTCCCTTCGAAATAGAGAAACTGACGGGTATCAACGATGAGATGGTTATGGATTCGCCCATGATCGATGTAATCTTGCCGCAATTTTTCGGTTTCTGTGAGGATGCGGTGCTGGTAGCCCATAACGCGAATTTCGATATGAGCTTTATTATAGAAAATGCCAGAAGGTTGGGTTTGGAGAAGGAATTTACTTATGTGGATACGGTAGGTATCGCGAGAATACTTCTGCCGCGTCAGGCCAGACATACGTTGGACGCGGTGGCGAAGACGCTGGGAATATCCCTCGAGAATCATCATCGTGCAGTGGATGATGCGGAAGCTACCGCAGAAATATTTGTAAAGTTCATTCCGATGCTTAAAGCAGAAGGTGCGGATACGTTAAAGAAGGTTAACGCTCTCGGAGCTTCCAGCCCGGATATTGTAAAGAAGCTTCCTACCTACCATGCGATTATCCTTGCCAAAAACGATACGGGGCGGGTAAATTTATATCGTCTTGTTTCAGAATCGCATTTGACTTTTTACAGCAAGAGGCCGAGGGTCCCAAAGAGTTTACTTCTCAAATATAGGGAAGGATTGATTCTTGGCAGCGCATGCGAAGCGGGAGAACTTTACCGGGCGCTGTTAGACGGCAAAGCGGATGCAGAAATTGCAAGGCTTGTTAATTTCTATGATTATCTGGAGATACAGCCTCTTGGCAATAACAAATTTATGATCGAGTCGGAGAAGGTAAGGAATATCAACTCCATGGATGATATTATGGATATCAATAAGAAAATCGTGGAGCTTGGAGAGCAGTTTGGCAAGCCGGTGGTAGCGACCTGCGATGTGCATTTCCTCGATCCGGAAGATGAGGTATACCGTCGTATCATTATGGCGGGAAAGGGGTTTTCCGATTCGGACGATCAGGCTCCGCTCTACCTTCGTACTACGGAAGAGATGCTGGAGGAGTTCGAATATCTGGGAAGCGATAAAGCGCAGGAGGTAGTCATTACCAATACGAATCTGATAACAGATATGGTGGAAACCATGTCTCCGGTAAGGCCGGATAAATGCGCACCCATCATTCCCGACAGCGATAAGACGCTGACGGATATTTGCTATAATAAGGCACATGAAATATACGGGGATACGTTGCCGGATATCGTGGAAAAAAGATTGGAGAGGGAACTTCATTCCATTATAACCAACGGCTTCGCGGTAATGTATATCATTGCCCAAAAGCTCGTTTGGAAATCGGTGGAGGATGGGTATCTGGTAGGCTCCAGAGGATCGGTAGGTTCCTCCTTTGTAGCGACCATGGCGGGCATCACGGAGGTAAATCCATTAAGCCCTCATTATTATTGCTCAGAATGCCACTATAATGATTTTTATTCCGAAGAGGTAAAGGCTTATGCGGGGCGGGCGGGCTGTGATATGCCGGATAAGGCATGTCCGGTCTGCGGCGCGCAGCTTAAGAAGGACGGCTTCGATATCCCTTTTGAAACTTTCCTCGGTTTTAAGGGAGACAAGGAGCCGGATATTGACCTTAACTTTTCGGGCGAATACCAGAGTAAGGCACATAAATATACGGAGGTTATCTTCGGAGCGGGGCAGACATACAGGGCAGGAACGATAGGGACCTTGGCGGATAAGACCGCCTTCGGTTATGTGAAGAATTATTTCGAAGAGCGCGGATGGAGAAAGCGTACCTGCGAAATCAACCGCATCGTCGTAGGCTGTACAGGAATCCGTAGAAGCACGGGTCAGCATCCGGGAGGTATTATCGTATTGCCTTTGGGTGAGGATATCAACTCTTTCACGCCTGTGCAGCATCCTGCTAACGATATGACCACGGACACCGTAACGACCCATTTCGATTACCACTCCATAGATCATAACCTATTGAAGCTGGATATACTTGGACACGACGATCCTACCATGATTCGTATGCTTCAGGATTTGACGGGAATCGATCCGGTAAAGATTCCTTTGGATGACAAACAGGTCATGTCTCTGTTTAAGAATACGGAGGCACTTGGAATTACGCCCGACCAAATCGGGGGCTGTAAGCTGGGAGCTCTGGGAATACCGGAGTTCGGTACGGAATTCGCCATGCAGATGTTAATCGATACGAAGCCTCAGGCTTTTTCCGATCTGGTCAGGATTGCAGGGCTGGCTCACGGAACGGACGTATGGCTTGGAAATGCACAGACTCTCATTCAGGAAGGAACGGCGACTATTTCCACGGCCATCTGTACAAGAGACGATATCATGGTTTATTTGATCGGTATGGGCGTGGAGAGCTCTCTGGCGTTTAACATAATGGAGAGCGTGCGGAAAGGAAAGGGCCTGACCGCTCAGATGGAGGAGGCCATGGTGGCTGCGGATGTGCCCGACTGGTATATATGGTCGTGCAAGAAGATTAAATATATGTTTCCTAAAGCCCATGCGGCGGCGTATGTTATGATGGCTTGGCGCATCGCCTATTGTAAGATTAATTATCCTTTAGCTTTTTATGCGGCGTTTTTCAGCATCCGTGCCTCTGCTTTTTCCTATGAGCTGATGTGTCAGGGCAGGGATCATTTGGAGAAGATGATGACGGATTATAAGCGCAGAAGCGATACGCTGTCAAAAAAAGAGCAGGACTCATTCCGCGATATGAAGATTGTTCAGGAGATGTATGCCAGGGGGTTTGAATTCGTTCCTATCGATATTTTTTCTGCACAGTCACGTCTGTTCCAGGTTGTGGGTGGCAAGCTCATGCCGTCGCTGAACAGTATAGATGGTTTGGGAGAGAAGGCAGCGGACGCCATCGTAGAGGCTGCTAAGGACGGAGCTTTTTTGTCGAAGGATGATTTCAGGCAGAGAACGAAGGTCTCTAAAACGGTTATCGAGCTGATGGATACTTTGAATCTGTTAGGTAATCTTCCAGAGTCGAATCAAATAAGTTTATTTGATTTTGTATCATAAATATTATATAATAAAAGGGAAGATTTGGTAGTACATAAGACGTCAGATGGAGGGTACATATGTTTAGTCAGATTTTTGGGAGATATTTAGTGGGAAAAAACTTGATTTCGGCGGGTAAGCTGGATAAGGCATTGGAATATCAGCAGAAGGTAAGGGTAAAAATGGGGCTTATTGCTGTTTCCGAGAAGCTTTTAACCGAAGAAGAAGCGGAAAAAATTAATAAAAGGCAGGCAGGGGAAGATAAACGCTTCGGCGATATTGCGGTAGAACAGGGTTACCTGACCGAGAATCAGGTGGAGAGACTTTTAAAGCTTCAGGGCAATCCTTATCTGGTGTTTGTGCAATCGATGACTGAGAATGGAATTATGACGCTTGACGAAATAGAGAAAGCGATGGAGCTGTACCGGAAAGAGACTGGATTTACGGCTAGCGATATCGAGGATTTGAAGAGCGGCGATGCGGATCGCATCGTACCTCTTTTCATAAGGAGCGACGATGAGCGGGCACAGGAGCTTGCGGGAGTAGCCATCCGCACGGTAATCCGCCTGATAGATTCCAGAATAGCAATCGGCCCCTCCGAGGAAGTTGAAAATTATGAATTCAAGGATATAGCTTTACAGGATGTAAAGGGGGACTACAATATAACTCTCGGTCTTTCGGGAGAAGAGAACAGTCTGCTTGCAATAGCCAGCGCTTTTGCGAAGGAAGAGTTTACGAAGATGGATCTGTATGCTTTTGACTCGGTATGTGAGTTCATCAACTGCGTAAACGGGCTGTATGCTTCCGCGTTGAGTGTAGAGGGAGTTTCAGTGGATATGGTTCCGCCCATGTTCTATCAGCAGGGAAGAATAAAAGTGGACGGGAAAGCACTCGTTATCCCTTTATACATTAAGAGCAGCAAGATAGAAGTTTTTATTGCGATGGACACAAACCTTAGCGTTTCCGTATAACATAGATATATATCAATAGGAGGACATAATTATGGCAAGTATTTTGATTATAGACGATTCGAGGACATCCCGAAAGATTTTAAAGGAAGTGTTGGAGAGCGCAGGACATGAAGTGGTTGGTGAGGCTGCGAACGGAGAAGAAGGAGTCGGTTTATATAGAGAATTGAAGCCTGACTTAGTGACCTTGGATATTACCATGCCGGTGATGAATGGTTTGGAAGCGCTTGAGTACTTGATCGAGGAGGACAAGAAGGTAAAGGTGATTATGATTACTGCAGCCGGACAGAAGGAGAAGATGGTCAAGGCAATTAAGGAAGGTGCTGCCGATTTTATTACCAAGCCTTTCGAGGCGGAACATGTAATCGAAGCGGTAAACCGCTTGTTGGAGCGATGAAATAAGGCACGAGATGGCCTATAAATGGAGGGGGAATTGAAAAGATAGAACAAATACAAAATTTAAATAAAAAAGTGCTTGCATTATTAGTCGTTTTATAATAAAATAAGCAAGTCGGCAAATGAACAAGAAAAAAATGTTCGGTTTGTATTCGTTCTGGCTCGTTGGTCAAGCGGTTAAGACGCCGCCCTCTCACGGCGGAATCAGGGGTTCGATTCCCCTACGAGCTGCTTTAATTATTTTTTCGAAAATCCTTGCAATTAGTGTGATGTAGTGCTATAGTATAGGAAGAATATATGTTACTGTTAATTAGAGTGGACTTGCGAGTCCACTCTTTTTGCGGGTAATGATTTTCTGACGGAAATTTCTGATAGAAACTTTCTTTCAGAAATTGAGAAAGGAACGGGTGAATAGATGTCCAGAAAAGAAACATATGAAAACAGGACAGAAGAGCTGCTTAGGCCGATCGTGCAGGAAGCAGGCGTAGAGATTTACGATGTGGAATTTGTAAAAGAGGGGAGCGATTTTTATCTTCGTGTTTATATCGATAAGCCGGAGGGAGTGAATATTAATGACTGCGAGGCGGTTAGCCGTGCGCTGTCGGATGCGTTAGACGAGAAAGACTTTATAAGCGATGCCTACATTTTGGAGGTGAGCAGTCCGGGGCTTGGAAGAACACTGAAAAAAGATAAGCATTTGGAGAGAAGTATCGGAGAAGAAGTAGAAATTAAAACATATAAACAGATAGACAAGTGTAAGGAGTTCAAAGGCGTATTGAAGGCATACGATGAGAAATCCGTAACGATAGAGGCTGAGAAGGAACTGGTTTTTGAAAGAACAGATATCGCATTAATCAGATTAGCACTTGATTTTTAGAGAGGATAATCTCGGTACGAGATAGCAGAAAGGAAAAGAGAAAAATGAACAAAGAATTGATGGAAGCATTAGATATTCTGGAGAAGGAAAAGGAAATCAGCAAAGAAACATTGTTTGATGCCATTGAGAATTCATTGATTACAGCTTGCAAAAATCATTTTGGTAAATCGGATAATATCAAGGTTGAAATTAACAGAGAGACTTGTGATTTTCTATGCTATGCGGAAAAGGAAGTAGTGGAGGAAGTAGAGGACGATTGCTGTCAGATTACTCTTGCGGATGCAAAAGAGATTTCACATAAGGCACAGCTTGGAGACCTTCTTCACGTAGAAATCAAATCCAAGGAATTCGGACGCATTGCGACACAGAATGCGAAGAACGTTATCCTGCAGAAAATAAGAGAAGAAGAAAGAAGCGTTATCTATAACCAGTACTATGAAAAAGAAAAAGATGTGGTAACTGGAATCGTACAACGTTATGTAGGAAAGAACATTAGCATAAACTTAGGGAAAGCGGATGGAATATTGAACGAGACCGAGCAGGTAAAGGGCGAAGTTTTCAAACCTACGGAACGGGTTAAGGTCTATATTTTGGAAGTGAAGAATACGCCCAAGGGACCGAGGATTCTTGTTAGCCGTACCCATCCCGAACTGGTAAAGAGGCTGTTTGAGTCCGAAGTTACGGAGATTAAGGACGGCACGGTTGAAATCAAGAGCATTGCCAGGGAATCAGGGAGCAGAACTAAAATGGCTGTTTGGTCCAATAATCCCAACGTGGATGCCGTAGGGGCGTGTGTCGGTCTAAATGGCGCGAGAGTGAATTCTATTGTAGAGGAACTGCGCGGAGAAAAAATCGACATTATTAATTGGGACGAAAACCCCGGAAATCTCATTCAGAATGCTTTGTCTCCCGCGAAAATCGTAGCGGTATTCGCAGATCCCGATGAAAAGACAGCGAAGGTCGTAGTACCGGATTATCAGCTCTCTCTGGCGATCGGTAAGGAAGGTCAGAATGCAAGGCTCGCTGCAAGGCTGACCGGCTATAAGATAGATATCAAGAGCGAGACGCAGGCGAAGGATGCGCCGGGCTTCCGTTATGAGGACTATGAGGATGAATATGACGAGTATGACGAGGAATATGATGAAGAGTATGACGGTGAGTATGTAGAAGAGGATAGTCTGGAAGAGATTCCGGCAGAAGAATAGATGGCTTATGTATCAAATTGATACGATAAGCTTAGAAAGGGCATGATATGGCAAAGAAAATCCCTTTGAGACAATGCGTAGGCTGTGGTGAAATGAAGAGCAAGAAGGAAATGATGCGTGTTTTAAAAACAGCGGAAAACGACATTATTCTCGACGTAACAGGCAAAAAGAATGGAAGGGGTGCTTATGTTTGTATTTCTGAGGAGTGCCTGAAAAAGGCAAGGAAGAATAAAGGGCTCGAGCGGTCTTTTAAAATGAGTATTCCAGACGAGGTTTATGAGAAGCTGGAGAAGGAGTTTAGAGGAGTATGAATAAGATATATTCATTACTCGGCCTCGCTGCCAGATCCAGAAATGTAGTGAGCGGAGAGATAGCAACAGAAAAAGCAGTGAAGACGGGAAGCGCGGTATTGGCAATAGTCAGTAAGGACGCTTCCGATAATACCATAAAAATGTTTCGCAATATGTGTGACTTTTATAATGTGCCGTTTTTTCAATATGGAACGAAAGAGGAACTGGGGCACGCCATGGGTAAAGAAATGCGCTCTTCATTAGCAGTAACGGATAATGGATTTGCACAGTCCATAAAGAAGCATTTGGAAGCATCAGAAGAATAAAACGGAGGTAGTGAGCATGGCGAAAATGAAAGTACATGAGCTTGCGAAAGAATTAGATAAACAGAGTAAAGATATTATCTCTTTTCTACAAGAAAAGGGAATAGAAGCTAAGGCGCCGCAAAGTTCCATCGAGGACAATGCGGTAGAGCTTATAAGAAAACAATTTGGGAAAGAGAGGGCTGAGACGACGAAGCAGGAAGTTGTAAAAGCAGAGCAGGAAACAGCAGATATACCTAAGAAAAAGAAGAAGATCATTTTTGTGAGCAATCCTCACAACAGCAAGATGCCGGGACAAAAGTCCCAGCAGCAGGGCGGAGAGAGAAAAGTAACCTCGGCTTCTGGTAATAGCAATTCGACGAATGTGAATCAGAAAAAGGCTGCAGAGCCTTATCGTCCGGTAAAACCGTTGACGCCACCCTCGCCTACGCCTCCCGTGACGATGGTATCGTCTGCTAATACGCCTAAAAAGGAAACGAAATCAGTGCAGGGGGAAGCAGATTCTGTAATGGAGACCGGGACGGTGGCCGCAAGTCCGAGGGAGAGGGATGCTTCGGAAAGAAAAAGTTATTCCGATAACCGCAGCAATACGGTCCCACAAAGAAGGACAGATAACAATAGGGGCGATAATAATAGAAGTGACGGTGGAAGCAGGCCGTATAATAACAATAATAACAGGCCCGACGGCGGAAGCAGGCCGTATAATAACAATAATAGCAGGCCCGATGGCGGAAACAGACCGTATAATAACAATAATAACAGGACTGACGGCGGAAACAGACCGTATAATAACAATAACAACAGGCCCGACGGCGGAAACAGACCGTATAATAACAACAGACCTGATGGTGGAAACAGACCGTACAATAATAACAGAAATGAAAATCGGAGCGACAATAGAAATGATAACCGAGGAACGAATCGCCCGCCTTATGGAGGCAATCAGGAGAATCAAGGCGATAGGCGTAATTATTCTTCTAATACAAGGGGCAATAGGCCTTTTAATAATAATGAAGGCGGTGGCAGAGGCAATGCAGGGGCGGACAATAAGTTCAGAAAAGCTACGCCTTCCAAAGGCTTCGTACCGGAAAGTCCGGTAAAGGACACTGAAAAGCACAGAGATGAAGAAAAGCGCAGAATCAGTCAGGAAAAGGATAAGCGTTCCAAAAAAGATTTTATTTATGAAGAAGATACAAAAACGCTGAACAAAAATAAGGCGGGGCGGTTTATCAAACCGGAAAAGAGAATGGAAGATGCAAAGGAAGAGCAGATTAAAGTAATTACAGTGCCTGAATCTATCACGATTAAAGATTTTGCGGATAAAATGAAGCTGCAGCCTTCTGCCATCATTAAAAAGCTGTTCCTTCAGGGGCAGATTGTAACGGTGAATTCCGAGCTTTCCTTTGAAGAGGCGGAAAATATCGCTATTGAATACGATATTATTTGTGAAAAAGAAGTCAAAGTTGACGTCATCGAAGAACTGTTAAAGGAAGAGGACGAAAATCAGGAAGAATTGGCTACAAGACCTCCGGTTATATGCGTTATGGGTCACGTCGATCACGGAAAAACTTCACTGTTAGACGCTATTCGGAAGACCAATGTCATCGATAAGGAAGCAGGCGGAATTACGCAGCACATCGGTGCGTATACGGTAAATGTTAACAGTCAGAAGATCACGTTCCTCGATACCCCGGGTCATGAGGCCTTTACGGCAATGCGTATGCGCGGAGCGAATTCCACGGATATCGCTATCCTCGTAGTTGCGGCGGATGACGGAGTAATGCCTCAGACGGTGGAAGCAATCAACCATGCGAAAGCGGCAGGCATCGAAATTATCGTGGCTGTCAACAAGATAGATAAACCCAGTGCCAATATGGATCGGGTAAAGCAGGAAATGACAGAATATGAGCTGATCCCTGTAGATTGGGGCGGAACGACAGAATTCGTGCCTGTCTCAGCAAAGTCAGGAGAAGGCATCGATACACTGTTAGAGACTATTTTGCTTACAGCAGAAATTCTGGAGCTCAAGGCAAATCCTGAAAGACGCGCAAGAGGTCTCGTCATCGAGGCTGAATTGGATAAGGGAAGAGGTCCGGTTGCCACTGTACTGGTACAAAAGGGTACGCTTCATGTGGGAGACTTTATTTCAGCAGGCGCATGTCACGGTAAGGTAAGAGCTATGATTGATGATAAGGGAAAGCGGGTAAAAGAAGCGCTTCCTTCTACGCCGGTAGAAATTCTGGGACTTTCCGATGTGCCCAGCGCAGGCGAAGTGTTCATTGCACATGAAAATGATAAGACGGCAAAAACTTATGCAGAAACCTACCTCTCTCAGAATAAAGAAAAGATGCTTGAAGATACTAAAGCAAAGATGTCTCTTGACGATCTCTTTACAAAGATTCAGGCGGGCAATTTGAAGGAACTTAATCTGATTGTAAAAGCCGACGTACAGGGAAGCGTTGAGGCTGTAAAGCAAAGCCTTCTCAAGCTTTCCAACGACGAAGTGGTAGTAAAATGTATTCATGGCGGCGTAGGCGCTATCAACGAATCGGACGTATCGCTGGCATCGGCTTCGCAGGCAATCATCATCGGCTTTAACGTCAGACCCGATGCGATGGCAAAGACCATTTCGGAGAGGGAAGGCGTAGATATCAGGCTTTATAAAGTCATCTATCAGGCGATAGAGGATATCGAGGCAGCGATGAAGGGTATGCTAGACCCTGTATTCGAAGAGAAGGTAATCGGTCATGCGGAGGTGCGTCAGATATTTAAGGCATCCGCAATCGGCAATATTGCCGGCTCTTATGTGCTGGACGGCATGTTCAGAAAAGACTGCAAGGTTCGCGTTACGAGAGAGGGCGAGCAGATCTTCGAAGGCGAGCTGGCTTCTCTTAAGAGATTCAAGGACGACGTCAAGGAAGTAAAAGCCGGATTCGAGTGCGGCCTTGTATTTGAAGGCTTTGATCAGATGCAGGAGCTGGATGTCGTAGAGGCTTATATTATGGTAGAGGTACCTCGCTAAGGAGTTTATTTCTTGTGGTATGGCCTTGAAAGAAATGGATGTTAGTGTGAAAAATGAATTTTCACACGCAAATTTGTGCCTGCGGCTCAAAGTTTGCAGGCTGTGAAAAAGGCATGGTTATTGATAATGAGAAAAAATAGTTTAAAGAATACACGGATCAACGGGGAAGTACAGAGAGCTTTGGCTGAAATCATACGCGGAGGAATCAAGGACCCGCGTATCAGCCCTCTCACCTCGGTGGTATCGGTAGAGGTGTCTCCGGATTTAAAGACATGCAAGGCATGGATCAGCGTGCTGGGAGAAGGAGAGGCACTAAAGAGCACGCTGGCAGGATTAAGAAGCGCGAGCGGCTATATTAAGAACCAGCTGGCAAAAGAAATCAATCTAAGAAATACGCCGGAAATCACTTTTATTATGGACCAGTCCATCGCTTATGGTGTGAACATGTCCAAGCTGATCGACGAAGTGAACAAGGAAGGCGGTAAAGAAGAGGAGTAGGGGTAAATGTTTGACTTCCGCCTGTTTAGGCGGAGAAAGGGGGCGGACGATGAAAATTTCAGAAGAATTAAAGGGGGCGCAGACCATTGGCATCAGCGGACATATCAGACCTGACGGAGATTGCGTCGGCTCCTGTATGGCTTTATATATGTATCTAAAAAAGGAATTTCCAAAAGCGCAGGTGGAGGTGTTCCTGGAGCAGCCTCCTGAGGTTTTTAACTGTATTGAGGCCGTAAAGGAAATCCGAACCGATTTTAAAACGGAGCTTCCGCGCTTCGATGCTTTTATTGCCCTCGATACGGTGAAAGAGCGTATGGGTGAAGCGGAGAAATTTTTTGACAATGCGGATAAGAAAATAAACATCGACCACCACATCAGCAACAAAGGCTGCGGTGGCACGAACTATATCGACGCGCAGGCCAGCTCCACCAGCGAGCTGATTTACAAGGTATTAGACGAAGAAAAGCTGGATGAAGAAATCGCCAAGGCGATTTATATCGGCATCATACACGATACGGGAGTATTCAATTATTCCAATACTACGCCGGATGCGCTTGCAATAGCCTCTAAGCTGATTTCTTTTGGTTTCGATTTTTCCGAAATCATAGAAAAGACCTTTTATGAAAAGACTTATGTGCAGAATCTGCTGCTGGGGCGTGCTCTTTTGGAAAGCATCACATTTATGGACGGAAAATGTATTGTTAGTGCAATACATCAGAGGACTTTGGCTTTTTATCATGCGGACTCTAAGGATTTAGAGGGCATCGTAAGCCAGCTTAATCATACGGAGGGCGTGGAGTGCACTATCTTCATGTATCAAACGGGAGTGATGGAATACAAGGTAAGTCTGCGCTCCAAAGGAATGGTAGATGTGGCTCGGATTGCCGTATTTTTCGGCGGCGGCGGGCATGTGCGGGCAGCGGGCTGTACAATGAACGGCACCTTTCACGACGTGGTGAACAATCTTTCTCTGCATATCGAAAAAGAACTTCAGAAGAATATGAAATAAAATATGCAAAAGATTATGGAGAGGTAAGATGTATAACGGAATTATCAATGTATATAAAGAGGCTGGCTTTACCTCTCATGACGTGGTAGCGAAGCTTCGCGGAATATTGAAGCAGAAGAAGATAGGGCATACCGGGACGCTGGACCCGGATGCGGTAGGGGTGCTCCCGGTCTGTCTTGGAAGCGCTACGAAGCTGTGCGATATGCTTACGGATAAGAGCAAGGAATACCGGACGGAGTTTCTGCTTGGAAAAGTAACGGATACGCAGGATATTTCGGGTAAGGTTCTTTCAGAAGAAACGGTGGACGTTACTGCATTACAGGTTCAGGAGGCTACCTTATCCTTCGTTGGAGCTTACGAGCAGGTCCCGCCCATGTATTCTGCAATTAAAGTAGATGGAAAGAAGCTGTACCAGCTTGCGCGCGAAGGCAGGGAAATAGAGCGGAAGGCAAGGCCGGTACACATTGATTATATAACGATAAATAGTATAGAACTTCCTAAAGCTGCAATGACGGTAGGCTGTTCGAAGGGTACCTATATCCGGACGTTATGCCATGATATCGGTCAAAAGTTAAGCTGCGGAGCTGTGATGACACATTTGGAGAGGACTCGTGCAGGCGGCTTTGTTCTGGCGGATTCCATGACACTTGGCGATATAGAGAAAGCGACAGAGCAGGGAGCTGTGGGTAACTACATACTTCCGGTGGATGCGGTATTTAAGGATTATAAAGCGGTTACGGTAGAGGAAAAGTTTAAGAAACTTATCGACAACGGGAATTCCTTTTACGCCGGTATGCTGACGGAAGAGGGCGCATTCGGGGACGGGGAACCGGTGCGGGTGTACGGCTGTGAAGGAAAGTTTTACGGCATATATGAATATTGTTTGCAGGACGAGCGGTTTGCTCCTGTGAAAATGTTTTTGGAGAAATAAAATGCAAATTATTCAAGGAACGACAGAATTCGAGTTAAGCGGAAAGAGTGCGGTTTCCATAGGTAAATTCGACGGTATCCATTTGGGGCATCAGAAATTGCTTGGCAATATATTAGAGCAAAAAGAACAAGGTCAGAAAGCGGTTGTATTCACCTTCGACCCGCCTCCCTCCGTACTTTTTGGAAGAGCGGACGACAGGGAACTGATGACGAAAAAGGAAAAGAGAACTGTCTTTGAACGGATGGGAATCGATGTACTCATAGAATTCCCGCTGACAGCACAGACTGCAGCCACTTTGCCCGAGGATTTCATCGAGGATATTCTGGTAAAGCGGCTCCATGCCGAATACATAGCAGCGGGGGCCGACGTGTCCTTCGGCAATAAAGGGGCAGGAAATTATATGCTCCTGCGTTCTATGGCAAAGCATTTCGGATATCAGGTGGAGATTATTGATAAGATTTATTTTAATGGACGTGAAATCAGCTCCACCTATGTGCGCGAGGAGTTGGAAAAGGGCAATATGGAAACGGTGACAAAACTGCTGGGAGCCCCCTATGGCATAAGCGAGACGGTAGTCCATGGAAACCGTTTTGGCAGAACAATTGGAATGCCTACGGCTAATCTTCTGCCTTCTGAGACTAAGCTATTGCCTCCAAGAGGGGTCTATTATTCCGAGGTGTTTATAAAGGAAAGGCGGTATGCCGGGATAACGAATATCGGTTATAAGCCCACGGTAAGCGATATAAAGCAAATGGGTGTGGAAACCTTTATTTATGAATTCGACGAGGATATCTACGGAGAAGAGATGACGGTAAGGCTGCTTTCCTATAAGAGGCCGGAAGAAAAATTTGACGGTAAGGACGCTTTAAAGGAACAGATGATGAAGGATATCGAAGAAGGAAAAGTATTTCATTTCGGATAGTGAGCTTTGTGTCAGCGGGGACAGCAAGGCTTAAAGATGCAGTGTAGAATAATGTAGAAAAAGCGCGAAAACTTCCAAAGTTTCCCGCTTTTTTTTATTTGACAGCAGTAGGCTCTATTGCTATAATAACCCTGTAATATATTTAATAATTCTGTAATATATCGCGGAGGTTTTCATGAAATATAAAATGACGGGCATTGCCAGTATGTGCATAACAGGAATGATTTTACTGCAGAATACTCCGGTACATGCAATAGAAGGCAGTGAAGCGCTGGAGAAGCTGTTTTTGTCGAAGGAGGTTTCCACTGTTGCAAACAATGAACTGGGAACGAATTATTCCATAGCCGAAAGCATAACTACGGCCAGTGTGCTCAAGCCGAAAGCGGTTGCGGTCACGGAGCCGATAAAGGAATCCATAGCACAGCCGGTAGGAGCGGCAGCCTTGCTGGAAACGGAAAAGACGCAGGAAGAATATATCGCTGCGGCAGATGAGGCTCAGGGTGCTCTCTGGGGGTATACGAATCTCGGCATTTCCAATGTGGACAATAATTTAAACATAAGACGAACGCCTGCAGATGACGGAACGCTGGTAGGAAAGCTTCCGAAGAATGCGGCATGTGAAATAATAAAGAACGAAGGTGAGTGGACGCTTATCAAGTCCGGAAAGGTAGAGGGCTATGTGAAGAGCGAATTCCTATTGAACGGCTGGAATGCAAAAAAACGCGCCAACGAAGCGATGGCTGTAGTTGCCGTAGTCAATACCGACAGCTTAAAAGTCAGGGAAAAGCCGAATACGGACTGTGAAGTGATTACCATGGTTCCTAAAGGAGAGGAGCTTGACGTAGTAGCAGTAGAAGGCGAATGGGTTAAAATTTTAATCGACGATGAAGAGAATTATGTTGCGGCAGAATATGTCAGTGTAGAGGAGAAGCTTGCAAACGCTATTACGATGACTGAGTTGCTATATGGACAAGGCGTGTCCAATATTCGTGTAGATTTGTGCCAATATGCAAAGCAGTTTGTGGGAAATCCTTATGTGTGGGGAGGAACGAGCCTGACCAAGGGGGCGGATTGTTCCGGATTCGTGCTCAGCGTATTTAAGAATTTTGGTATCTCTCTGCCTAGAAATTCAGGATCACAGGCTGGGACAGGAACGAAAATATCCATCTCTGAAGCGCAGCCCGGTGATTTGATTTTCTATGCAAAGGGCGGCAGCATCAATCATGTAGCGCTGTATATCGGCGGAGGGCAGGTGGTGCATGCAAGCAGTCCTAAGACGGGAATCAAGATTTCTCAATATAATTATCGGACTCCTGCAAAAATAGTACGGGTTTTACCAAAAGATTGATTTGTAGTGTTTACATGAAGAATAAAATGTGTTAAAATAGCAAAGTATGATATGGAACCGATACTCAGATCAGGGACGACTCCGACCCCATCTTAGTATACGGCGTTAAGACAAGAAGGAGGAAATCAAATGATTTCAAAGGAAAAGAAAACATCGATTATTCAGGAATACGCCAGGACAGAAGGCGACACCGGTTCACCGGAGGTACAGATTGCGGTACTTACAGCGAGAATTCAGGAGCTTACAGAGCATTTGAAGAGCAATCCCAAGGATCATCACTCAAGAAGAGGGCTTCTCAAAATGGTTGGACAGAGACGTGGTCTTCTCGGTTATTTGAAGAAATCCGACATTGAGAGATACCGTTCTTTAATTGAAAGACTTGGAATCAGAAAGTAATTATTAAATGGAAAAAAGGCGGATACAGACTGATAGGTTGCAGTGTCCGTCTTTTTATGCGTAAATAGGATATGTTAATAAAAGGCGGAGGGGATACTCCGAGACCACTGATGTGAGCTCGAACTTAAAAATGTTTCCTGCTTCGAGAGTACATCAGTAGTTTCGGTATCTCTTGCCTTTTAAGTATAAAAAAGGAGAAAAAGAGTAAATGGAAAAAAATTACAAAACTTTTACAATGGATCTTGCTGGCAGAACTCTGAGCATCGATATAGGAAGAGTCGGCAAGCAGGCAAACGGCTGCGCATTCATGCAGTATGGTGAGACTACCGTGCTTTGTACGGCTACGTCTTCCGAGAAGCCGAGAGAAGGAATCGATTTCTTCCCTTTAAGCGTAGAATATGAAGAAAAATTATACGCAGTAGGAAAGATTCCCGGTGGATTTAATAAAAGAGAGGGTAAGGCTTCTGAGAACGCCATTTTGACGAGCCGCGTTATCGACAGACCGATGAGACCTCTTTTCCCTAAGGATTACAGAAATGATGTCACTCTCAACAATATGGTAATGTCTGTAGATCCGACCTGTCGTCCTGAACTGGTAGCGATGATCGGCTCCGCAGTTGCAACATGTATTTCAGACATCCCCTTCGACGGACCGTGCGCGACGACACAGGTAGGTATGATAGGCGGTGAGTTCGTCATCAATCCTTCCCAAGAGGAGTGGAAAATCGGTGATTTAAACCTTACCGTAGCTTCTACGAGCGAAAAGGTTATTATGATTGAGGCCGGTGCGAACGAAGTGCCGGAAGGCAAAATGATCGAAGCGATTTATCTGGCTCATGAAATCAATCAGACGCTGATCGCGTTCATCAACAAGATCGTTGCTGAAGTGGGAAAAGCGAAGCACGAATATACAAGCTGTGCAGTACCGGCAGAGATGTTCGAGAAGATAAAGAAGATAGTAACTCCTGAAGAAATGGAAGAAGCGGTATTCACGGACGAGAAACAGGTACGTGAAGAGAATATAAGAAAGATTACGGCAAAATTAGAAGAGGCCTTTGCAGAGAACGAAGAGTGGCTTGCTATTTTAGGCGAAGCTATTTATCAGTACGAGAAGAAGACCGTGCGTAAGATGATCTTAAAGGACCATAAGCGTCCGGATGGCCGTGCCATTACGCAGATCAGACATCTTGCTGCCGAAATCGATTTGATTCCCAGAGTGCATGGCTCAGCGATGTTTACGCGTGGTCAGACGCAGATTTGTACGGTAACAACGTTAGCTCCTCTGTCTGATATGCAGAGAATTGATGGTTTGGATGAAAATGAAGTAAATAAGAGATATATGCATCATTATAATTTCCCATCCTATTCCGTAGGAGAGACGAAGCCCAGCAGAGGGCCCGGACGCCGCGAAATAGGACACGGAGCATTGGCAGAGAAGGCTCTCATTCCGGTACTTCCTACGGAAGAGGAATTCCCATATGCAATTCGTACGGTATCTGAGACGTTTGAATCCAATGGTTCTACCTCTCAGGCGTCTGTCTGTGCATCCACGATGTCCCTTATGGCTGCCGGCGTTCCCATTCGCAAGCCGGTTGCTGGTATTTCCTGCGGTCTTGTGACGGGAGACGGCGACGAGGACTATATCGTGCTTACGGATATTCAGGGATTGGAAGATTTCTTCGGAGATATGGACTTCAAGGTAGCGGGTACTCATGATGGAATTACTGCTATTCAGATGGATATTAAGATTCATGGTTTGACCAGACCTATCGTAGAGGAAGCAATCAAAAAGACGAAGGAAGCGAGAGAGTATATTCTTAACGAAATCATGATTCCCGCTATCGCTGAGCCTAGAAAAGAAGTAGGACCGTATGCGCCTAAGATTATTTCTGTTCAGATCGATCCGGAAAGAATCGGTGATGTGGTAGGACAGCGTGGCAAGACCATTAATGAAATCATTGCGCGCACCGGTGTTAAGATTGATATTACCGATGATGGAAAAGTATCTATCTGCGGTACAGATGCTGAGATGATGGATAAAGCGGTGGAAATTGTTAAAATCATCACGACTGACTTTGAAGAAGGACAGATTTTCAAAGGGACAGTTGTCAGCATAAAGGATTTCGGAGCATTTGTGGAATTTGCGCCGGGCAAAGAAGGAATGGTTCATATTTCTAAGATTGCAAAGGAAAGAATTAACCGTGTGGAGGATGTACTGTCTCTCGGAGACAAGGTAACAGTAGTATGCCTTGGCAAGGACAAGATGGGAAGACTCAGCTTCTCTATGAAGGATGTAGCTCAGGTATAATTGA
Organism: Bacillota bacterium; assembly: GCA_023408815.1. Classification (GTDB taxonomy): domain Bacteria; phylum Bacillota; class Clostridia; order Lachnospirales; family Lachnospiraceae; genus Kineothrix. The sequence continues at coordinate 76,468 of JAEYJO010000057.1, read as the reverse complement.
AGAGATAGCAATAAATATGACAAAAGGAAGCTTTGATGTATAAAGCTTCCTTTTTTGTATTTAAGATTAAAATCAATAATATAAATAAAAAACGAATAAGAACTGATATAATATAAATACTGAAGATAAATAGATTTGAATATTCACATAACATCTTGTCACGTAGTGAAATAAAAAGTTACCGGAGGAATCAGTTTGAATAAATTAGGTAAAGAAAAATCCCCCTATCTGCTCCAGCATGCCACAAATCCTGTAAACTGGTTTCCTTGGGAGCCGGAAGCTTTTGAGAGAGCAGCACGAGAAGACAAACCCATTTTTTTAAGTATTGGATACAGCACCTGCCACTGGTGTCATGTCATGGCGCATGAATCCTTCGAGGATGCCGATGTAGCGGCGGTGCTTAACCGTGATTATATTTGTATCAAGGTAGATAGAGAGGAGCGTCCTGATATTGATGCAGTCTATATGGCGGCATGTCAAATGCTCACCGGCTCAGGGGGCTGGCCCCTCACTGTTATTATGACACCGGTGCAAAAACCATTCTGGGCGGGAACCTATCTGCCGAAAACGGCAGCCTATGGCAGAATGGGACTTATGGAACTATTAACGGCGGTCAAACAGTTGTGGGAAACGGACCGAAAGATGCTTCTTTCGAAGGGAGAACAAGTTACAGCCTTATTAAATGATCATCAGGGAATCCATGGAAAGAACATGGAACCAAATAAAACTCTTTTGGCAAAAGCGGTTGAACAATTTAAGGGCATTTATGATACGCAGTGGGGAGGATTTGGAACAGCCCCCAAATTTCCGACACCCCATAATCTGTTGTTTCTTTTACGTTATTCTTTGTTGGAGAAAGACTCTTCCGCATTAGAAATGGTAAAGCATTCGCTTACTCAAATGTTCCGCGGCGGTATATTCGACCACCTCGGCGGCGGTTTCTCCCGCTATTCCACCGATGAAAAATGGCTGATACCTCACTTCGAGAAAATGCTTTATGATAATGCCTTGCTTGCTATTGCCTATTTGGATGCATACCATATCACTAATGATGTATTTTTCCAAATGGTTGCAGAACGCACTCTGGATTATGTGATGCGCGAGCTGCATGATGAAAAAGGCGGATTTTATTGCGGACAAGATGCAGACAGTGATGGCGTGGAAGGAAAATATTATGTATTTACAAAACAGGAAATATCCAACATATTGGGTGAACAGGATGGAGCCGTTTTCTGCTTATGGTATGGAATAACTGAGCATGGAAATTTCGAAGGAAAGAGCATTTTAAATTTACTGGAGAATCCTGAATACGCCGAGATGGATCCCCGTATAAAAGAGCTTTCTCATAAGCTGTATACTTACCGGCTGAATCGTACTAAGCTGCATAAAGATGATAAGGTGCTTACTTCGTGGAATGCGCTTATGATTGCAGCTTTGGCAAAAGCGGGGTGGCTGCTTGGCAAACCAGAATATATACAAAGTGCAAAGGAAGGGCAGCGCTTTCTGCAAAAGGACCTGACGGATGGGCATGGCGAATTAAAGGTTCGTTGGCGTGAAGGTGAGGCTGCACACGCCGGTCAGCTGGATGATTATGCATTTTATGCCTTTTCCTTACTTGAATTATATAAAGCCACATTTGAAATTGAATATCTGCAGCAGGCTATCGAGATTTCAGAACGAATGACCGATCATTTTTGGGATCAGGAACGAGGTGGATTTTTTCTTTATTCTAAAGATAGCGAGCAGTTGGTCAGCTGTCCAAAAGAGACTTATGACGGGGCGATGCCATCCGGCAATTCGGTATCGGCAGTTGTACTGGAATGCCTTTCGAAACTGACGGGTGAAACAAAGTGGCAGCAAATGAGTTACCGGCAATTTTGCTTTTTAGCCGGTTCAATACAAGATTATCCTGCCGGACACAGCATGGCTTTGCTTGCTGTTTCTCAGGCGGTTTATTCTTCTTTTGAGCTTGTCTGTGTAACAGCAGAAGAAAATATTCCAAAAGAATTAGTCACCTATTTTAAAAGAACACCTTTCCCCAATTTGACATTGCTTATCAAAACATATGAAAATAAGGAGAATTTGGAACGAGTGGCCCCCTTTACATCGAGCTACCCGATTCCAGAAACCGGAACGACGTATTTCTTGTGTCATAACGGTGTTTGTTCCGCACCCCTTAACAATCTTTCGTCATTATTTGATCAATTGTGTACTTGAGGGGATTGAAACAAAAAAAATCTGACGTACGAAATCAGTACGGCAGACTTTTTTGTAATTCTATTCTATAGAGGAGATTCAGATGATTTCATGGAAGGTTCTGCTTATAACATCGTTTTGCTGCTCGGGCGTTAATTTAATGAAATTAACTGCATAACCGCTTACACGGATAGTCAGCTGAGGATATTTTTCCGGATGCTTCTGTGCATCCAGAAGCGTATCTTTATTCAATACATTGACATTCAGGTGATGGCCGCCTTTTTCTGCATAGCCATCCAATAAGCTTACTAAGTTATCAATTTGAGATGAGTTTGTCATAAAAAATACCTCTCTTTCTATTTATATGTTTTGATAATAATAATCGTTACTGTTTTGATGAGATAATCATAACACTTGTAAATGATATTGTCTATGGGAAAACTAAAAATGGATGTATTTTTTTTGATACAAAAAATTTGGAATAACTTGGACAACATTTCATATATTGAGATAAGAGGACGGAGGCGAAGGCACGTGGCAAGGGGAGAAGAGATTCTGCATATATTTCCCGATTATATGAGGGACAAGTGGAGCAGCGTTATAAAGCGAGCTGAGGAGCTTCAGGAAATAAGACTTAGAATCGGCAGAGAAGTAATCATTATTCTTCGAAATGAGGAGTGGTATCTATCCGAGGATGGTCAGGTCACGAGAGAGAGGGAGGGTGCATGCCTCATGTCGGAAAGGGATATGGAAGCTATATTGAATCATATATGCGAATATTCTGTGTATGCCTTTGCCGATGAAATAAAGCAAGGTTTCCTGACCATACCCGGAGGACATAGAATCGGACTTGCCGGACAAGTTATATTGCAGGAACACAATATTATACGAAATATGAAGCATATAAGCTATATGAACATACGTATTTCCCATGAAATCAAAGGGGCGGCAGATCTGCTCCTTCCATATATATACGAAGAGGGAAGGCTGCTTAATGCCTTACTGATTTCGCCGCCAGGGTGTGGAAAGACCACGCTGCTCCGGGATATGATAAGACAGATATCCAACGGGAACCTCTATGGGAGAGGGATAGCGGTGGGGGTGGTGGACGAGCGCTCGGAAATCGCAGGCAGTTATCTTGGAAGACCTCAAAATGACGTGGGAATGAGAACGGATATTTTGGACGCCTGTCCGAAGGTGCTGGGAATGATGATGCTGATCCGCTCGATGTCTCCTCAGGCGGTAGCAGTAGACGAGCTGGGATGTGAAGAAGACATGAAGGCGGTACATCAGGTTATGCAGTGCGGGAGCAAAGTAATAGCTACTATACACGGGGATTCTTTGGAGGATGTAATGAATAAGAGCTTTTTATTCGATTTAAAGAAAAATAAAAGTTTCGGGCGCTACATATTGCTTGAAAAAGTGGGTGGAAAATGTGGCATAAAAGCCATTTATGACAGGAGCTTCGAATTATGCTACGGCTGATAGGAATCATATTTTTGATGGGGGGAAGCTTTGGGTTCGGCCTATCCCTGAAAAACCGGATGAAAGATAATCTAAATGCATTATATCAGGTACAGCAGATATTCAAGATGCTGCAAAATGAAATTACATACAGCAAGGCACCTTTGCCGGAGGCCTGCCGGAGAATAGGAGGCAGGATAAAGGAGCCTTATGGAAGGGCTTTTCAGGATATATATGAAAAGATGCTATTAAATAACGGGCGTTCTTTCTCTGAAATATGGAAGGAATGCATGAAAAAGTGTTTGAAAGGGACGGCACTGTCTGAAGAAGAGAAGCGAGTGTGTCTGGATTTTGCAGATTGTGCCGGATATATGGATGGGAAAATGCAGGCGGAAGCAATCGAACAGTATTTGCATCGACTGGAGCTGTCGGTAAAGAAGCTGGAAGAAGATATGATAAATAAAAGCAAGGTAATTATGAGTTTAAGCGTAATGGGCGGTCTGCTTGTCGCCATTATACTAATATGACCGGTACATAAGGGGGAAATATGGGCGTTAGTCTAATATTTAAAATTGCGGCAGTTGGAATATTGATAACCATTTTAAGCCAGATATTAAAGCACAGCGGCAGGGAAGAGCATGCCTTTTTGATTAGTCTGGCCGGCTTAATACTCGTTTTGACATGGATCGTTCCATACATTTACGATTTATTTACCATGATTCAAAATCTGTTCGAATTATAGCGGAAAGGAATGGTATTTCTATGGATGTGCTGAAGGTAGGAATGTTAGGAATAGCAGGTGTTATGATCGCTTTGCAATTCAAGTCGAATAAGCAGGAATATGGTTTATATATCGGTTTTGCCGTGTGCCTGATTATTTTTTCCGCGGCGGTCCTGGGGCTTAGCTCATTGCTTAACAGCATGGGAGAACTGAAGCAATATATGAATGCCAACAATACATATTTTCAGATTTTGCTTAAGGTAATAGGCATCACTTATATTTGTGAGTTTTGTTCAGGGATATGCAAGGATGCGGGATATTCCTCCATAGCCGGGCAGGTGGAGATCTTTGGAAAGCTATCGGTACTCATTGCCGGTATGCCGATTCTGCTGGCAATTATAAAAAGTATTCAGGAGATTGCAGGATGAATAAAAATGGGAAGAGGAGAATGAAAAAAATATTGCTCAGCGCAGTCCTCGTGTTAGTGCTTTCATTTTTCATGGACAGGCCTGTATATGCCGCGGAGACTTCGGTGGATTTTTCCAATATATGGGGAGAATATGGAATGGATGAAATATCCGATAATCTGGACCGCATACTGCCCAATTATGAATTCGACATACATGAGGTCTTGTCCAGTATATTGCAGGGGGATATATGGAACGCCATTAAGCTGCTTTGGGACGGAGTAAAAGGAATGCTCTTTAACGAGCTGTCCGGAATGAGAAACATCTTCGTGTCCATTTTAATTCTGGGCATTATTTCGGCACTTTTCTCCAATTTCTCCGATATGTTCAAAAGTCATCAGATAGCGGATATCGGCTTCTACTTTCTCTACTTGCTGCTGATGGCGGTGCTAATGAAGTCATTTCTGGCTGCGGCTGAGATTGCCTCCGGGGCAGTGGAAAATATTGTGCTTTTCATAAAGATGTTCATTCCCACTTATTTCATGGCAATCGGAGCAGCTACCGGGGTGACAACGGCGGCAGTATATTACCAATTTACGTTATTTTTAGTATATGGAGTAGAAAAACTACTGTTATGTATCATGATGCCTCTTATATACAGCTACGTGCTGCTGGCCTTGATGAACGGAATATGGGCAGAGGAACGCCTTACCCTTATGCTGGAATTTTTAAAAAAAGGAATTGTGCTGGGGCTTAAGGTGGCAATGGGAGCAATCACAGGTTTAAGTCTGTTCCAATCAATGATAACGCCTGTTATAGATTCGCTTAGAGCGACAGCGGTGAAGAAAGCGGTATCTGCTATACCGGGAATTGGAAATCTTGCGGAGGGAGTAACAGAAATGCTCATAGGTTCTGCCGTACTAATAAAAAACAGCATCGGCATTCTCATGCTGCTCCTGCTTCTCGCTATTTGCCTCATTCCCTTGGCAAAGCTGTTTGTCATAGCCTGTATTATGAAAGGAAGTGCGGCGTTAGTTGGAATCGTAAGCGATAAGAGAATTACGGGATGTACGGACAGGGTGGGAGACGGAAGTTTTTTGCTGTTTCGCACGACGTTTACATCGGTGGCACTGTTTATCATTACAATAGCGGTCGTTGCATATACGACGGGTAAGGGGATGTAACTGTGGGATATTCTTTTTTGGAATTCATGAAACGCATAGGAATTTTTATCATATGTGCACAGAGCATTCTGCACTTTGCGGCTGAGAAATCCTATGAAAGGTATGTTAAAATTCTAGTCGGCATCATGATATTGGCACAGTTCATTGTTCCGGTAAGATCATTGCTTTTAGGGGCAGACAACGGAGAAATATGGTCGGCCGTAGAGGAATTTCAAAGAGAAATGGATAAGGCGATGGAGGATGCCGAAATCGTATATGAAGAAGAGGAAGATGGAGAACTTACGCAGGCACTTCAGGAAGAAATCAAAAAGAATCTGGAGGAGATTGCGGGCAATTATGGATATGGGATAAGTGAGGTCTTTTTATATGAAGAGCCGCCTAAACTTAAGGTAAATGTATTTCGGGAAAAGAGCAGATATGAAGGAGTTGCCGGCGCAGAAAAGGGCAGTGGCTATGGTATTGATATGGTAGATGAGGTGAAGATTGACGTGAAAGTTTCGGATTCTCTTTCGGAAGAAAAAGAAACATATTCGAATGGAGATAAACAAGAAGCAGAAGGATCATATATAAATGCAGAAGGCGAAGAAGCAGGAGAAATAGCAGAAATGAAAAAAGAATTCTGCGGCCGTTTGGGAACGGACGAATCATACGTGGAAATAATTGTGGAATAGGAGGTTCTGGTGGAAGGAGAAAATAAAATCGGCATATGGAGAAAAATTAAAGAGGGAAAACGGCCGGGTAAGGATCAGTTCGTTATTTTTATTCTTGCAGGAATCCTGCTTATTATCATCGCGCTTCCCACTTCACAGACCTCGGGAAAAAATTCTGAGGACTCAGGAATATGGAGCATGGATTCGGATAAAATGAAAACAACGCAAAACGCAGAGTCGGAAGAAAAGATTAATAGCGAAGAAATATATGCCCCGGTATCCATAAATGGAGATGCTGAGGCATATGAGCAATATATGGAGAATAAATTAGAACAGGTAATTTCCTCAATGGAGGGGGCTGGAAAGGCGAAGGTGGCAATAACGGCGGGTACCTCGAAGGAGGCCATCGTGGAGAAGGATATTCCGGAGACGAAAAGTACTACGGCAGAAAACGATGCGGGGGGCGGAAACAGAAATATTGAGTCATCCGATATGCAGGAAGAAACAGTATATGTAAAAGAAAGCGACGGAAGCAGCACGCCCTATGTAGTGAAAACTCTTCAGCCCGAAATAGAAGGCGTAGTGGTTGTAGTTCAGGGAGGTGACAAACCTGAGGTAAGGAAAAATATTACTGAAGCAATTGTGGCATTATTTGATATAGAGTCACATAAAATTAAAATAATTAAAATGAAATCCGAATAAGGAAACCGAATAAAGAAAAGGGGAGAATCGCGTGAAAAATATGCTTAAAAAGAACCAGATTATGATTACTGCACTTGCAATTATGATTGCTGTTGCAGGTTACCTGAATTTTGCAGGTACGAAGGTTACAGAAGAGGATATCATGACAGTAGAAAGTGACACGGTGGTCAGCGACGATAACGGTTTGAATGCAGATAACGCTGACTCCGACACGGTGGATACGGATGTTGCTTCGCTCTTTGATATTTCTGATGAAGATGAGGCTTTGGATTCCGCCTATGGAGATATCGAGAGCCTCGATTCCGATGGGGATGTGGTTGTTGCTGATTATCTCGATGAAGGAATGGCAGAGAATGTAGATGAAACCACTCCTGCTGATAGTGGAGTGCCGGGTGAAGCTGTATTTACTTCCACCGCCAGCACGAGCTCGCTTTCCGGTGCTAAGTTGTTAAAGGAACAAACAAGGGCAAAAAACAAAGAAACATTATTGGAAATCATCAACAACGCCAATATTACTGAGAGTCAGAAACAGGAAGCCGTTGATAATATGATAGCCCTTACGGATATTGCGGAAAAAGAGACCGCTGCCGAGATTCTTCTGGAAGCAAAAGGTTTTTCCGATGTAGTAGTGAGTATCAGCGACACCGGCGTGGACGTAGTAGTGAATGCGACGGAGTTGTCGGAGGCGCAGCGCGCTCAAATCGAAGACATCATTATCCGCAAAACCGGAGTAGCGCCTGAAACGATTATTATAAGCACGACCGCGGCAGAATAAAAAGAGGAATAAGAAGTGAAAATAAGAAAATAAACTTCCATCTGCAAGAGAGTTTTGCGGCAAAAATATAAGAGTTTATTTGAGAGAAAAGATGTGCTATAATATGTAACGCTAGTCAGTAATTTGAACGCATCCGGCAGGCGGATGCGCCATGCAAAGAGAAGCAGAGAGGTGTACTTATGAAACGTATATTTTTAATTGTACTCGATAGTGTAGGAATTGGAGCGATGGAGGATGCGAAAGAATATGGGGATGAAGGAACCAATACCCTGTCTTCTGCCGCATCCAGTCCTTATTTTTCCATGCCTAATATGAGAGACATGGGATTATTCAACATAGACGGAGTTACCTGCGGGGAGAGAATTGAGAATCCGGCGGCCAGAATTGCCCGTATGAAAGAGGCATCTAAGGGGAAAGATACGACGATCGGACATTGGGAGATAGCAGGAGTCCTGTCGAAGGAGCCGCTTCCCACCTATCCCGACGGATTTCCGGGGGAGGTCATCGATGAATTCGTAGCCCTGACCGGAAAAGAGATACTGTGTAACAAGCCATATTCTGGCACGGAGGTAATAAAGGATTACGGCGATGAGCATGTGAAAACCGGGAAGCTCATTGTATATACTTCTGCGGATAGCGTATTTCAAATCGCTGCCCATGAAGATGTCGTTCCCCTTGCAACCTTATATGAATACTGCGCCATAGCAAGAAAGCTGCTTGCCGGAAAACACGGGGTAGGAAGAGTGATCGCCAGACCTTTTGCCGGAGTTAGCGGCAATTATGTGCGCACTTCAGGAAGACATGACTATTCCCTGGAGCCGCCGGCAGTTACCATGCTAGACCAGTTTAAGGCGGAAGGCAGAGACGTTATAGCCGTAGGAAAGATAAATGATATTTTTGCAGGAAAGGGGATCACGGAATTTACCTATACGAAAAGCAATGAGGATGGAATCGATAAAACTCTGGAAATGATGGATAAAGATTTTGGTGGACTGTGCTTCATCAATCTGGTAGACTACGATATGCTGTACGGACATAGAAACGACATCGATGGGTATGCAAAGGCTCTCACTTACTTCGACACGAGACTGCCGGAGATTCTTCGCAAAATGAGACCTGAGGATGCGCTTATGATTACGGCGGACCACGGATGCGATCCGGGCTATACGGTATCGACGGATCATTCGAGGGAGCATACGCCGTTTCTTATGTACGGAAAAAATATAGAACCGAAGAACTTGGGTACGAGAGACACTTTTGCGGATATTGGTGCAACGGTGCTCGATTATTTTGAAATAGAGCCTCAGTTTGACGGAAAAACGATGCTGTAAAAGGGTTACTATTCACACAGTAGCTTAACACTTGCTGTTAAGCTGCGTAAGAATGTGATTCAAGAGATGATTTCTGCTTCGCGGAGCGAATTTAAATGCAGAAATCATGCGTTGCTGTGAACGGAGTGAGCAGTAACGTAAAAGAGAAACAGGAGGATAAAAATGTGAGCAACTATGCAGAGGAAATAAACAAGCGGAGGACTTTTGCGATTATTTCGCATCCCGATGCGGGAAAAACCACTTTGACGGAGAAATTCCTGCTCTATGGAGGAGCGATCAATCTGGCTGGAAGCGTAAAGGGAAAAGCTACCGCGAGGCATGCGGTTTCCGACTGGATGGAGATAGAAAAGGAGAGAGGTATTTCCGTTACTTCCAGCGTTCTGCAATTCGAATATGATGGCTATTGTATTAATATATTGGATACCCCGGGACATCAGGATTTTTCCGAGGACACTTATCGTACCCTGATGGCAGCGGATTCGGCGGTTATGGTCATCGACGCTTCCAAGGGCGTAGAAGCTCAGACGAGAAAGCTCTTTAAGGTATGTGTCATGCGGAAAATTCCTATCTTTACCTTTATCAATAAGATGGACAGAGATGCCGGTGATATGTTTGAACTTTTGGATGAAATAGAGCGGGAGCTTGGTATCGCCACATGTCCGATCAATTGGCCGATAGGCTCCGGCAAGAACTTTAAAGGCGTTTATGACAGAGGAGAAAAAAGCGTAGTCATGTATGCGGATACGGAGAAAGGGACGAAGGAAGGGGAGATTACAGTAATCCCTATTGAGGAAGAGGACGAGCTTTCCAAGTATATCGAAGAGGACTTGAAGGGGCAGTTTTTAGAGGAAGTCGAGCTTTTAGACGGAGCCAGTGCGCAGTTCGACCTGGAGGTAGTGCAGGCCGGTGAATTGACTCCTGTATTTTTCGGCTCCGCCCTGACGAACTTCGGTGTGGAAATATTTTTGCAATATTTCCTTAAAATGACGACTACGCCGCTTCCGAGAAAAGCGGACATTGGATTGATACATCCGGTGGAGAATGACTTTTCCGCATTTGTATTCAAGATTCAGGCGAACATGAATAAGGCCCATCGGGACAGAATCGCATTCATGAGAATCTGCTCCGGGAAATACGAAGCCAGCATGGAAGTGAAGCATATTCAGGGTGGGAAGACTATGCGTCTGTCTCAGCCTCAGCAGATCATGGCAAGCGAAAGGAAGATATTGGACGAGGCATATGCCGGAGACATTATCGGAGTATTCGATCCGGGAATTTTCTCCATTGGAGATACACTCTGCATGCCTAAGGAACAATTTCAGTATGAAGGAATACCTACCTTTGCACCGGAGCATTTCGCGAGGGTACGCCAGATGGATACAATGAAGCGTAAGCAGTTCGTAAAAGGAATTACACAGATTGCGCAGGAAGGCGCAATTCAGATTTTTCAAGAATTTAATACGGGTATGGAGGAAATCATAGTAGGCGTGGTAGGCGTACTGCAGTTTGAGGTTTTGAAATACCGGTTGGAAAAAGAATATAATGTGGAAATAAGACTTGAAAATCTTCCCTATGAATATATTCGCTGGGTAGAGAACAAAGATATCGATATGGTAAAGCTGACGGGAACTTCCGATATGAAAAAGGTGAAGGATATGAAGGGGAATCCCTTGCTCCTCTTTATCAATCAATGGAGTATCGGTATGACACTCGACAGAAATGAAGGATTAATATTATCTGAATTTGGACGTGATTAAATGATGAAAAAGAATCGGATTGCCTTTTTACTAGTATTTCTTCTGCTCATGGGATGCGCTCCGGAAGTGAAATCGCCCGAAAAAGCGCCTGTAACGACGGCTGAAGAAAAAAATGCGGAAGAAAATGAGGACAAAACACGCGGGGAAGAGACAAATGAGGAAAGTTCACAGGCCCCCCAGACCTTAGGGGAGTCGGAGAAGGACGACAATGCTGTTCGAGCCGCTCTTGGCCTTACGGAAGAAGAAATGCCGGGGCTTATTGCCGCACAAAAGGGAAATTACAATTTCGAAAGGCTTACCGAAGAAGAGCAGATTATTTATACGGAAATATTTCAGGTGCTTTTGGGCCGGGGAGAGGATGTGCTCATTTCCAGCATGGATACGGGCAGCATAGATAAAGTTTTTCAGTGCGTCTTAAACGACCATCCTGAGATCTTCTATGTGGATGGGTACACCTTTACCAAATATACGCTTGGCGAGGAATTGAAAAAGATTACGTTTACCGGGACCTATCACATCGATGCGGAAGAGGCGAAGCGCAGGCAGAAACTTATCGATGCTTATGTGGAAAAATGTCTGGCGGGACTTCCCGCAGGAGCGGATGAATACGAAAAGGTGAAGTATATTTATGAATATATCATAGGTGCCACTGAATATAACTCGCAGGCTGCCGATAATCAAAATATCTGCTCCGTTTTTTTATACGGAGAGTCGGTGTGTCAGGGTTATGCGAAGGCTATGCAATATCTGCTGGGGCGTCTGGATATTTTTTCCACATTGGTAATCGGAAGAGTCTCCGACGGGGAAGGACATGCATGGAATCTGGTAATGATAGACGGAAATTATTATTATGTAGACCCTACGTGGGGGGACGCCTCTTATCAGATGGAGGAGGCACAGGGCGATGCGGGATATGAGAAAGAGCATCTGCCTACTATCAATTACGATTACCTGTGCGTTACCACCGAACAGTTAAGCAAAACCCATACTATAGAAAATGTGGTAGCCCTGCCGGAATGCAATTCCATGCTTGCGAATTATTATGTACGGGAAGGGGCGTATTTTTCTTCCGTGGATAGGGACAAGCTAAAAGAACTCTTCATAAAAGAATACGAGGAAGGGAGCACCTACGTTACGTTAAAGTGCAGCGACTCGGTGGTGTACGAGGAGATGGAGGCGGCGTTGATCGAAGAGCAGGAGATTTTCGAATATCTGGACAGTCCGGATGGAGTTATCGCATATGCAGACAACAAGGAACAGCTAAGCCTGAGCTTTTGGCTGTAAAAAGCTTGCCGTTATACCCGTTTGCCGCGAAAGAAAGGTCTATGCAAAAGCCGTAAATTTTGGTATATTATACAAATAGATATATTTAAACAGAATTAAGTTTCGTATTGAATGGAGGTCGTTTAAATGGAAAAGGAATTAGATAGAAGCACATATGTATTGCAGGAGGATGAAAGCACCGGAGCAGTTAAAATAGCGGACGATGTGGTCGCTATGATAGCGGGAATCGCGGCTACGGAGGTAGAAGGTGTTGCGTCTATGGCGGGCAATGCGACCAACGAGCTGATGAGCATGGTCGGCGTGAAAAATATGAAGAAGGGCGTAAAGGTCGATGTTCTGGATAAGGTAGTAGAGGTCGATTTGGCGCTTACCATGGAATATGGATACAATATTCCCGTAACCAGCCGCAAGGTTCAGGAGAAGGTGAAGAATGCCATTGAGAATATGACAGGGCTCGAGGTATCCAGCGTGAACATCCGCATCGCAGGCGTGAATATGCAAAAAGACAGATAGGAAGAGTATACCCATGGGAAGAAGAGAACTGCGGGAACAGATTTTCAAATTGCTCTTTCGTGTCGAATTCAACGCGAAAGAGGATATGCCGGAGCAGGAAAAGCTGTTTTTTGAAGATGAAAATACGGCGGATGAAGAAAGCGAACGCTATATTTTGAAGAAGTATGAAGATATTGTTTCCAAGATTGACGTCATTGACGAGATGATTAATAAAGAAACGAAAGGGTGGGATACTTCCCGTATGGGGAAGGTGGATCTGACTCTTATTCGTCTTGCTGTTTATGAAATAAAATACGATGACGAAATTCCTACGGGAGTGGCGATCAATGAAGCTGTAGAATTGGCAAAAAAGTTTGGGCAGGACAATTCTCCCGGATTTATTAACGGAGTTCTTGCTAAATTTGCTTAGGCGGGATAGTTATGCAGAATGTATATACTGTAGCACAAATAAATTCATATATTAAAAATATGTTTACGCAGGATTTTATGCTGCAATCGGTTTTCGTCAGAGGCGAAGTGAGCAATTGCAAATATCATTCTTCGGGGCATATTTATTTTACGTTAAAGGATGAGAAAGGAACGATTTCCTGTGTTATGTTTGCAGGAAACCGTTCCGGTCTTGCTTTTCGGATGCAGGAAGGACAGTCGGTAGTTGCCGGCGGAGCTATAGATATATACGAAAGGGATGGAAAGTATCAGCTTTATGCCAAACAGATCGTGTTAGACGGTGCAGGGCTTTTATACGAAAGATTCGAGCAATTAAAAAGGGAGTTGGAAGAAAGAGGGATGTTCGATAGCTCTTATAAGCAGCCGATTCCTAAATATATAAAAATGCTGGGAGTGGTTACGGCATCTACCGGAGCTGCGGTAAGAGATATCATCAACATTGCATCCAGACGAAACCCCTACGTGCAGATCGTGGTATATCCTGCAATCGTGCAAGGAGAACAGGCCGCTTCCTCCATAGTGAAGGGAATAAAGACGCTTGAGCACCATGGTGTGGATGTGATTATCGCAGGCCGCGGAGGAGGCTCCATAGAAGATTTATGGGCATTCAATGAAGAGGCGGTGGCACAGGCGATTTTCGACTGCAGTGTGCCGGTCATTTCTGCGGTAGGCCACGAAACGGATACGACGATTGCCGATTACGTGGCGGATTTGCGTGCACCAACGCCTTCTGCGGCAGCGGAGCTGGCAGTATATGAATATAGAAAATATGAAGAAACACTTAGAGATTATGATTATACATTGAAGCGCCTGCTTAGGAATAAGCTCAACCTATGCAAGGGCAGGCTGGACAATTTAAAAATAAAATTAAGATATTTGAGTCCGGCAGGGCAGATTCGGGAAAAGAGGACCCTCGCACTTAAGTTGGAGGAGCGGCTGGAAGAAGCCATGCGCGGTAAGGTATCCAAAAAGAGACACAGACTGGAGGTCTATATAGAAAGACTGAAGGGGCTGTCACCCTTGGACAAGCTGAATCAGGGATTTTCCTATGTCTCAGATGAAACAGGCAGGACTGTGACGGATATTCACAGCGTGGAAATTGGAGATATGCTGCATGTCCATGTGAAAAACGGACTGATCAAAGCGAAGGCAGTGGATAAGGAGAGCGTTGTATGGGAGAAGAAAAAAAAGAACTGACATTAGAGGAAGCGTTTTCGGAGCTGGAGGAAGCAGTGGCTAAGCTGGAATCCGAAGATATCTCGTTGGAGGACTCCTTCTTCGTATATAAGGAAGGAATGAACATACTGAAATACTGCAACGACAAGATTGACAAAGTGGAAAAAAAGGTTCTTCAGATAAATGAAGATGGTGAAGTGGATGAATTTTAAAGATGAGATGGCAAAGAGAACCGATCAGATAGAAGAAATTATTCGTCGCTTTCTGCCGGAAGAAAAGGGATATCAGAAGACGGTGATAGAGGCTATGAACTATAGTATCCTGGCCGGCGGAAAAAGACTTCGTCCTATGCTTTTACAGGAAACTTATAAAATGTTCAATGGGGAAGAAGGCCTGGAGGAGCCTTTTATGGCTGCTCTGGAGATGATACATACCTATTCCCTGGTACACGACGATTTGCCGTGTATGGACGATGATGAGTACCGGAGAGGAAGGAAGACGACCCATGCCGTTTATGGAGAGGGCATGGCGGTGCTGGCGGGGGATGCACTTTTGAATTTCGCTTTTGAGACGGCGGTTTCAGCGTTTTCAAGGACGAAGAATGCGCAGGAGATGGAAAGGGTGTACAGGGCACTTTCCATTTTGGCAGGCAAGGCAGGCATATACGGAATGATCGGCGGGCAGACTGCGGATATTGAAGCGGAGAATATGGGCGGTGAGGTGACACAGAATCAGCTTCTGTTCATTTACGGATATAAGACGGCGGCTCTTATTCAGAGTGCGATGATGATAGGGGCAACGTTAGCCGGAGCCTCGGACGAGGAGCTTTTTAAGATAGAAACATGTGCTTATAACGTAGGTATCGCATTTCAGATTCAGGATGATATTTTGGATATCACGAGCAGCCTGGAGGTATTAGGCAAGCAGACTGGAAGCGATGAGAAGAATCATAAGTCAACATATGTTGCGCTGAAGGGGATGGAACGGGCGAAAGCGGAGGTGGAAAGTCTCTCGGTGGAAGCCGCAGGTATCTTAAGTTCCTTTGATAACAGAAATGAATTTTTGGAAGCTCTGATAAAACAGTTGATTACCAGAGAAAAATAGATGAGGTGCAGACATGCTGTTAGACAATATTCGAAAGGTTAACGATATTAAAAATATCGATGAAAAGGATTATCCGGCGCTGGCCGAGGAAATAAGGGAATTTCTTATAGAAAAGATAAGCGTGACGGGCGGTCATCTGGGCTCCAATCTGGGAGCCGTAGAGCTTACTATGGCGCTGCATCTGGCGTTAAAGCTTCCCGAAGATAAAATCATATGGGATGTAGGTCATCAATCCTATACCCATAAATTATTGACCGGAAGAAGAGACGGATTTGAAACCCTGCGCAAATACGGCGGAATGAGCGGTTTTCCCAAACGCAAGGAGAGTAACTGTGACAGTTTCGATACGGGGCACAGCTCTACCTCCATATCGGCAGGGCTGGGGTTGGTAAAGGCCAGAGACTTAAACGGTGAGAAACATACGGTGGTTTCCGTTATTGGGGACGGTTCCTTAACGGGAGGAATGGCCTATGAGGCGCTGAACAACGCCGCGAGGCAGGAAACCAATTTCATGATAATATTAAATGACAATAACATGTCCATTTCTGAAAATGTTGGAGGAGTGTCTAAGTACCTGAACAACGTCCGAACTGCAGGAAGCTATCTGGATTTGAGAGATGGTGTATATAATACGTTAAAGGACATGCCTAAATACGGAGAACAGATGGTGAAGTTCATCCGAAGGGCAAAAAACAGCTTCAAGCAGTTGGTCATTCCGGGGATGTTTTTTGAGGATATGGGAATTACTTATTTAGGCCCCGTGGACGGACACAATATCGGCCAGATGGTTCGAGTATTTCAGGAAGCGAAGAAGATAAAGAAATCCGTACTGATTCATGTGATTACCGAAAAAGGAAAGGGATATGAGCCTGCGGAGCGGCATCCGGCGAGATTTCATGGAGCGGAGCCTTTCGATGTGGAGACGGGACTTCCCCTTCGTTCGCGGACAAAGGCAAATTATACGGATATTTTCTCTACGGTAATGACGAAGCTGGGACAGCGGGATGAAAAGGTAGTTGCGATTACAGCCGCTATGCCTGACGGAACCGGACTGAAACGGTTCAAAAATATGTACCCCGACCGCTTTTTTGACGTGGGAATTGCCGAGGAGCATGCCGTTACCTTTGCGGCGGGCCTGGCGGCGGGCGGGCTTAAGCCTATCGTGGCTATTTATTCTTCTTTTTTGCAGAGGGCTTACGACCAGGTACTGCACGATGTTTGCATACAGAATTTGCCGGTAGTTTTTGCTATCGACAGGGCGGGACTGGTAGGAAGCGATGGAGAGACACATCAGGGGATTTTTGATCTTTCCTACCTTTCATCCATACCCAATATGCATATTATGGCTCCTAAGAATAAGTGGGAGCTGTCCGATATGATGAAGTTCGCGGTGAGCTTTGAGGCTCCTATTGCTTTGCGTTATCCGAGAGGAGAGGCCTATGACGGCCTGAAGGAATACCGGGCGCCTATCGTATACGGAAAGGGCGAATATATCTATGAAGAAGAGGATATCTGCCTTCTTGCGGTAGGCAGTATGGTGAAGGTGGCGGAACAGGTGAGGAAGGAATTAAAGGAGAAGGGATATTCCTGTTCTCTGGTTAATGCCAGATTTGTAAAGCCTATCGATGAGGAACTGATAGAAGAGGCGGCGACGGGTCATAAGCTTTTTGTAACGCTGGAGGAGAATGTAGCCAGCGGCGGCTTCGGAGAGAAGGTCAGAGAATTCATGGACCGGAAGGAAATTGGCAAGACGCTGCTTACGGTGACGATTCCCGATGAGTATGTGGAGCACGGCAATGTGGACCTTTTGAGGCAGGAAATCGGCATAGACGAACAGTCTGTCGTGAAACGTATCATTACGGAATATGCAGTGCTGAAGTAAATAATGGAATGAGGAAGGGCAAAGGATGAAAGAACGTTTGGATGTTCTTCTGGTCAAATTAGGATATGCCCAGTCCAGAGAAAAGGCGAAAGCGATCATTATGGCCGGAAATGTCTTCGTAAATGGGCAGAGAGAGGACAAGGCCGGAACCTCTTTTGAAGAGGATAAATCGGTTATCGAGGTAAAAGGAAGTACGCTCAAGTATGTGAGCAGAGGAGGTCTGAAGCTGGAAAAGGCGATTCAGTCCTTCAATATTTCATTAGAGGGCATGATTTGCATGGATATTGGGGCTTCTACGGGCGGGTTTACCGACTGTATGCTGCAAAACGGTGCGGTAAAGGTATATTCCGTAGACGTAGGCCATGGACAGCTGGATTGGAAGCTTAGAAACGACGAACGGGTAGTGTGCATGGAAAAGACCAACTTCCGCTATGTGAAACCGGAGGATATCGGGGACATTCTCGATTTTGCATCGGTGGACGTCTCCTTCATCTCCTTGACGAAGATACTGCTCCCTGCCAGGGATTTGCTAAAAACGAACGGCCGGATGGTATGCCTGATAAAGCCTCAGTTCGAAGCGGGCAAAGAGAAAGTAGGAAAAAAAGGAGTCGTCAGGGAGCCGGAGATTCACGAAGAGGTAATCGAGAAGGTGATGGATTATGCAATGTCTGTGGGTTTTCACATTCTGGGACTTCAATATTCGCCGGTCAAGGGACCGGAGGGTAATATAGAATATCTGCTGTATATCGAAAAAGAGGAAGAGAAGTCTGAGGCTGTGCAGGAAGAAAAAGAAAGAATTGCAGAAACGGTAAGGGAAGCGCACCGGGAATTGTAGAGAGTATGGAAGGTATGGAATATTTTTATATTATTGCGAACAATCATAAAGACTGTAATTTGGAGAAGACGAACTATATAAGGACATATCTGGAAGCTCACGGCAAAAGGACCGGCATAGGCGGGGACGGGATACCCGAGGATGCGGACTGTGTGCTCGTGCTGGGAGGCGATGGAACGCTCCTTCAGGCGGCCAGGGATATGATCGATAGGGATACGCCCCTTCTAGGGATCAACCTTGGCACTCTCGGTTATTTAGCGGAGGTAGAGGAAGCCGGGTTGGAGGCAGCCTTAGAACAGCTCTTAAAGGGCGAATACGGAATCGAACAGCGAATGATGCTAAGCGGAAGCGTAAAAAGGAACGAATTCCACGAAAACCTCCATCAGGAGAAAGGGATCCTGGATTATGACAGGAATGATTCCTATGCCCTGAACGATATTGTCATTACGAGGAGCGGTAGTCTGCAGATCATTAAGTTTAATCTCTATGTGAACGGACAGTTTTTAAACAGGTATAATGCGGATGGAGTGATCGTTGCAACACCTACGGGTTCTACCGGTTACAATATGTCTGCAGGGGGGCCGATTGTGGAGCCTAAGGCGAAGCTTCTGCTGGTGACGCCCATTTGTCCCCATACCCTGAATACGAGAAGCATAGTTTTAGCGCCCGAGGATGAGATAGAGATAGAAATCGTGTCCGGCAGAGAGGATTCCGTACAGCAGGTAGAAGTGAACTTTGACGGAAGCCACAAGCTTACTTTATATACCGGAGACAGAGTGAAAATAAAAAGAGCGGCGAAGACCACCGGTATTGTGAAATTGAGCAAGGTCAGCTTTTTAGAAGTATTGCATAAGAAAATGAGCGATTAAAGTGCATGGACAGTATAGACTGTTTGGCTTAAAAGGGGAGGATAAAAGGTATGAAAAAGAGCAGACATGGTAAAATTGTCGAGATCATTGAGCATTATAATATAGAGACGCAGGATGAGCTGGCAGACAAGCTGAAGGAGGCTGGCTTTGCGGTGACGCAGGCTACCGTTTCGAGGGACATAAGGGAACTGAAACTATCGAAAATTCCTACGGGGGACGGAAAACAAAAATATGTAGTGTTCAGGCAGGATGACAGTCATCTGGGAGAGAAATTTATCAGAGTGCTGCGAGACGGCTTTGTTTCTATGGACATGGCACAGAATATTCTTGTCATCAAAACGGTCTCCGGCATGGCAATGGCAGTTGCTGCTGCGATTGACGCCATGAAGATGAAAGAAATCGTAGGATCTATCGCGGGCGACGATACGATTATGATGGCCATAAGGACTGTGGACGATACGGTTATCGTGATGGACAAAATCAGGAAGATGATAGGGAATTAGCCGCCGGCTTAAAACGCTCGTATGTTATGATGTTTGCCCCAAGCGAATAAGGAGTAGGAAGATGTTAGTAAGTTTACATGTAAAAAATCTGGCTTTGATCGATGAAGAGGAAGTCTGCTTCGAGGAAGGTCTTAATATTCTGACCGGCGAGACCGGAGCGGGTAAATCGATTATTATCGGTTCCGTGAACCTTGCACTGGGAGCCAAGGCAGATAAAGACTTGATTCGCACGGGAGCCGAGTACGCCTTGATTGAATTGACGTTTAAACTGGATGATGAACAAAAAGAGGAATTGAAGAAAATGGATATTTTCCCTGAGGAAGACGGCATGCTGCTCATTCAGAGGAAGATAATGACAGGCAGAAGCGTGTGCAAGGTGTGCGGAGAAACGACAGGGACGAAGCAGCTTCAGGAAATCGCAGGCCTCCTCTTAGATATCCATGGGCAACACGAACATCAGTCCCTTCTTCAGACGAAAAAGCATAAAGAAATTTTAGACGGTTATGCAGGAGATTCTCTTTCAAAGCTTAAAAATAACATCAGGGAGAAATATAATGACTATCGGCAAATCGGAAGGGAACTAAAGGAACTGAATTCTGATGAAACCGCAAGAGAAAAAGAGATATCTTTACTTCGTTTCGAAATAAAGGAAATTGAGAATGCCTCGCTTTTAGCAGATGAGGATACGCGGCTGGAAAAGCAGTACCGCCTGATGGCTAACGGCCGTAAAATAAAGGAATCGGTTTCTTTTGTCTATCGCCTGACCGGCTATGATGAAGAAGAAAGTGCGGGAGAAAATATAGGAAGGGCGCTTAAGGAAATAAGGAGTATATCAAGTTATGACGAGGCGCTGTCCGGTATGGAAGAGCAGCTTCAGGATATAGACGGCATTCTGAACGATTTCAACCGTACCATAAAAGACTATTTGGAGGATTTGGAGTTCGACGAGGAGGACTTCGTACATACGGAAAGCCGTCTGAATTTAATTAATCATTTGAAGTCAAAATATGGAAATAATATAAAAGAAATACTTGCATATAAAGATGCCGGAGAAGAAAAGCTAAGTGTATTAGAAAATTACGAGGCTTACCGCGCTGAGAAGTTTATCGAATACGAAAAAATAAAGGAAGAACTGGCTGCTTTATGTAGAAAAGCCTCTGCTGTTCGTATAAAATATGCGAAGGAGCTTACCGCGAGCCTTAAAAGAGCTCTGTTAGATTTAAATTTTGAAAATGTAGAGTTTGATATACAGATCAGACCTGATACCGAAAATATGGCGGCGGATGGCTATGACGATGTGGAGTTCATGATATCTACCAACAGAGGAGAGGCGATGAAATCCTTAAGTCAGGTAGCCAGCGGCGGCGAGCTCTCCAGAATCATGTTGGCGCTTAAGACCGTTCTCGCAGATAAGGATGATATCCAGACATTGATTTTTGATGAAATAGACACAGGAATCAGTGGGAAGACTGCCTGGAAGGTTTCCGAAAAGCTGGGAATTTTGGGGATGTCCCATCAGGTCATTTGCATTACTCATCTTCCCCAGATCGCGGCAAGAGCGGATATTCATTTTTTAATAGAAAAAAATGAAAAAGAAGAGCGGACGGTTACGACAATAAACAAAATCACAGGGCAGGATAGCCTGAAGGAACTTGCCAGAATGCTGGGAGGCGACAGACTTACAGAGGCGGCGCTTCAAAATGCAAAAGAAATGAAAGATTTGGCAAGAAATACAAAACAATACTAAAGTAAAAAGTGCAAGTTTATCACATACTAAGAGGGATGTATGTCGTATGGAATTTCGGAAGGAATTTCATATAGACTGCATCCCTCGTTTGTTTAAAAATCATTTATCGTTTGGCTGCGAACGACGAAAGGATGTGAGGACTTGAAGAGCATAAAAGATAAAAAGAGAGACAGAATCGATATTTATAGAATATTTCTGTACCTTGCGCTGTTTTGCAGCACGGCCGCACTCATATGCACCTGCTATTTTACCTTATGGAAAATGGTGCCTTCCAATATCAAAATAAAGGCCGGAGTGGATCAAACGTTGGATTTACAGCTTCCCGCTTCGGGGGATCTGTATAAGGATGCCATAGAGGTAAGCGGGCTTACGGCATCCAATATTCCCAGAGACAGTATTCACATAGATTTAGCCAAGCCGGTAACAATTAAAGCCAATGAAATCAATAAATATGTACTGGATTTGAAGCTGTTTGGAATCATCCCGCTTAAGACGGTGGATATTCAGGTGATTCAGGATAAGACGTTGATACCGGCGGGAATACCCATTGGCATATATGTGAAGACAGAAGGAGTTTTGGTAATCGGCGTAGGGGAATTCATTGGGGAGGACGGACAGCAGTATTCTCCTTCTCAATATATTTTGCAATCGGGAGACTATATTACGCAGGTCAATGAGGAGAAGATAACAAGTAAGACAACCTTTGTGGATATGGTAAAGCATTCCGAAGGACAGGAGATGTTTCTTACGGTAAAGAGAGAAGATGAGATACTCACGTTAAAAGTTAAGCCTGAGACGAATCAGGCCGGAGATTATAAAATAGGCGTATGGATCAGAGATAACGCGCAGGGGGTAGGAACAATGACCTACTTAAACGAAGGCTCCGGCTTCGGCGCATTGGGACACGGAATAAACGATGTAGATACGAGCACACTTATGAATCTGGAGGAGGGCAAGCTGTATCAGACTGAAATTGTGGGCATTACGAGAGGGAGCAACGGTTCTCCCGGAGAATTGACAGGATATATCGAATACGATGATTCTAAGATTATAGGGGAGATAACCGAGAATACATCGGAGGGCATATTCGGCTACTGCAATGAGCAGATAAAGGCACAGGTGCCCTTCGGGGAACTCCCCATCGGCTTAAAACAGGAGATAAAAAAAGGGCCGGCACAAATCATTTGCAGTATCGAAGGACAGCCAAAGTATTATGATATAGAAATATTGGAGGTGCATCTGAATAATGATAATATCAACAGAGGCATCGTCCTTCGAATTACGGATCAGGAACTGCTTTCTTTAACAGGAGGAATTATACAGGGAATGAGCGGGTCGCCCATCGTGCAGAATGGAAAAATAATCGGAGCGGTAACCCATGTACTCGTTCAGGACGCGACCAGCGGATACGGCATTTTTATTGAAAATATGCTGCTGCATTAAAAAAAATAAGAATTAAAAAAGCTTCCGGACCGCATATATATGCGGAAATGGAGGCTTTTCTATCTTTTGTGCGATGCTTTACTGTTGAATCATCAAATGGTGTTCCTTTATAATAGACACTAGCAATATTTGGAAATAAATATCATTTGGATTGGATTTTCAGATATTAGCAAAGAAAAAAGTCGGAGGTTTGATATGGAGCAACTGAATCTAACAGCAACAAAGGATAACGAAAGGGTATACAAAATACTTGGTGACCTGATGAATATGGATAAGGAATTTCAGATTATGATAACGGTACCGTCCGGTCATAGGGATTCCTCCGCAGCAGGGCAGGAGACAGTTGTAAAAAGCATTAATACGGAAAGGGATCTGGAGAAGGATGTTACTGAAATGATTCACGAAATAGGCGTTCCCGCCCATATTAAAGGCTATCAGTATTTAAGGGAAGCTATCATGATGTCGGTGGAGGACACGGAGATGCTCAACTCCATTACTAAGGTACTTTATCCCTCTATTGCAAAGAAATATCAGACCACTTCCAGCCGCGTAGAAAGAGCAATCAGACACGCCATTGAAGTGGCATGGAGCAGGGGAAGAATGGAAACCCTGGATGCACTGTTCGGCTATACAATCAATACAGGTAAGGGAAAACCGACTAATTCGGAGTTCATTGCGCTGATTGCGGATAAAATTCGTTTGCAGTACAAAAACTGATGAAATAACAGAAATTAGTGTTTTTAATACTTTCAAAGCACTCCGATATGATGTATAATGTCTCTAAGTATATTGGAGGTTAGGCTATGAAGAAAGTTTTATTTATGGCATCGGAGGGTGTACCCTTCATCAAGACCGGCGGGTTGGCTGATGTGGTCGGTTCTTTGCCGAAATGTATAGATAAAGAGTATTTTGACGTCAGAGTCATGATTCCCAAATATAGCTGTATAACGGAAGAAATGAAAGAGAAAATGACGTCTAAGACTTACTTTCATATGGATTTTAATTGGAAGAATGAATATGTGGGAATTATGGAGGCGAAGGAGGATGGAGTAACTTATTATTTCATCGATAATGAATCCATGTTTTCAGGATTTAGGCCATATAGTGACAATGTTTTGGAGGAGGTCACCAAGTTTTCTTTCTTTTCCAAGGCGGCGTTATCTGCCCTTCCGCTCATCGATTTCAGGCCGGATGTGATTCATTGCCACGATTGGCAGACCGGACTCGTTCCGGTATATTTAAGAGAGCGTTTTCAGGGGAGTGAATTCTTCCGCGGAATAAAGTCCGTAATGACTATTCATAATTTGAAGTTCCAAGGGAAATGGGATGTGAAGACCGTAAAGTCTATTACCGGATTGCCGGATTATTTTTTCACGCCGGATAAACTGGAAGCATATAAGGATGCGAATTTATTAAAGGGAGGTATCGTGTATGCGGACGCAATAACTACGGTAAGTGATACTTATGCGGAGGAAATTAAGACTCCTTTTTACGGGGAAGGCATGGACGGACTCCTTCGTGCGAGAGAAAAGGACCTGCGGGGAATCGTAAACGGCATTGATTACGATGATTTCAATCCCGAGACCGATAAATATATCGAACATAATTACAATGCGGTGAATTTCCGAAAGGAAAAAATTAAGAATAAACGCGCACTTCAGGCGGAGCTTGGTTTGGAGCAGGATGATAAGAAGATGCTGATAGGCATCGTATCCAGACTGACGGACCAGAAGGGTTTTGACCTGATCAGCTATATGATGGAAGAAATGTGTCAGGATACGGTTCAAATCGTGATATTGGGAACCGGTGAGGAGCAATATGAAAATATGTTCCGTCATTTTGACTGGAAATATAACAATAAGGTTTCTGCCAATATTTTTTACTCGGAGGCGCTGTCCCATAAGATTTATGCGGCGTGTGACGCTTTCCTTATGCCGTCCTTGTTCGAGCCCTGCGGACTCAGCCAGCTCATGGCGCTTCGTTACGGAACGGTACCGATCGTAAGGGAGACCGGCGGACTGAAAGATACAGTAGAACCTTATAACGAATACGAGAGCGAAGGAACCGGATTTTCCTTTTCCAACTATAATGCGCATGAGATGATGGCGACGATTCGTTATGCGGAGCGTATTTATTACGATAGGAAACGTGAGTGGAATAAGATTATCGACAGAGGAATGGCGGCAGACTTCTCTTGGCACGTATCTGCGAAAAAATATCAGGAAATGTATGATTGGCTGATAGGATAGAGGACGGATACCATTATGTCTGACAATAAGAAAAAAGACGGATTTATTATGCAGGCGGGAATCCTCGCCGCAGCGTCCATAATATGCAGAATTATTGGTTTGCTTTATAAGAGTCCGCTGACGGCGATTATTGGGGATGAAGGAAATGGCTATTTTGCGACGGCGTATACATATTATACCATTATTCTTCTAGTTTCATCTTACAGTATTCCGTCAGCAATTGCAAAGGTGCTCGCACAGAGACTTGCACTGAAGGAATACCGTAACGCACAGAAAATCTTTAAATGCGCTGTGCTGTATGTTATGGTAGTCGGAGGGGCTGCAAGTCTCATTTTGTTTATCTGTGCGCCTTATATCGTCATGGGACATTCGGTTCCGGTGCTTCGTATTTTTGCACCGACTATTTTTTTCTATGGACTGCTGGGAGTCCTAAGAGGATATTTTCAGGCCCATAGGACGATGATGCAGACCTCCGTATCTCAGATATTAGAGCAGATACTTAATGCGGTGGTGAGCATTGGTGCGGCATATTTGCTTATGCAGGCGGCACGTGCTTCGGGAAAGGACGGAAGCGAGCAGGCGATGTATGGAGCTATCGGCAGCGCGCTGGGGACCGGCAGCGGGGTCGTGATTGCACTTTTGTTCATGGCAGCGATATATGTGATGAATCGTAAGATGATAAACAAACGCATCGAAAGAGATACGACAACGGGTGAAGAATCTTATAAGGAAATATTTAAGACGATAACCTCGATTGTGACCCCCTTTATTCTTAGTACCTGCATTTACAACTTGGTAACGGCGCTGGATCAGACCATTTATTTAAGATTTATGGTGCACTTAAAGGATATGAACTTTTCGGAGGCGTCCACGAACTATGGAATCCTGGCTCAGAAAGCAGTGACAATTTCCAATATTCCCATCGCCCTGGCGTCTGCAATGTCTGCAGCAATCATACCTACCATAGCTTCAGTCTATGCGCAGGGGGAGTTTAAGCAGGCGCGGAAGAAGATAGCGTCTGCAATAAAGGTGACGATGCTGATTTCCATACCGGCGGCGGTGGGAATCGGTGTGCTTGCAAGGCCTCTGGTACTGGCTTTATTTCCCCAGCTAGAGTCTTTGGAATTAGCATCCGGACTATTGACGGGGCTTTCGATAACAGTTATTTTTTACGGACTATCTACGTTGACCAATGCGGTATTGCAGGGAATCGGAAGAGTGAACACACCGATCATCAATGCGGCGATCGCTCTCATTTTACAAACGGCGGCGTTAGTTCCCATCATATGGTTTACTGACTTAGGGATTTACGGCGTGATGCTGGCGACGATGATGTATTCGCTCATAATGTGCATATTGAACAGCATATCTTTGCGAAAATATTTGGATTATAAGCAGGAATTCGATAAGACCTTTGCAAGACCGATGTTTTCCTCACTGATCATGGGGGCGGCGGCATTTGGGATTTATGAAGGGGCTTCGTCCCTTTTGGAGCTGATTATGTCTTCCTTGTATTTTATCAATTTAATCGCGTTGATCATAACGGTAGGGATCGCAGTTCCTATTTATTTCGTGTTGATTATTAAACTGAAGGCGGTAAAGGAGAAGGATCTGAAGGGGCTTCCCAAAGGACATTTATTCGTGAAGGCCGCAAAGAAGCTGCGTCTGTTATAGGCGTCACAGGTAAGATGTGAATTTATATGGAGGCAAATGCCGGGAAAATAAGTCTCCCGGTGTCTGTCTCCTTTTTGGCGGGTTCAGGGATAAAATAAAGAAAGCGATTCCCAAAGGCTGGGAAATATAGTAGAATATCAATAAAACAAAGCAGGAGGATATATCGATGAAGCAGCGACCTGTTACAACATTATTTATGCTCAGTTCCGTAGATGGAAAGATTAGTACGGGAGTATCGGATGTTTTGGATGTTGACTGTGACTTTCCCAAGCTGAAAGGTGTCAGGGAAGGACTTCACCAATACTATGAAATAGAGCGGACAACAGATCTTTGGTCGTTGAACTCCGGGCGTGTACAAGAAAAAATAGGAGTAAATCGAAAAGAGTTTCCTGATAAGACTCCCGTTTCCTTTGTGGTAATAGATAATAAGCACCTGACGAAGCATGGTGTTCGTTATTTTTGTTCGCTGTCGAAGGCGTTTGTACTTGTAACGACAAATAAAGAGCATCCGGCATTCTCCCTGAAGGAAGATAATCTGCATATTATCCTGCAAGAGAAGCTGAATCTGAAGGAAATGTTAGAACTATTGAAAGAATCATATAATTGTGACAGAATTACCATACAGACGGGAGGAACTCTCAATGGGCTGTTTCTCCGTGAGAAGCTTTTTGATTATATAGATATTGTTATACCGCCTGTACTCATCGGCGGAAAAGAAACTTCCTCTCTGGTAGACGGAGTTTCTCTTTCTAAGCCTGAGGAGCTTGAGCAGTTGGGAATTTTAAAGCTCGAAGCATGTGATGTTCTTGAAGATTCCTATATTCGCTTGAAATATAAGGTTATTGGATGATAATATAAAGCTTGCGGGAAAACCATAACTTTTTTAGAAAGGCTCTGTTGATTATTATGACACTGACAACTCTTTGTTACATAGAAAAAGACGACTCCTACCTTATGCTCCATCGCATCAAAAAGGAACATGACATTAACAAGGATAAATGGATCGGTATCGGCGGTCATTTTGAAGCCGATGAAAGTCCGGACGACTGCGTAGTCCGGGAAGCGAAGGAGGAGACCGGTCTGACACTCACCTCTTATCGGCTTCGTGGAGTCCTGACTTTTCTGTGCGACGATATTACGGATTATTATATATTCATATACACTGCCGATGGCTTTGAAGGAGATTTGAAAAGCTGTAATGAAGGAACGTTAGAGTGGGTAGCGAAAGATAAAATCCCTTCTTTGAATTTGTGGGAGGGTGATCTTATTTTTTTCCGGCTTCTGGAGGAAAATGCTCCCTTCTTTTCCTTGAAGCTGCACTATATAGATAATATATTAAAGGAAGCCGTTCTAAACGGCAAAAAGATGGAGATTTTTGACATTGTGGATGAAAATGGAATTCCTACCGGACGGGTGAGGGAACGTTCTCTCGTTCACCGTTACGGTGATTTGCACCGAACGGCCCACGTATGGATCGTTCGCAGGAACGAAAGAGGCAGCTTCGATGTGCTTTTGCAGAAACGGGCAACCGACAAGGACTCCTTTCCCGGCAGCTTCGATATTTCCTCCGCAGGGCACATTCCTGCAGGAATGGATTATCTGGAATCCGCCTTACGGGAACTGGAAGAAGAGCTGGGAATTACTGCGTTGCCCGAGGACTTAAAGCTTATCGGCTATCACGACGGAGAAGTCGTGACCTCATTTTATGGCAATCCCTTCCACAACCATGAGTTCAGCGCTGTCTATGTCTTATCTTTGGATATTACGATTTCCTCTTTTCATTTGCAAAAAGAGGAGATTGAGTCTGTGGTATGGATGGATTACGAAAAATGCCTCGCTGCTATGCGAGACGGCACTTTGGTTCATTGTATTTTTAGCGATGAGTTTCTGGCTTTGAGAACATGGATGTGAATTAATTTTGTACGAATGAGCTTGCTTTTTTGGATAAAGAGATGTACAATCAATAAAATAAATGCAGGGGAAGGCTTTTTAGTTCTATAAGAAGTGTTTTATTGCATTGAGGAATGTATCTTCTGTATTATAATTGAATATGATACAAGTTTGCGGGGGGACTCTTTGGAGTTGAGAAGGCAGAACCTGACCCTTTGAACCTGTTGGTTAATACCGACGTAGGGAAGCAAATCATCTTTTGGGTGATTCGGACGCTTTGTGTATACGCGAAGCGTCCTTTTTACATATAGGGGTGTTTTTTGTTTCGGCAAAAGCGCCTTTTTTTAATGTCAAAGAAATAGGAGATTGAATATGAAAAAAGTATTGAGTATTGCAGGCTCGGATTGCAGCGGCGGTGCCGGCATCCAGGCTGATTTAAAGACCTTCTCCGCCCATGGAGTGTTTGGCATGACAGTCATTGCCTCGGTGGTTGCGGAGAACACCTTTCGGGTTATTGAATATCAGGACATACGGCCCGATATTATCGAGAAACAAATCGATGCCGTCTTCGA
The DNA here is from genome assembly GCA_023408815.1 of Bacillota bacterium. GTDB lineage: Bacteria > Bacillota > Clostridia > Lachnospirales > Lachnospiraceae > Kineothrix. The sequence continues at coordinate 47,093 of JAEYJO010000057.1, read as the reverse complement.
GGACATTCCGCCCGATGCGCTGAAAATTGGTATGCTGTCATGTAAGGAAGGTATGCTGGCAGTAGCAGGCAGACTTCGCGAATGGAAACCGGTCAATGTGGTTATAGACCCGGTAATGTACGCCAAAAACGGTTGTGCGCTCATGGATCCGGATTCCATAGATACATTGATTGCCGAGGTGGTGCCGCTTGCCGATGTAATTACTCCTAACATTCCCGAGGCGGAGAAGATGGCTGGAATGCGTGTTCATACGCAGGCGGATATGAAGAAAGCGGCGCGGATCATCCACGATATGGGCTGTAGGGCGGTGCTGGTGAAGGGTGGGCACAGTGAGGGCGACGCTACGGATATTTTATTTGACGGCAGCGAATTTTACAGTTTTACGTCTCCGCGCATCCAAACAAAAAACACCCATGGTACCGGCTGTACCTATTCTTCGGCGATTGCCTCTAATCTTGCCTTAGAACTGTCGATACGGCAAGCTGTCGCGCGGTCTAAGCAGTATGTTACTACGGCCATTGCCCATTCTTTGGAGATTGGCAGGGGCAACGGACCGACGCATCATTTTTACGATTTGTTTCAACATGGGTTATCAGATGGAAAAGACTGGAGGGAAGATATTAAATGAGAGAAATATATATGAGGCTTGTAGAGCAGGTGCGTATGAAAAAGCCGCTGGTCCACCATATTACAAATTACGTTACGGTAAATGACTGCGCAAACATTACGCTGGACATCGGTGCATCGCCTATCATGGCCGATGCGTTGGAAGAGGCTGCAGACATTGCCGCTATCGCTTCAGCAGTTGTTCTCAATATGGGAACACTTAACGGGCGCACTATTCCCGCAATGATCACGGCAGGCCGGGCGGCAAACGAGGCTGGAGTTCCGGTCGTATTCGATCCGGTAGGAGCCGGAGCTTCTAAACTTCGTAATGAAACGGCTGCCGAAATTTTGCGGGAAGTGAAAATCAACGTCCTGCGCGGCAATATTTCAGAGGTACGGTTTCTTGCGGGTTTGCATGCGGAAACAAAAGGAGTGGATGCGGCCGAAGCCGACCAGCAAAATATAGAGGATGCCATATCCGTAGCAAAGACGCTGGCGGCTCAGTCGGGCTGTGTGGTGGCAATTACCGGAGCAGTGGATGTGGTAACGGATGGAAGGCGAATCGTCTGTATAGAAAATGGTCATTCCATGCTGGCAAAGCTCACGGGAACCGGCTGCATGTGTTCTTCGCTGATCGGCTCCTTTTGCGGAGCAGCCCCGGAATCTCCGTTAGAGGCTGCAGTCACGGCCTTGCTTTCTATGGGGATTGCCGGAGAACTCGCCTTTGAACGGGCAGGAAATTATGGTAACGGCAGCTTCCATGCGGCGTTACATGACGCAGTGAGCAAATTGGATGGGGAAACTCTTGGAGGGAGGGCGAGGCTATATGAAGCCTGATATCGATTATACCCTATATCTTGTTACAGACAGAGAACTTATGGTTCAGGCAACCATAGAGGAATCGGTGGAGCGGGGGGTCAGAGGCGGCTGCACATTGGTGCAGCTCAGGGAGAAAAGTGTATCCTCGCGAGAGTTTTATGAAACGGCTGTAAGGGTACGGAAGGTAACAACCCGGCTGGATGTGCCGCTTATCATTAATGATAGGGCGGATATTGCCCTTGCAGTGGATGCGGACGGAGTACATGTGGGGCAGGGAGATATTCCTGTCGATATAATACGGAAGATAGTCGGACCGGATCGGATCGTTGGTGTATCGGCGGGCAATCTTACCGAGGCACTTTCTGCCGCCGATGCGGGTGCAGACTATCTGGGAGTAGGTGCCATGTTCGCTACGGGAACGAAAACAGATGCCAAGATTACTCCCATGCAGGTGTTGAAGCGTATAAGGGAAGAGGTTCGGCTTCCCATTGTCGTGATTGGCGGGATCAATAAAGAAACGATACCACTTTTTCATGGTATCGGCATCGATGGGCTGGCAGTAGTTTCTGCTATTGTTTCCCAGGCGGATGCGGAAGGTGCGGCACAGGAGCTGAAAGATTTATTCCTTAAGGGGAGGTCCAGGGTATGAAGGCGTATATATTTGATCTGGATGGAACCCTGCTGGATTCCATGGGTGTATGGGAGCAGATTGATGCGGAATTTCTGGCCAAACGGGGAATCGATATGCCGCCCGACTATATCAATGCTGTCTGTGCACTCACCTTCCAGGAGACCGCCCTATATACTATTGAGAGGTTCGGCCTGCCAATCAGCGCAGAGGAACTACTGGAAGAATGGAATGCCATGGCGGCACATGCATATGGCCATACCGTTCCTCTAAAACCGTATGCCAGGGAGTTCCTTGCCGCAGTCAAAGAGAGAGGCATTAAACTTGGCATAGCCACCAGTCTGCCGGCAGCTCTTTATGAACCGTCGCTTCGAGGACACGGTATTATAGAAATGTTTGACGTCGTTTGCTCCACAGATGAGGTGGGTTTGGGCAAGTCCAGTCCTGATGTGTTTCTATACACTGCGGATAAACTTGGTGCAGCTCCTAAGGAATGTGTGGTATTCGATGATATTTTGCAGGCGATTCAGAGTGCTAAGCTAGCCGGAATGGTTGTATATGGAGTGTTTGATGAAGCGTCAAAGGAGCAGTGGGCCGCCATACAGAAAATCGCAGACGGAGTTCTATATGATTTTAGAGATGCGCCGCTGCCGGAATAAGAGAGATGAGATGTCATTTGCAAAAATTATTCAATCGCTTCCCCGTGCAGAACGACCCTGCCGTTGTCCGGGCATTTTACATCAAACATTTTGGCTGTTTGATTACCATAATCGAGAGAAGCACCGTTTTTGAGTGCATACACCATTGGATAAGCACAATTCCAAAGCTCGTGGCATAGGGGAGGGCAGAGATCATCGATGATATATTCGTCTCCTGTTTTACTATATCCACATCTGCATTTACTGCTAACAACAGTCAACTTTACTTTTCCCATAATTCTTCACCTTTCCTATTATTTATCTAATTTAGGCGTTTGCGAAACTCGTTACCTTCACCAATTTTATGTGCCATTTCATAACTTAGCTAAAACTTTCCACGGTGTGTTTGTTTTTGCCTCCTTTAGTGAGCGGCTTGTATTTTCTTAAGGAAACCGACGCTCTCAGGGAAAACGCCGCAAGGATGCGGCGTTTAGGCAGCGCGCACATGGAGGTGCTTTGCTGCCGACCCGTCCGCTTATGACTGCTTCAAGGTTTCCTTTAAAAATACAGCCGCAAACGCCGGAGAAAAAAACAAATCCACCGTGAAAAGTTGTCGATAAATATAATCTGGCACATAAAATTTGCATAATATAATAGTTTCGCAAATGACTATATTTATCTAAATATATTACCTTGTTTTGCTATTGTTTTGCAACATTTTTCCATATTTAGATTTATGAATTGAATAATGAATCAACAGGCTTTATAAAACAGTATGAAGAATTAAAATCAGCAAATATTTTATTATCTTGTAAAATCACATGGATTGTTTTATACTATATATCGATAGCGATACAGACTGTATCATCGCTTCCATAATTATTTAGTAATAACTGAGGTTTAACATGAAAATTGACATTCCAAAATATCAGCAGATTGCTGCAGATATCGCCGCCAAGATCGCTTATGGTGATTATTCGGAAGGCGAAAAGATATATGTTCGCTCCTCTTTAGCAAGCCAATATGGAGTTTCCTCCGAAACGGCCAGGCGTGCAGTATGCGTGCTGTCGGATATGAAAATTGTGGAAATTACAAAGGGTAGCGGAGTTCTTATTAAGTCCAGAAAACTAGCCGTGGATTTCATTAATAAATTTGATTCAGTCAGTCAGATGAGCGAACTGAAAAAGCATATTCTAAACAGTATAGAGCAACAAATTACGCAAAGTACCGAGCTAAAAACGATGGTTACCGAGTTGATGTACAAAACAGAACGTTTTCGTGTAGTGAATCCATTTTCACCTTTTGAAATTGCTATTACGGAACAGGCATCTTATATAGGTCAAAACCTTTCGGAGAGTAATTTTTGGCACAACACTGCGGCAACTGTCATTGCGATACGGCGCGGAGAACAAATTATTATATCTCCCGGGCCATATGCGGTAATCACAGAGGGAGATATCCTTTATTACGTCGGTGATGAAAACTGTCACGAGAGAGTGAAGAATTTTTTGTATTCAAAATAAATAACTAATATATTGAGCAGATTTTCCGTAACGGAGAATCTGCTTTTTTGTCTAAATGATATTTATAGTGCTGAAATCTTATTTATTTTGTATATGCCTTAAATTTGACACATATTTTTATTTATGTTAGCATTAAAGAAACAACTTGAAAATAATACAGTGTTGTTACTTTGAAAAATAAGGAGGAGATGTATGCCAAAAGTTGAAATCAAAGGATTATACAAAATATTTGGTCCGACGCCAAGACAAGTCATACCTATGTTGCAAAGCGGTGCGGATAAAGCCAATATTTTAAAAAAGCACAAGCATAGTGTTGGTGTAAATAATGCGTCCTTCACGGTTGAAGAAGGAGAAATATTTGTTGTTATGGGCTTATCAGGAAGCGGAAAGTCGACGCTTATACGCTGTTTAAATCGTTTAATAGAGCCCACGGGTGGTAGTGTTTTCATTGATGACCAAGATATTACGAAAGTATCAGCCGCACATCTTCGGGAAGTGCGGAGAAAAAAAATCGCGATGGTTTTTCAGAACTTTGCACTTTTGCCGCATAAAACCGTACTGGAAAATGTGGCGTTTGGATTGGAAATACAAGATGTAAAAGCGGAAATACGTAAACAAAAAGCGCAGGAAATGTTGGAAACTGTAGGGTTAAAAGGTTATGGAAATGCAAAACCAAATGAATTGTCGGGCGGCATGCAGCAAAGGGTAGGACTCGCAAGAGCTCTCGCAACAAAGGCAGACATTCTTCTAATGGATGAAGCATTCAGTGCTCTTGACCCGTTGATTCGTAAGGACATGCAGAATGAACTTCTGTCCTTGCAGCATAAATTGAAAAAAACAATAATATTTATAACACACGATTTGGACGAAGCGCTGAAAATCGGAGACAGAATTGCAATTATGAAGGATGGCAATATTGTTCAGATCGGTACCGCTGAAGAAATTCTTCAAAGTCCTGCGGATGATTATGTCCGTGAATTCACACAGGATGTGAACCGGGCAAAGATTATTACGGCTTCTGCAATCATGCGTGATGCTGAAGCACTGGTTCTCGAAAAATCAGGAATCCGCATGGCTGTTCGTAAAATGAAAGATTTAGGCATTTCCAGCCTTTTTGTAACGGATAAAAGCAATATGCTGCTGGGAATCGTCACAATTGAACAGGTGTCTTCGCTGATAAAGGAAGGTAAGGAAGATCTGGCATCTATTATTGATGACAACATTAAAACAGTAGGCCCCGAATCGTCAATTGATGAAATTATCCCGTTGTTTTTGTATTCAAATTATCCCGTTGCGGTGGTGGACACAGATAAGAAGCTAAAAGGAATTATTTTTAAGTCTACTGTGCTTGCCGGTATTGCAGGAGAAGGGAGGGAACCTTACTATGTTTAGTGAAAAACTTCCAGTGGGTAGTTTTGTAGAAAAAGGCATTGACTGGATGACACAAAATTTTAGTGGATTCTTTACCTCGATAAAGGAGGCTCTCTCCGGAGTTATTGATGGCACAAGCTGGCTTCTTACCATTATACCGGCTTTTGTGTTTATAATTCTGGTCGTTCTTTTCGCGTGGTGGATTGCAGGAAAGGGGCTTGCGATTTTTGCCGGAATTGGTCTTTCTCTCATATATAATCTTAACCTTTGGGATAAGACCATGCAAACGCTGGCCTTAGTCGGCGCCTCAACTTTGATTGCTTTGCTTATCGGTTTGCCTCTTGGTATTCTTATGTCGAAAAGCGATGCAGCAAACAAGATCATACGGCCGATATTGGATTTTATGCAAACGATGCCGGCCTTTGTGTACTTAATTCCGGCGGTATATTTCTTTGATCTGGGCACTGTCCCAGGTGCGGTAGCAACCATTATATTTGCCATGCCGCCTATCGTACGCCTGACAAACCTCGGAATCCGTCAGGTGCCTGCGGATGTAGTGGAAGCGGCGAAATCATTTGGTTCAACCCCTGCACAGCTGCTTTTTAAAGTTCGAATCCCTCTTGCGGTTCCTACTATTATGGCAGGGCTGAATCAAACGATCATGCTTTCTCTTTCCATGGTAGTCATATCGGCTATGATTGGAGCCGACGGTCTTGGCAGAACCGTCTATGAAGGCATAACACAAATGAATATCGGGAAAGGCTTTGAAGGGGGGCTGGCTGTAGTCATCATGGCTATGCTGCTTGACCGCATTACACAATGCCTGGGCTCAACGCCGCCAAAGTCAGGAAAAATATTCATAAAAAAATTACTGAGCAAATGATCTTTCAATAAATGAAACTGAGAAATAGGAGGAAATTATGTTAAAAAAGACAACTTTAATGCTTGTATCAGTGTTATTGATAGCCGTGGCCGCAACAGGGTGTGGCAGAACAGAAGATAAGGACACGAAAGGAACTGTTAAACTGGCATATGTCAATTGGGCGGAGGGTATCGCAATGACGAACCTTGCGGCAGTTGTGCTCGAGGAGAAAATGGGATATGAGGTTGAGCTGACTATGGCTGATGCTGCTCCTGTATTCACTTCTGTATCAAGCGGAAATACCGATGCTTTCCTGGATGTCTGGCTCCCGGTAACCCATGAAAGCTATATTGAAAAATATGGGGATGATATGGTGGATCTTGGTATATCATATGAAAACGCGCTTCTGGGATTAATCGTACCTTCCTATGTTGAAATAGACAGTATTGAAGAGCTTAATGCGAATAGAGATATGTTTGGCGGCGAAATCGTGGGGATCGATGCAGGTGCCGGCTTAATGGCAGCTGCAGAAAAGGCGGTAGAGGAATATGCTCTGGATTATAAACTCCTGACCGGCAGCGGACCAACCATGACCGCCGCATTAGGAAAAGCAATTGATGCAAACAGTCCTATTGTAGTTACCGGATGGGCGCCTCATTGGAAATTTGCGAAGTGGGATTTAAAAGTGCTGGAGGATCCCAGAGGTGTATTTGGCGAGGTTGAGAATATTCATAAATATTCGAGAAAAGGTCTGGAAGAAGATATGCCGGAGGTTACGGCATTTCTAAAGAATTTTAAAATGACAGAGGCTGAGCTTGGTGATCTGATGGGTCTGATTGAAGAATATGACGGTGAACCGCTGGATGCGGCACGTAGTTGGATGAATGATCATGAAGACCTTATCAACGAATGGATAAATTTTTGAAAAATCGCAAAAAGAGTCAGATAAAAGCGGTAAATTACTCCTGCGATCGATATTGTTCGACGGGCCAGTCGGACCATATCTGAACTTCCACATAAGCAGGTTGTGCAAATATGGGCTCCTTCCAATCATTTTGAGGGAGCCCATATTTGTTGATAACTTTTAGTATTTCATCATAAGTATAAACCGTTTTTCTGAATTCCAAGTGATCCATAACTTTAGGGCTGAACGTAGGAAAAGTATCTCCGTAAGTAAACGATATTGTTTTTAAGTCGAATTCGCCTATCGGAATTCTAATATGGTCTGCGGCTTTATACCATGTATTCAGCCAGGGACATTCTTCCACCACCATATAATATGGAGTTTGTCTGACAGGAAGTCCCCCCTTTTCGATGAACATTTTTCGGGTCAGCTGCTCTAAATATCTTCTGCGGGAGAGGTACTGCGGATTTCTTTTTGCCGCAAAAACTTTATCCTCATTTTGTAAGTTATCTTGAATTTTCTGCGCCTCGTCCAACGGTAATTCTGAAAGATTGACGAATGGTCCTTTTTCCTTTTCAAAATAATGATATAAATTCACACGTAATTCTCCTTATATAAACAGCATTAACAATAGTCGTCTGGTCAGCGGCATCCTGGTAAGGGTCATTTTAATATGATTTATATAGAATATACGGCTGTAATAAAGGATATAGTTGAAAACAAGTTGCACATACAATGAAACGTTAATGATATATAGATGTTTTTCTTCTTCCAAGCAATAAATGCGGCAGGTAGAAATATAAAAATTCTAAATAGATTATTGAAGGGAAGCCATAGATGATATAGTGAAAACAGTATGGTAATTATCAATGGTGCAAAAGCCCCAAATCTTCTTATTTTTGATGTAAGGTAGCCCCTGAAAAAGAGTTCTTCAATAACCGGGCCAACTATAACATTGAGAATAAAATATCCGATACAAGTTAATATTAATATATCATTGGAATATTGCTTGAGATATTCTATATTATTCCAGTCAAAATATACGGGAATAAGTGGCGCCAGACGATTGGATACCGGGGCGGACAGGAGATTTTCCAGAGGAGCTATGGTTACAGACATAATGCCCGCAAAAGCGAATAGGAAAAAACCGTATAGAAATATTTTCCACCAGCTCATTTTGTTATGAAGGAAAAACGAGCTTTTTAATGAATAACTGCCATATTCTTTTTTACTTGCATATAGAACAATACCTAATTCAATTGGAAATAAGATAAAAACTGCCAAGAGAAAGAACAACAAAAGTGAAGGGATTTTATTTTGCAAAAATCCTATAAAAATATAAACTGCGATCAGTAACGAAGTAGGAATAAAAATATAGTAAAGTAATCTTGGTAGACTTATTTCTTTTTGTATGTCCGCGTTAATTGTTTCCATGTATGTTCCCCCATATTATTCAAATTTGTTTCGTTTCAAATTTAAAAGTTATCAGAAAAATTATACTATATTATTTATAGGTAGTAAACGGCGGAGGCAAAAGAAAAATGGATTTGATTACATTATTTACGCTTGCCGCAGGCTTATCCATGGACGCTTTTGCAGTAGCTGTTTGCAAGGGACTCGCTATGCAGAGGATGACGGTGAAAAAAGCGGCGGCAGTAGCTGGATGGTTCGGAAGCTTTCAGGCACTAATGCCCGCCGTCGGATATATGCTGGGAATACGGTTCCGGGATAAAATCGCGGCAGTGGATCATTGGATCTCATTCTTTTTACTATTGTTAATTGGTGCCAATATGATTAGGGAGGCAATATGGGGAAAAACAGAAGAGAGCAATGATTCCCTTGCGCCCAGGGAAATGTTCATTCTTGCAGCGGCTACAAGTATCGACGCGTTGGCGGTAGGAATTACCTTCGCGTTTTTGGATGTGAATATTATTACGGCGATGGTCGTTATCGGTACGGTTACATTTATTTTATCCATGGTGGGAGTGAAGGCAGGAAACCGATTTGGGATGAAATATAAAGCGAAAGCGGAAATAGCAGGAGGCGCAGTACTGATATCCTTGGGGATAAAGATTTTGGCGGAGCATATCGGAATATTCTAATTTAAAAGGTGAACTTTATCAAGAATAGAAAGAATTACATGTATAGAAACGAACCCTCTGGTAATAATAGGAATGAAAATATTTTATTAGGAGGTTACACAAGATCATGACTAATTTATCTGAATTAGACTTACAGAATCTTCGTCATTTAATTGGCGGGTATGACACTACTCACTGCAAGCTGACAGAATATGCGGAATGCGCCACCGACTCCAATGTGAAACAATTTTTTGAAAAAGGCGCGCAATCGGCGATGAACAATAAACAGCAGCTTATGAAATTTTTGCAGTAGGAGGGTGAGAGAATGCAGGAAAAAACAATGGTAGCGGATACCTTGGCAGGTATTAACGGAGAACTCGTTCGTTTCGGCGAGATGATTCCTCAGACGGAAAACAAGGAACTGAAGCAGACATTAAAGCAATTCAGGAACACATGCGAGCAGTCGCAGGAAGAATTATATCAGATTGCAAGAGAAAAATCATACTACGTACCGGCTTCCAAGGCAACACAGGAAGAAGTAGAGCATGTAAAAACCTTATTTACCAGCGGAGTTTTATAAAACTTATTATTAATTCAAAACGGCGTATGCGGTAAGCGACGCCGTTTTTACATAATAAACCTATTTGCCGGATATATGAATATGCTTCTTATAATATTCCGGCGGCACCATATATCTGTAAATGGTATCGAAATCCGAAAGTAAAGTTTCCTGTGCAGGAGCTCCCAGAACCGGAAGATAAAGAATTCTATAATGCACGCCGAATATTTCCGCAAGGATACCTGCAGAATAAGCGCCGTTTCTTTCATAAAAAGAAATTCGTTTACCTCTGATAAGCCGTTCACTTTCATCTTTGGCATAATCGGGGTTTTCTGTCTCGATCAATATACCATCGCAGTTCGAAAGAGAATGCTTTATTTTCTCAAGAAAATAAGAACCGATTCCTTCGCTGCGGTATTGTTCCATTACTGCAAAATAGTCTAACAAGATGTTTCGGCATCCGGGAAGAACCGTAAAGAAAGCATAGCATAAAAGCTCGGCTTCCTCTTCCCTATATAACCCATAGCCGGCATAAATGCCCTCCCCAGCCATCCGGCTAATAGAAGAAACCGGCTTCCTCTCATCTGCTGGAAAATGTCTCACAGAATGTGTAGCATATACGGAAATCAATTCTTCTGTGGTTAATTTCTTAATTACTGAATTTTCTCTATTATTTACCATTACATAAAACTCCTTGTACTCTTTTTTTATTCTCGCCAATCTTTATGGAAAAATCTATCTATTCGTTTACAGGCTGCAGAGAACTGATATCCGAATCGATCACCATGGAATAGTTAGTATAATATATGACAAAACCGGGTTTTCCCCCATTAGGCTTCTTAATATTTTTCTTTTCCGTATAATCGATTTCCACCTTATCCTGTCCCTTTGCTTTGGAATAGTGGGCGGCAAGTCTGGACGCCTCTTCAAAGGTACGGTCGGGCAGCTCTGAACCGCCTGATTTTACGATGACATGAGAGCCGGGAATGCCCTTGGCATGAAACCACCAGTCGTTTCCTGAAGCCAGCTTAAAGGTGATTTCTTCATTTTGATAATTATTTTTTCCTACATAAATATGGAAGCCGTCGCTGCTCACATAATGGAAGGGCTTGCTCGTGATTTTTTCTTTTTTTGCGCTGCCCTTTCTGCGGACATAACCGTTTTCGATCAGCTCCTCCTTGATCTGAACGAGGTCCTCCTCCAGAAGGGCGATATCGAGTGCGGTACTGATGGATTCCAGATGCTCGATTTCTGCCTTTACTTCAAGCGTCAATTCAGACAAGGCTTCAAAAGTCCGTTTCAATTTGTTATATTTTTCGAAATATTTTTTTGCATTTTCCGTGGCAGATAAAGTAGGATCCAGAGGAATCGTGATTTCTTCGTTGGTATAGTAATTCAGTGCAACCATGGATTCAGAGCCGGGTTTCACTTCATAGCCGTACGTGTTCAGAAGTTCTCCGTACACCTTGTATTTTTCCCTCCTTTCGGTATCCTTTATCTGACGTATCTGTAGATCATATTTTTTGACATTCCGCTCCAGCGCAGTCTGTACGATTTTGCGCAGGTCCACAGATTTTTGACGGATTCTTGTAAACGCATTTTTCCGGGCGTAAAATTCTTCCAGTACATGGCTTATGGAAGCGCAGAGAACCGTTTGGTTTTCCTCGTACATGGTCAACGGAACGGATGCGAATTCCACCGGAGTTTTGTTATCATATACGATGTTAGGAGAGAAATCTCCATTTTTCACAGTACAAATAAGAGACGAAAACTCTGTATAAAGGGCGTGCATGTTTTCGGGAGAAAGGGAAGCTACGGGATAATCCCCGTCAATCTTTGCCAGGCAGCAAAGCTCATGGGAAATCGTCGGCGAAAATCCGGTATAGGTGCTGTAAATAGCTTTGTATACAGGCATGCTTTTTTTACTGATTTGATGAGTAAAATCTTTCTCGGATGCAGTGAGCGGATCAGCCTTGTCCATGGTCTCCGGTATAAAATAGTGCCTGCCGGGAAGTACCTCCCGAACACTGCTGACCATGCCCGAAATATGCTTTATGCTGTCGATGATTATATTCTCGTCATTGACAAAAATGATATTGCTGTGTTTTCCCATAATCTCAACGATAAGCTTCTTTGTACATAAATCGCCCAGCTCGTTCAGGTGTTCAATTTCTATTTGAACGATACGTTCCAGTCCCGGCTGGGTAACGTTGATGATTCTGCCGTTTTGGATATGTTTCCTAAGTAGCATGCAGAAACCCGGTGCGGTCATGGGACTTTGCTTGTTGCGATCCGTCAAATAAATAAGGGGAAGGGAAGCTCCTGCTGAAATGAATAGCCTTTTCTGACCGCCGCCAGCCTTTATGGTAAGAAGCAGTTCGTCGTTTTCCGGCTGTGCGATTTTATATATGCGCCCTCCTATAAGGCTGTCATTTAAATCCTTTACAATATTTGCAATGGTAATTCCGTCGAATGCCATATGAGTACCTCTCTTTTCAATTTAATAAAATAGTGCTATGGCTTAGATTCTACAATATTTTGCATTGTATTTCAACTGAATGTGCGTGTTTTTCGGCGGGTTCATCTTGACGAGGCGGAATTGGTATTCTATAATAATATGAAGTACGCATAGAGCGTGCAGTTGGAGAGGGTAAATCGATGATCAAGAGCATGACTGGCTTCGGAAGATACGAAGCGGCGGAGGCAGACCGCAAGATTACGGTAGAGATGAAATCCGTCAATCACAGATATTTGGATGTAAATATTAAGATGCCCAAAAAGCTCATTTTTTTTGAGGCGGCAATCCGTGCTGAGCTGAAAAATTATATCCAGAGAGGAAAAGTCGATATTTTCATTACGTATGAGGACTTTACGGAAAACAACGTCTGTATTAAATATAATAAGGACATTGCTGCCGAATATATGGGATACTTAGAGCAGATGGCGGAAGATTTCCATCTGGATAACGACATTCGCGTTTCCGCTCTTTCCAGATATCCTGAGGTGCTGGCGATGGAAGAGCAGAGCCCTGATGAAGAGGAAATATGGAAGGTTCTGGATAAGGCGATTAAGGGGGCTTCGGAGAATTTTGTTGAGACCAGGATAAAAGAGGGCGAAAATCTCAGGGAAGACTTGATCAGTAAGCTAAATGTAATGCTTTCCCACGTAGAATTTATTACCGAGCGTTCCCCTCAGCTGGTTGCCGAATATAAGGACAAGCTCCGTGAAAAAGTAAAGGAACTTTTTGAGGATACGCAGATGGATGAGAACAGACTCCTTATGGAGGTTACTCTTTTTGCGGATAAGGTATGCGTGGATGAAGAACTCGTACGTTTAAAGAGCCATATTGAGACGACAAAGAGCACGTTGATCGAGGGCGGAAGCATTGGAAGAAAGTTGGATTTCATTGCGCAGGAGATGAATAGAGAGGCCAATACGATACTGTCGAAAGCCAACGATTTGGAGATTTCCAACCGTGCTATCGAGTTGAAGACGGAGATAGAAAAAGTCCGCGAACAAATACAGAATATAGAGTAGGATAAAAATACCATGAATAAGTTGATTCATATTGGTTTTGGGAATATAGTGAATACCGGTAAGATAATTGCGATCGTCAGTCCGGATTCTGCGCCTGTAAAGCGCATGGTGCAAAATGCCAAGGAATCGGGAATGGCAATTGATGCAACGCAGGGGAGAAAAACGAAAGCGGTGCTTGTTATGGAGAATAATCAGTTGGTATTATCGGCGCTTCTGCCGGAGACAATTGCGAACAGGGCACAGGCAGAAAGTGGAGAGACAGATGAAACGTAAAGGAATTTTGGTGGTAGTGTCGGGCTTTTCGGGGGCCGGCAAAGGAACCTTAATGGAGCAGATTCTTAAGACATATGATAATTATTCATTATCCATATCGATGACGACCCGTGCGCCGAGACCGAAGGAGCAGGAGGGCAGGGAATATTTTTTCGTGACGAAGGAAATTTTCGAGGAAGAGATAAGGCAGGACGGGCTGATCGAATACGCGACCTACTGCGAGAACTACTATGGCACGCCCAGAAAGTATGTGGAAGAGCAGCTCGATATGGGCAAGGACGTTATTCTGGAGATAGAGATTCAGGGAGCTCTTAAGATAAAGGAGAAATTCCCCACCGCCCTTTTAGTGTTCGTTATGCCGCCGTCGGCGAAGGAATTGGAAAATCGCCTGACTGAGCGGGGGACGGAGCCGCCGGAGGTAATAGAAAAGCGTTTAAGCAGGGCGACGGAAGAGGCACAGGGAATAGAAAAATATGATTTCATCGTAGTTAACGATGATTTGGAATCATGTACGAGGCAATTGCATAATTTGATTACGGCAGCACATGACGCCCCGATTAGAAATAAAGAATTTATAGAAAATATGAGACAAGAGCTTCAGGCGCTTGTGAAAGGAGAAAAATAATGTTACATCCATCTTATTCTGATTTAATGAAAGTAGTAAATAGTGAGGTAGAGCCGGGCGAGGCTCCGGTAGTTAACAGCAGATATTCCATTGTTATGGCGACTTCTAAGCGTGCGAGACAGTTGATCGCGGGCGAAGATGCTTTGGTAGACGACGAAGGGAAGAAACCTCTGTCTGTTGCGGTAGAAGAATTAAATCAGGGGAAAATAAAGATTTTGAGCGAGGACGAAGCTCAGTCTGAAAAATAACCGATTGTAAATTTTGTGCCCGTGAATTATGCGGGCATATTCATTTTGAGGAGCACATATGAAAATTTTATTCGTATCACTGGGATGTGATAAAAATCTGGTTGATTCCGAGGTGATGCTGGGGATGCTGTCGGAAAAGGGGTACTCTTTTACGGACGATGAGTCGCAGGCCGACATTATCGTCGTCAATACATGCTGTTTTATCGGCGATGCGAAGGAGGAAAGCATCAATACGATTCTGGAGATGGCGGAGTTAAAAAAGACCGGACAATTAAAAGCCTTAATTGTGACGGGCTGTTTGGCACAGCGTTACCAGAAGGAGATTCAGGAAGAAATAGCGGAAGTGGACGCAATTATCGGTACGTCAGCCATCGATAAGATTGTGGAGACTGTAGAATCGGTACTGACAGGAAAGGGTGAGAATCATATTGCGCCCTTGGATACAGAACCCCTTGGAGATAAAAAGCGCGTTGTGACTACGGGCGGGCATTATGCTTATCTGAAAATCGCAGAAGGATGTGAAAAGCATTGTACCTATTGCATCATTCCCAAGGTCAGAGGCAGTTACCGAAGCGTTCCCATGGAAAAACTCGTATCCGAGGCAGAGAAGCTTGCGGCGGGCGGTGTGAAGGAGCTCGTGCTGGTGGCTCAGGAGACGACTCTTTATGGCAAGGATTTGTACGGAGAAAAGAAACTGTCTCAATTACTCCGCATGCTTTGTGAGGTTTCGGGGATTTACTGGATCCGTATTCTGTATTGTTACCCGGAAGAGATCACGGATGAATTGATAGAAACCATAAAGCAGGAAAAGAAGATCTGTAATTATCTGGATATTCCCATCCAGCATGGCTCAGATACTATCTTACGGCGTATGGGGAGGCGGACAGACAGCCGGGAAATAAGGGATATTGTAATGAAGCTGCGAAGCAGCATTCCTGATATATGCTTGCGGACGACGTTAATTACCGGTTTCCCGGGAGAAACGGAGGCAGACCATGAGACACTGTTAGAATTTGTCGAGGAGATGAAATTCGACCGTCTGGGGGTATTTGCCTATTCGCCGGAGGAAGATACGCCGGCGGCTGAGATGGAGGACCAGATACCGGAGGAAGTCAAAGAAGACAGAAAAGCGCAGCTTATGGAGCTGCAACAGGATATCGCTTATGAGGCGGCAGAAAATATGGTAGGGAAGGTGCTGTATGCTATGATAGAGGGCAAGGTGGCGGATGAGGACGCGTATGTTGCCAGAACTTATAAGGATGCACCTAATGTGGACGGCTATTTGTTCATCAATACGGAGGAGACGCTGATGAGCGGAGACTTCATAAAGGTGAGAGTGACCGGTTCTTATGAATATGATTTGATAGGAGAGATATATGATGAATTTACCGAATAAGCTAACTATTTTCAGAGTAATTATGATTCCTTTTTTTGTTTTTTTTACATTGGTTCCTGTTGCAGGAGAGGCGAGTAAATGGATAGCGCTGGCCATATTTATCATAGCAAGCCTTACGGATTGGCTGGATGGATATCTTGCGAGGAAGAACGATCTCGTAACAAATTTCGGGAAATTTATGGATCCTCTGGCAGATAAGCTGCTCGTATGCTCGGCGCTCATCTGCCTGGTGGAGCTTAAGAGTATTCCGTCCTGGATCGTCATCGTTATCATCGCCCGCGAGTTTATTATCAGCGGTTTCCGCCTGGTGGCTTCCGATAATGGCGTGGTTATTGCGGCCAGCTATTGGGGGAAATTCAAGACCACCTTCCAAATGATAATGATTTGCCTTATGATTGCCGACCTGGAGCCTTTAAGCCTGCTTACGGCTATCGTTATGTGGGTTGCGCTCATATTGACAGTGGTTTCCCTGGTGGATTATATCGTAAAGAATAAAGAAATAATGATAGATGTGAAATAACGGCCAATGCAGGCTGCAAAGAGGATGAGAAAGATGGTAGTAGAATTAATTGCGGTAGGAACGGAGTTATTGCTCGGTAATATAGTAAATACTAATGCTGCTTATCTTGCCGAAAGATGCGCAGATTTGGGGTTGTCCTGCTTTTATCAGAGCGTGGTCGGAGACAATGAAGATCGTCTTGCAAATGTAATAAAAACTGCACTTGAGCGTTCGGACATCGTCATACTTTCCGGCGGATTAGGCCCCACGGCGGACGATTTGACAAAAGAGACTGCGGCGAAGGTGATGGGCAGAAAATTAGAGATGCACGAGCCTTCCAGAAGATCGATCGAGGAATTTTTCCTAAGGAGGAATCTGGAGCTGACAGAAAATAACTGGAAGCAGGCGATGATACCGGAGGGAGCCATCGTGGTAGACAATGAGAACGGTACGGCCCCCGGAGTAATCATAGAAGGGGAAGGCAAGAAAGTAATTCTTCTTCCCGGCCCTCCGAACGAATTGATACCGATGTTCGAAAAAAGTATTATCCCTTATTTATCCGGAGAAAAAAATGGGACCATTTATTCTCGGACGGTAAAGATCTGCGGTGTCGGGGAGAGTAAGGTGGAGACGGTGGTAAAGGATCTGATCGACGGGCAGAGCAACCCGACCATCGCCCCTTATGCGAAAAACAGCGAGGTACACCTTCGTGTGACGGCCAGCGCTGCGGATGAAGAGGAAGCGAAGCTGCTTCTTATGCCTATGCTCGGGGAGCTGACGAGACGGTTCGGAAATAATATCTATACGATGGATACGGATGTAACCTTAGAAAAAGCGGTAGTCGATCTGCTTGAGGAAAGGCACCTGAGTGTGAGCACGGCGGAGTCCTGCACGGGAGGAATGCTGGCGGCAAGGCTTATCAATGTCCCCGGCGTATCTAACACCTATAAATCGGGATACATCACCTATTCCAATAAGGCCAAAAGAAAGGTCCTGGGCGTGAAGAAGTCTTTGCTTGAGAAAAAAGGTGCGGTCAGCGAAGAGACGGCGGAGGCTATGGCAAAAGGAGCAGCAGGAATTTCAAAATCTGATGTGTCGGTGGCGGTTACAGGAATTGCAGGACCGGACGGCGGAACAAAGGAGAAGCCGGTAGGCCTTGTATATATCGCATGTAACGTGTGCGGCAGGATAACGGTAAAACGATACCATTTTAGTGGAAATCGAGCGAAGATAAGGGAAACGACGGTGTCTAACGCATTGATTCTCATGAGACAGTGTATTTTGGAACATGATGAAGAGACGGCTTTCGGTAAGAAATAAGAACATCATGGGGAGGATGGATTATGGAGCAACCGGGTTTAGAAGACGGCAGCAATAGAAGGTATGAGAACGGGGTGTTCAGCGGAGGGCGGAATAACAATCAAGGCCAGCCGTATACACCGCCTTTACATAATTATAATGGGAATAATTATTCAGGAAGTTATTATCAGGATAATACAAAGATTTTTTTGCCTGAAAAGCCTTTGGCTGAAAAATCTTTTTCTCAGAAAGCGATGTCTGAGGGACCTGTTATTGATAGAAATTATTCACAAAATAATTATCCTCGGAATCCTTTTCCTCAAGTGTCGTATTATGGGAAAGATAAGACAGACCATTCGGTGCTTATACTTTCTGTGTCGGCGGCAGTGATTATGCTGCTTGCAGCTTTTTTGCTGACGGTATTTCTTATTGAGGACATATCCGAGCGAGAGGAAATGCGAGAACGGAGCGGCGTCGATATACAAGAAAACATACCGTATATGGAAGATGATCCGTATTCCGGCTTTGCTTATCCGGAGTGGGAGGGCGGAGGTTCTTTGGATTATTATACGGAATTAGAGGATGCCTTACGTACTGATCTTGATTATTCCATTTTGTGGGAAAATTATAGCTATGAAGAGAACGACGGATATATCAGTATTGAAATTGATTATCCTGTAATTAAAGGGGATGCTCCGAACAAGGACATTCTGAATGGAATTATTGCGGATGAGAAGGTATATTTCGAGGAATATATAAGGGAATATTCCAAGTATATGTTAAGCAATGAGTACTTTTATGTATATGCCGGCGGTTACGTCACCTACATGGATGAGGAAATAATGAGCGTGGTGTTCAGCGAGGAGATTTATACGGACTACTGGCAGGACTATCAACTATACTGCATCAATATAGATATGGAGAACGGCGTGGTCATCGATAACGGAAGTATCCTTAGAGTCAACGATGAATTCCTGCAGGCTTTCAGGGACAAGAGCGAAGTCCAGAACGGCGGTGCACTGGATGAAATGTCGGATCAGGAGCTCATGTATCATTTGACGGAAGGAAGTACGATCATCTTCTATACCCCTCTCGGCATGGAGGTAGGGATGAATTATGACGATGGTTTCCTTACGGTTACCTTTGATGATTATAAGCCTTATATGGAGAAATACTGAAATAAAATTATTAATAATTACCGGAAGATAAAAGCTTCCGGTATTGTTATTTAGAGAAAGATATGATAAATTAAAGGAGAACTGTTCATGAAAACTATAGCGATATTAGAGTGCAAATCCGGCGTTTCGGCCAAAGGTTCCGTAAAGATGCGAAGAATATTGAGATGATGTTGGAAAAGGGATGAAGAAGGAACTCTTAATATTTTGTAATAAAAGAGTGAAAACACATTGACAAAATCGAACATTTGTTTTATTATTTCCATAGAAAGAACCTATGTTCTATTTGCGTCATATAAACACAGAGCTGTGTTTTAATTATAGGTTAAGGAGAAGAGAGATGGAAAGAGAAGAAAGATTGAAAGCGCTTGATGCGGCACTGGTACAGATAGAAAAGCAGTACGGAAAAGGTGCAGTTATGAAGCTGGGAGATTCCAGTGCGCAGATGAATGTGGAGACCATTCCTACAGGGGCATTAAGTCTCGATATCGCGTTGGGCCTGGGCGGAATACCCAGAGGAAGAATCGTGGAGATATACGGGCCGGAATCCAGCGGTAAGACCACCGTTACCTTACATATGATTGCAGAAGTACAGAAGAGAGGCGGAATAGCGGGCTTCATCGATGCAGAGCATGCGCTGGACCCGGCTTATGCGAAGAATATCGGTGTGGATGTAGATAACCTGTATATTTCCCAGCCTGATAATGGTGAGCAGGCGCTGGAAATCACAGAGACGATGGTACGTTCCGGGGCAATTGATATCGTTGTAGTGGACTCGGTGGCAGCTCTTGTGCCGAAAGCAGAAATAGACGGCGATATGGGCGATAGTCATGTGGGACTTCAGGCGCGTTTGATGTCGCAGGCACTTAGAAAGCTGACGGCGGTAATCAGCAAATCCAATTGTACGGTAATATTCATTAATCAGCTTCGTGAGAAAGTGGGCGTTATGTTCGGGAGTCCGGAGACAACCACCGGTGGACGTGCACTTAAATTCTACTCCTCAGTCCGCCTCGACGTAAGACGAATCGAATCGTTGAAGCAGAGCGGAGAAATTGTCGGTAATAGAACGAGGGTAAAGGTTGTAAAAAATAAAATAGCTCCTCCGTTTAAAGAAGCGGAATTCGATATTATGTTCGGAGAAGGAATCTCGTTTGCTGGCGATGTGCTGGATTTGGCATCGGAAGTCAACATTGTCAATAAAAGCGGAGCATGGTACGCCTACGAGGGAAATAAGGTGGGCCAGGGCCGAGAGAATGCGAAGCAGTATTTGAAGGACAATCCGGCAGTGTGTGCGGAGATCGAGAAGAAGGTGCGTGAGCATTTCGGCTTGAGCGGCGATTCTCCGGAAAAGGCGGATGAGACATCGGAAAAGAAGAAGACTGCGGAGAAGAAAAAAGCAGAATAAAAAGCTGAGTAGGAAAATATGGTTGTAACAAAAATCGAAGAGTTGGACAAGAAAAGAGTTAGAGTATATATTGATGATGAATTCGCCTTTGTAGTATACAAAGGCGAATTGCGTCTATACGGCTTAAAGGAAACGGAAGAAGTCGATGTGAAGGTATACATTGACTTGATGTCCGAGGTGCTTCCTAAACGGGCGAAGCTTCGCTGTATGAATCTTTTAAAAACTAAATCCTATACGGAGAGACAGCTTCGTGACAAATTAAAGCAGGGAGAATATACACAGGAACTCATAGAAATAGCTTTGGAATATGTGAAATCCTATGGATATGTGGACGATAAGCGGTATTGTGATGACTTCATCGAATATAATATGGAGAACAAGAGCCTGAAACGGATGGAACAGGATCTCCTAAAGAAGGGAATCAATAAAAATGTTATATCCGAGGCTATCGAAAGAATGAAGGAAGACGGAAATGGACCGGACGAATTTTCCATGGCGGCAGAGCTTATGCGAAAGAAAAAATATGACGCAAATACGGCAACTATCGAGGAAAAAAGACGGTTTGCGGCACTTTTATACAGAAAAGGCTTCGGTACGGATACAATAAGAAGAGTACTTTTACTTGACATAACTTCAATTTAAGTTTAAAATTTAACTATTGTAAAATCGCTTGTTAGAATGTGTTAAGTTTGTTACATTCTATAATAGATAATAGTACAATGAAAATTAAATAAGGAGGTGCTCCTGTACATGTTGTATGTTGTAGCAGTACTCGCAACTCTGGTTATTTCTGTGCCGGTTTCCGCAATTGTGGCGACGACTTATCGCAAGAAGATTGTCGAATCTAAAATTGGAAATGCGGAAGACAAGGCAAGAGAAATTATTGATGAAGCATTGAAGACTGCTGAAACGAAAAAGCGTGAATCGCTGCTCGAGGTCAAAGAAGAATCCATTCGTACAAAGAATGAGCTGGATAAAGAGATCAAAGAGCGGAGAGCCGAAGCGCAGCGTTATGAACGCAGAGTTCAGCAGAAGGAAGAGAACATCGATAAAAAAGCAGAGGCCATTGAGAAAAAGGAAACGAGTTTGACAGCGAGAGAGGAATCTTTAGCCAAACAGCGTGAAGAAGTTGCGAAACTCAACGAACAGAGATTACAGGAACTGGAAAGAATCTCGGGTCTTACCTCCGAACAGGCAAAAGATTATTTATTGAAAATTGTTGAAGATGAAGTAAAACATGAATCTGCTGTAATGATTAAGGAAATGGAACTCAGAGCGAAGGAAGAAGCAGACAAGAAAGCCAAGGAATATGTGGTTACCGCCATTCAGAAATGTGCGGCGGATCATGTATCTGAGACTACAATATCTGTGGTACAGCTTCCTAACGACGAAATGAAGGGCAGAATCATCGGTAGAGAGGGAAGGAACATCAGAACTCTTGAAACGATGACGGGCGTTGATCTCATTATTGACGATACGCCGGAAGCGGTTATTTTATCGGGCTTTGATCCGATTCGACGTGAAGTCGCAAGAATTGCACTCGAAAAATTGATAGTGGATGGGCGTATCCATCCGGCAAGAATCGAGGAGATGGTTGAAAAGGCACAAAAAGAAGTCGAAGTGATGATAAAAGAAGAAGGTGAAGCTGCTACGCTTGAAGTGGGCGTTCATGGCATTCATCCTGAACTTGTAAAATTACTTGGTAAAATGAAATTCAGAACCAGTTATGGTCAGAACGCGTTGAAGCATTCGATCGAGGTGGCTCAATTATCCGGGCTTTTAGCTGCGGAAATGGGGCTTGACGTGAGAATGGCGAAGCGCGCAGGCTTACTGCATGATATAGGTAAGGCGGTAGACCATGAAATGGAAGGTTCTCATATTCAACTGGGTGTTGAGCTTTGTAAGAAATACAAAGAATCAGCCACTGTAATTAATGCGGTAGAATCACATCACGGGGATGTAGAACCACAATCCTTGATTGCATGTCTGGTACAAGCTTCGGATACTATTTCGGCAGCAAGACCGGGTGCGAGAAGAGAAACGTTAGAGACGTATACAAGCAGACTGAAACAATTAGAAGATATCACAAACAATTTCAAAGGTGTTGACAAATCTTTTGCTATACAGGCGGGTAGAGAGATTCGAGTAATGGTAGTTCCTGAGCAAATCACTGACGCGGATATGGTATTATTGGCCAGAGATATTTCTAAGCAGATTGAATCTGAACTGGAATATCCGGGTCAAATCAAAGTCAATGTAATCAGAGAGTCAAGAGTGATAGACTATGCGAAATAATTTTTTCGATGAAGTCTAAAATAAGAAACCGTTATAAACGTAAAGTTTATAACGGTTTCTCTATTTATATGAACTTTTATAAAAAAGTTCTTGTGCTATCTTATTCCTTGTAGTAGAATAAACGGGATATGTATGATTGTATACGATTATCCAATCCTAATATGAAGTGGATAAATGTATGAATTATAGTATTCGGATAATTAATAGGATGGTGAAAAGATGAAGTCGTACAAAGATTTAAGCAGAGAAGAATTACTGCAGCTGCACGCAAAACTTGAAGCAGAATACGAAGATGCAAAAGGTAAGGGATTGAAGCTCGACATGTCGAGAGGAAAGCCGGCATCCTCCCAATTGGATATAGAAATGGACATTATGGATGTTCTTACGTCCTCTTCCGATTATAATACCGATGCGGGAATGGATTGCAGAAATTACGGCATTGTGGACGGCATTCCCGAAGCGAAGAAATTGATGGCTGAAATGATGGGAGTGAGTAGTGCGGATAACGTTATCGTATGTGGAAATGCCAGTCTCGCTATTATGTACGAAACGGTTTCCCGTTCCATGACTCATGGAGTGCTTGGGAGCACACCGTGGTGCAAGCTGGATAAGGTGAAATTTTTATGTCCGGCTCCGGGATATGACAGACATTTTTCTGTCACGGAACACTTTGGAATAGAGATGATTATTGTACCTATGACTTCTCAGGGACCGGATATGGATATGGTGGAGAAGCTGGTAAGTGAAGATGTATCGATTAAAGGAATCTGGTGTGTACCCAAGTATTCCAATCCTCAGGGCTATTCTTATTCGGATGAAACCGTGAAGCGTTTTGCGGCGCTTAAGCCTGCGGCGGAGGATTTCAGGATTTTCTGGGATAACGCTTATGTGATTCATCATTTATATGACGACGCTCAGGATAAGATCCTCGATATTATAAGCGAATGTGAGAAGGCAGGCAATCCGAATATGGTATATGAATTCGCTTCCACCTCTAAGGTAAGTTTTCCGGGAGGCGGCATTGCGGCGATTGCATCCTCGAAAGCCAATTTGGACGCTATGCGGAGCGCGATGACCATGCAGACCATTGGTTATGATAAAATCAATCAACTGCGCCATGTGAGATATTTCAAGAACTTAGATGGCATGATCGCTCACATGAAGAAGCATGCCAATATTATGCGCCCCAAATTCGAAGCGGTGTTACAGATATTAGACGGCGAACTCGGCGGTTTGGAAATCGCTCAGTGGACTACACCTAAGGGAGGTTACTTCATTTCTTTGGAGGCTATGGACGGCTGCGCGAAGAAAATCGTGGCGAAATGTAAGGACGCGGGAGTAGTGCTCACCGGTGCGGGAGCTGCGTTCCCCTACGGCAGTGATCCGAAAGACAGCAACATACGTATTGCGCCTACCTTCCCTACGTTAGAAGAGCTGTGTGAAGCGGCTGATTTGTTTGTATTATGTGTAAAACTGGTCAGCGCAGAAAAGCTGTTAGATTCTGTTCAGACAGAAAAATGTGCCGTTTGAAAATGAGGTAGAGTGTATATGGCTAACGAGTTTAAACGGCTGGACAGAGAACTTGTATATCACGGTACTATTGTTGATTTTTATAAGGATACCGTTCAGGTTCCCAATGGAAATGTGGTAAAATGGGATTTTATCGGGCATAAAGGAGCAGCGGCTGTCATTCCGGTATTGGACGACGGCAAACTGTTAATGGTACGTCAGTATCGAAATGCTTTGGATCGTTATACTGTTGAAATTCCTGCAGGAGGCTTGAATACCCCTGATGAACCGACAAAGGGGGCTGCGGCAAGGGAGCTGGAAGAGGAGACCGGTTACCGATCGGATGATTTGGAACTTCTTATCACGATTCGCACGACAGTTGCTTTCTGCAATGAAAAAATTGATATTTATGTAGCAAAGCATTTAATAAAGAGTGAGCAGAATCTGGATGAAGATGAATTCATCAATGTGGAAGCCTATGAGGTCGATGAGCTATGCCGGATGATTTACAGCGGCAGGATAGAGGATGCGAAGACGATTTCAGCTATTATGACCTATAAAGATAAATATTGTAATAAATAGCAGTGAATGTCATTCATGGAAGGTACGCAACATATATTGTATAAACTTGTATATGGCGGTGCTTCACAGCGGATGTATAAAGGAAATGGTACAAACAGCCGGCATATTAGCTGGCTGTATTTATTTTTAGGAGGCTTTTTGATAGGGATACTATCAATTAATATTTGGAGGAATACTTTTTTTGGAGAGATGGATTTGCTGAGTGCGGCCTCCTTAAGCCGGCTGAAATATCTGGATATCAACGGAAACTCCTTTCTCGCATATATATTGAAGGAGAGGATAGGAACGCTTGTCATACTCTGCCTGCTTGCTACCACTTATGTAGGTACGGTGACGATCGCGTTGTATGCCGCATGGATGGGGATGATGGCAGGAATATTTTTATCCGTAGCGGCTATGCGTTATGGGCTTAGGGGAATCTTTCTTATATTGGCAGGAGTTATGCCCCAGTACCTTCTGCTCGTTCCAGCTTATATCATGCTTATGAATTGGTGCTATCAGATATGCACGGGTCTCTATTATCCTCATAAGGTATATGAGGATGGCTATGGAATGAAAAGACAGTACTATATGAAAAAAATAGTACAGCTTTTTGTTATCGTGATGGTTGTCATAATCGGAAGCATGATAGAAAGTTATGTTAATCCAATTCTGATTTCACGTTTTCTAAAAATATTTTAAACAGAATTTTCTACATGTGGTATGACGTAAAAATGTGTTTGCCGATATGTTGTGTTTTGTACAAATACCTATCGAAAAGTGCGTAAAAACGCCAAAAATACCATTTGCTTTTCTCTCATATTCTTATTATAATGAACTTTATACAGCTCGGGGATTGACATAAAATGGCATGGGGAAGGGTTATATATTAGATGGAAAAAGAAATTGCGTCATTCATTTTGTATTTACATAACGTAAAGAAAACTTCTGAGAATACCGAGATGTCCTATAAGAGGGATCTGGCAAAGGTAAAGAATTTTATGGAAGAGCAGGGAGTTGTGGATGTACAGAAGATTACTGTTACAAATTTAAATTCTTATGTTTTGTATTTGGAGAAAAACAACTTTAAGGCGGCTACCGTTTCGAGAAATATCGCGTCGATAAAGGCCTTTTATCATTTCATGCATAAAGAGGGGATCGTGAAGGAGGATATATCCGAGGCTTTGAAAGCGCCGAAGATAGAGAAGAAGCTGCCGGAGATTATGTCCACGGAAGAGGTAGTACGCCTTTTGGAACAACCACGGGGAAGTTCTCCAAAGGAAATCAGGGATAAGGCGATGCTTGAGCTCCTCTATGCTACCGGAATACGGGTTACGGAATTGATTTCACTCAAGGTTCAGGATGTAAATCTTCAAATGGGCTTTATCATGTGCAGGGATTCGAACAAGGAGAGGGTCATCCCCTTTGGCACAGAGGCGAGAAGCGCGTTGCTTCGTTATCTGGAGAACGCAAGGAATATGATGGTTCATGGCGCGAACTCGGATATTCTCTTTGCCAATTGTTCCGGACAACCGATGAGCAGACAGGGATTTTGGAAGCTGATAAAGCATTATGCGAAAAAAGCGGGAATCACGGCGGATATTACTCCCCATACGCTGAGGCATTCCTTTGCGGCACATTTGGTAGAAAACGGGGCTGATTTAAGAAGCGTTCAGGAAATGCTTGGACATTCTGATATTTCTACGACGCAAGTTTATGCGAATATGAATCATAACCGCATCAGAGAGGTATACGCAAAAGCACATCCGCGGGGATGAGAGTAAATGCACACTTATATACATTAAATATTAAAAACATTGGGCTGCCGTACTTTTACGCAAGTACAGCAGCCCATATTAAATAGCTATAACTTATTCATATTCGGCAATATCGTAAATGAGATTCTCAGAGTCTTTCCAGCCGAGGCAGGGATCGGTGATGGATTTTCCATAGATGCCTTCTCCGATTTTCTGGCAGCCCTCTTCGAGGTAACTTTCGATCATTACGCCCTTTACCAATTGGTAAATATCTTTGTTTACCTTGCGGTTGTGCATCACTTCCTTTACAATTCTTACCTGCTCCATAAACTGCTTGTTGGAGTTGTTGTGGTTGGCATCGATGACACAGGCGGGATTTTTTAAATCGCGTTCATTGTATAATGTAAGAAGTGTGTTCAGGTCCTCGTAATGATAGTTCGGAAGGCTGCGACCGTATTTGTTGACAGCACCGCGTAAAACGGTATGAGCCAGCTCATTGCCGGAGGTATTTACCTCCCAGCCTCTATAAATGAAAGAGTGCGGATGCTGCGAAGCATAAACCGAGTTCAGCATAACCGAGAAGTCACCGCTGGTAGGATTCTTCATGCCTGCGGGAACGTCGAATCCACTGACGGTAAGTCTGTGCTGCTGGTCCTCCACGGAGCGGGCGCCTATGGCGACATAGGAGAGAATATCCGAGAGATAGCGCCAGTTTTCCGGATAAAGCATTTCGTCGGCCGCAGTCAGTCCTGATTCTTCGAACGCCCGAATCTGCATCTTTCTCATGGCGATGAGACCGGCGAGAAAATCGGGCTTCTTCTCCGGATCGGGCTGATGGATGATTCCTTTGTAGCCTTCTCCGGTGGTGCGTGGTTTATTCGTATAAATCCTCGGTATGAGGAGGAGCTTGTCCTTGACCTTTTCGTTTACTTTCGCCAAACGGCTTACATATTCGCATACGGCATCTTCGTTGTCCGCAGAGCAGGGCCCTATAATAACGAGGAGCTTGTTGCTCTTTCCTTTAATGACATCGCGGATTTCGGCATCTCTTTCTTTTTTCAGCTCGCTCAATTTTGCCGGGACAGGAAACTGTTCGCGTATCTCGTCCGGAGTGGGCAGCTTTTGTACAAATTCAAATGACATTTCAGATACCTCCAATGCTGTTGATTTTAATATTTTTATAAATATACAAATAAAACATTTTAATTATAATATAATAAAAATATTTAGGCAACAGCAATAATAGACAACGAGGAGGTGCGATTGTTATAATCTTTATGAAGTATTATACATTCCTTTATTTTAAATACGTTCTCACTGCAAACACACAAAGCGAAGTCTGGACAAGCTGGCTGATGAGCAGCCCCCACAAATAGCCCTGAATGCCAAAAACCGGAAGGGCGAAGAAGACGAACAGCAGGCGGACGCCCAGGCTTATCATGCTGTAGGCGAAGGTCTGCCCGGTTTTTCCGAGGCCGTTTAATATGCTGTTCAAGGTACTCGCCACGTACATGAAGGGGCATATGAAGCTTAAGGTAATGATAAAACTGCCTGCGAGGCTGCTGTTATATAGAAGCATACCCGTATATCTTCCGAAGACGAGAAAGAGTCCGGTGCATAGAAAACCGAGAATAAAGCAATACTTGATGGATTTGCGGACGGCTTTTTTAATGGCGCTTTGATTATTTACGGCCTCCGCCTCCGATACTAAGGGGAGGAGCAGGACGGAGATGGAATTGGTAATGGCGGAGGGAAAGAGAATGAGAGGCAGCGCCATTCCCGTGAGAACGCCGTATACACTCAGCGCTGTGGCATTGTCGTAGCCGTATAGCTGCAATCTTTGCGGGATATAAATAGCCTCTATGCTTTGCAGGAAGTTGATCAGGGTACGGTTTACGGAAAGCGGTACAGCAAGGCTGAGGAGCTGTTTTGTATCTTTTAAGTATACGTTAAGAGACTGCTTTACCTTAGCCAGCATACAATGAGAGTTCGTAAGCGTATAAAAGCGGTGATAAATGGCAACCAAAGAAACTAACATGGAAGCGCTTTCGCCGATAACGAGTCCAACTACTGCGAAGCTGATGGTAGGGACACCGCCCTGCGCCTTAATAATTTCATAGAGAAAGAAAATGCTTCCTACGCGGACGATCTGCTCCGCCAGCTGAGTGACAGCCGGGATGGCAGTCTTACGGATGCCGTAGAAATAGCCGTTGATACAGGAATGCACCGTCGCCATAGGGATTGAAAGAGAAATGATGCGCAGCAAAGGTGCCGTGCGCGGCTCAAATAAAAACCTGGCAGCAATCATTTCCGAAAAAGTGTATATATATAAGGTACATCCAAAGGATAAAAACATAGCGATGGAAAAGCCCACTAATAAGATTCGGAAGGTATATTTATAATCCCGGGTGGACGTTTCGCTGGCTACGAACTTGGATATCGCAGTCTGCATGCCGGATACCGTAACAGAGAAGGTAAGTGCCAGCACAGGGGAAATCAGCTGATAGAGCCCCATGCCTTCTGCTCCGAACACGCGGGATAGAAAAATGCGGTAAAAAAAACCGATGAATCGGCTGGCGAAGCCGGTGACCGTCAGGATGATGGTTCCGGCGATGAGAGGATTCTTTTTCTTCATGTATTACCTTAAAGGGGGAGTTTGTTTATAATTATATGCAATTTGATTTATTGACAGAACATAAGAGGAGTGATATAGTGAAATTACTGAATCCGTAGCGGGTTAGTAGGAATTAAATGAGGAGCGAAAAAATGCAAAAATTGATATATTTAGATAATGCTGCTACCACCAAAACGGCATCCGAGGTAGTAAACGAGATGCTGCCTTATTTCACAGAGAATTACGGGAATCCCAGCAGTATCTATTCCATCGGAGCAACGGCCAAGGAGGCTGTAACGAAGGTGAGAGAGCGCATAGCCTCCAGTCTGGGTGCGAAGAACAATGAGATTTATTTTACCGGCGGCGGCTCGGAATCGGACAACTGGGCGCTCATTGCCACCGCTCAGGCCTATGAGGCGAAGGGAAAACATATTATTACCTCCAAGATAGAGCACCATGCGATACTGCATACATGCAGTTATCTGGAAAAGCAGGGTTATGAGATATCCTATGTGGACGTGGATGAAAACGGAATCGTCAAGCTGGATGAACTGGAAAAAGCCATAAGGCCGGATACGGTTTTGATTTCCGTCATGTTTGCCAATAACGAAATTGGGACGGTACAGCCCATTAAGGAAATCGGTGCGATCGCCAAGGCTCACGGCGTTCTTTTCCATACGGATGCAGTGCAGGCATATGCTCATGTGCCCATCGATGTGGACGAGATGAACATAGATATGCTCAGTGCCAGCGGTCATAAATTCCATGGGCCGAAAGGAATCGGTTTTCTCTATATCCGCACGGGCATCAAGATTCGTTCCTTTATCCACGGCGGCCAGCAGGAACGAGGCAGGCGCGCAGGAACAGAGAACGTAACGGGCATAGTCGGAATGGGTAAAGCTGTGGAGCTGTCCTTTTTGCGCATGGAGGAAAGTGCGGCAAAGCAAAGGGAGCTTCGCGATTATTTGATAAAAAGAATTGAAGAGGAAGTCCCTCATTGCAGACTGAACGGTGACGGTGTAAGACGTCTGCCTAATAATGTGAATTACAGCTTCCGGTTTATCGAAGGAGAGTCTCTTCTTATCATGCTGGATATGAAGGGAATCTGCGCTTCCAGCGGTTCGGCATGTACCTCCGGTTCTTTGGATCCCTCCCATGTGCTTTTGGCTATCGGGCTGCCTCATGAGATTGCACACGGCTCTCTCAGGTTAACGGTGAGCGAGGAGAACACCATAGAAGAGATGGATGCGGTAATAGATGCGATAAAAGAAATTGTAGATAAATTGAGAAAAATGTCGCCTCTATATGAAGACTTCATAAAGAAGCAGAAGAAGTAAGATAAATTTTGGAGGAATAAGCATGTATACGGAAAAGGTAATGGACCATTTTGAGCATCCGCGCAACGTGGGTGAAATAGAAAATGCCAGCGGTGTCGGCACGGTAGGAAACGCGAAGTGCGGGGATATCATGCGTATGTATCTGGACATCGACGACGATGGAATCATAAAAGACTGTAAATTCAAGACCTTCGGCTGCGGTGCCGCTGTTGCGACCAGCAGTATGGCGACGGAGTTAGTAAAGGGAAAAAGCGTACAGGAAGCCTTACTTGTAACGAACAAAGCGGTAATGGAAGCTCTTGACGGGCTGCCGCCGGTTAAGGTACACTGCTCTTTGCTTGCGGAGGAGGCGATTCATGCCGCACTATGGGATTACGCCGGGAAGCACGGTATTGTGATCGATGGCTTAGTAAAGCCCAAATCCGATATCCACGAAGGGGAAGAAGCGGAAGAGGAAGAATATTAATTCATGAAAAAGAAAGTAGTGGTAGGCATGTCAGGAGGTGTGGACTCCTCCGTGGCTGCCTATTTGTTAAAAGAAGAAGGGTATGATGTCATCGGCGTGACTATGCAGATATGGCAGGATGAGGAAGAAGGAGAACGGGAGGAGAATGGCGGCTGCTGCGGACTGACCGCGGTAGATGACGCGAGAAGAGTGGCTCAGTTTCTCGGGATTCCTTATTATGTAATGAATTTCAAGCAGGAGTTCAAGGAGAAGGTAACTGATTATTTCGTGGAGGAATATCTTCATGGAAGAACCCCTAACCCTTGTATTGCATGCAATCGTTATGTAAAATGGGAATCTCTTCTAAAAAGAAGCATGGATATTGGAGCAGACTATATAGCCACCGGGCATTATGCGCGGATAGCAAAGCTTGCAAACGGCAGATTCGCTATCTGTAATTCAGTGACGGCGGCTAAAGACCAGACCTATGCTCTTTATAACCTTACCCAGTATCAGCTGGCTCACACACTTATGCCGGTGGGGGCCTATGTAAAGGATGAAATCAGGCAGATTGCAAAGCAATTGGGACTGCCGGTTGCTCATAAGCCGGACAGTCAGGAGATATGCTTTATCCCGGATAACGACTATGCAGGATTCATCGACAGAGAAGCCAAGGACAGAGTACCGGAACCGGGTAATTTCATCTCGGTAAAAGGGGAAGTTTTAGGACAGCACAAAGGAATTACCCATTATACGGTGGGGCAGAGAAAGGGACTTAATCTCGCTATGGGTCATCCGGTATTCGTTACGAAAATATTGCCGGAGACGGGAGAGGTAATCATCGGAGAACATGAGGATGTTTTTTCGAAGGAATTGATCTGTAATCATATTAATTATATGGGAATGGAAGCTTTACCGGAAGGAAGAAGAGTGACGGCGAAGATCAGATATGCTCATAAAGGCGCTCCCTGTTTTATAGAACGGATCGGGGAGGATGAAATAAAATGCAGCTTTGAAGAGCCCGTCCGGGCTGTGACGCCGGGACAGGCTGTGGTGTTCTATGAAGAGGACTATGTTCTCGGCGGAGGCACTATCATCTGATAATGTTTATAGCCTTACGAATTCGGGCATCCGCTTCGCAAAAATAGTATAGTATTTGTAACCGCATGTCTTTAAGATATCTGCGGCGCGGTCAAAATCCTTCAGGATGCGGTCAGGAGAATGTGCGTCGGAGCCTATGGTGATGATTTCTCCGCCGAGCTCCCGATAACGCTTAAGGACGCCGGTGCAGGGATTTAACTCTTTCAACCCATAGGAAACGCCGCCGGTGTTGACTTCGATACCTTTTTCCATATCGATCAGTTTTTGGAGGATGGAATCCAGGACATCTTTATATTTTTCATAAGAATAATTCTTGTCCCGGTTGGGACCGTAACGGACAACGTAATCCAGGTGACCGTACACATCGAAGTTCTGGAATACCTTCAGGTTGTCCAGTATGGAAGAAAAATACTCGCGGTAAGCCTCTTCTTCAGGTCTGCCTTCGTAGAAGTAGGGAAAATAAGGGTCCTTTCTGTTGCAAAGATGTGAGGAGCCTATTACGAAATCGAAATCGTATTCCTTCACATACTTGGACAAGTCCCTTGCCAAATGTGACTGCAGGCCAAGCTCTACGCCGAAATATATATTAATTTTGTCCGCGTATTTTTCTTTGTATTTAATCAGGTCGAACAGATAGGAATCGGTATTTAAGTCGAACATGCCGGTATCCTCATCTTTTACATAGACGTAATCTATGTCCATATGCTCGGTAAAGCACATGTTTTTCATGCCCAGAGAAACAGCCCTTTCTATCATGGTTTCCATGGGTGCATCGGAATCCCCTGAGAAAGAGGAGTGTAAATGATAATCGGATAAAACAGCCATATGCAGATCCTTTCTTGATAGTTGTGCGCTTGGTGAAAAATTTATGTTTATAAGTAGAGTTTAAAGGAAATGGAAGGAAAAGGCAACGCCGGAATTATATTTAGCATTTCCGCCAATTATACTTAAGAAATGCAAGTAAACTATTAAAAAACAAACAAAAAAGAAATATTTTCTAATTACGACTTGAATTATTGGGACAAATTAGGTAAAATAGACGTGCTGATAAAATTTTGACAATCAGTTAGTTAGATTGCAAAATAATATAAACAAATACATTTTTAGGAGGAATCTAAAATGGCAGTAAAAGTAGCAATTAATGGTTTTGGTCGTATTGGCCGTCTCGCATTCAGACAGATGTTTGATGCAGAAGGTTATGAAGTGGTAGCAATCAATGACTTAACAAGTCCTGAAATGCTCGCTCATTTATTGAAATATGATACAGCTCAGGGCAATTACAAATATGCAAGCGCTGTAGAGTACGGTGAGGATTCCATTTCCGTAAACGGAA
Source organism: Bacillota bacterium (assembly GCA_023408815.1). Taxonomy (GTDB): domain Bacteria; phylum Bacillota; class Clostridia; order Lachnospirales; family Lachnospiraceae; genus Kineothrix. The sequence goes on along the minus strand of JAEYJO010000057.1, from coordinate 13,693 downwards.
AGAAAATTACAATCTATGCAAAGGCTAATGCAGCAGAACTTCCTTGGGGAGAATTGGACGTAGACGTAGTGCTTGAGTGTACAGGTTTCTATACTTCCAAAGACAAAGCATCCGCTCATCTTACAGCAGGTGCTAAGAAAGTTGTTATCTCTGCTCCGGCAGGAAATGACCTTCCTACAGTCGTTTACAATGTAAACCACGAGTCATTGACAAAAGAAGATACGGTTATTTCCGCTGCTTCTTGTACAACGAACTGCTTAGCTCCTATGGCAAAAGCGTTAAATGACCTTGCTACAATCAAATCCGGTATCATGACAACTGTTCATGCTTACACCGGTGACCAGATGATCCTCGACGGACCGCAGAGAAAAGGCGATAAGAGAAGAAGCCGTGCAGGCGCTTGCAACATCGTTCCTAACTCTACCGGTGCAGCAAAAGCAATCGGTTTGGTTATTCCTGATTTGAACGGCAAATTGATCGGTTCTGCACAGCGTGTACCCACCCCTACAGGTTCTACTACAATCTTAGTTGCAACTGTAGAGAAGTCCGTAACGAAAGATGAAATCAATGCAGCTATGAAAGCAGCAGCTACTGAGTCCTTCGCCTATAATACAGATGAAATCGTATCCAGCGATGTTATCGGCAGCACATTCGGTTCTATCTTCGATGCTACCCAGACGATGGTTGGTTCCGACAATCTTGTTCAGGTTGTAGCTTGGTATGACAACGAGAACAGCTATGTATCTCAGATGGTTCGTACAATCAAATACTTCGCTGAATTAGGCTAATTATATAGCGGTGAACTGTATTTAAAGACCTATAAAGGTCCGGTCTTATGGACCGGACCTTTTAATAATTATATTAATATGGAGGAAATCATTATGGGATTAAACAAAAAATCGGTGGATGATATCAACGTTAATGGCAAACGCGTTCTTTGCAGATGCGATTTCAATGTTCCACTCAAGGAAGGCGTTATTACGGATATAAACCGTTTGACAGCAGCGCTTCCTACCATTAAGAAATTAATTGCTGATGGCGGAAAGGTTATTCTTTGTTCACATCTTGGAAAACCTAAGGGAGAACCGAAGCCGGAATTATCCCTAGCATCGGTCGCTATAAAATTATCCGAATTGCTCGGTCAGGAAGTAAAATTTGCGGCAGATCCCGAAGTGGTTGGTCCTAACGCAAAAGCAGCTGTAGAAGCGATGAAGGACGGAGATGTAATCCTTCTTGAGAATACTCGTTACAGAGCGGAAGAGACGAAGAATGGAGAAGCTTTTTCCAAGGAGCTGGCTTCTATTTGTGATGTTTTCGTAAACGATGCTTTCGGTACTGCTCATAGAGCACACTGCTCCAATGTTGGTGTAGCAAGTCTGGTAGATACAGCGGTAGTTGGTTACTTAATGCAGAAAGAAATCGAATTCTTAGGAAATGCTGTTGAGAATCCGGAAAGACCTTTCGTAGCTATTCTCGGCGGTGCAAAGGTTGCTGACAAGCTCAATGTTATCTCTAACCTGTTAGAGAAATGCGATACCCTTATTATCGGCGGCGGTATGGCGTTTACTTTCTTAAAGGCGAAGGGCTACGAAGTAGGTAATTCTTTAGTAGATCTCGAGAAGCTCGATTACTGTAAAGAGATGATGGACAAAGCGCAGAAGCTTGGTAAGAAACTTCTTCTTCCTGAAGATACCACGATCGCATCTTCTTTCCCGAATCCTATCGATGCTGAAATCGAGGTAGCCGTAGTGGCTTCCGAAGATATTCCTGCAGATAAAGAAGGCCTTGATATCGGAACAAAGACAGCGGTAACCTATGCAGAGGCTGTTAAATCTGCTAAAACTGTTGTTTGGAACGGACCTATGGGCGTATTCGAGAATCCTGTCCTTGCAAAAGGCACGATTGCGGTAGCGAAATCTCTCGCAGAGACAGATGCGACCACGATTATCGGCGGCGGCGATTCTGCAGCGGCAGTTAATCAACTTGGCTTTGGCAGCAAGATGACTCACATTTCCACTGGCGGCGGCGCATCCTTAGAATTCCTCGAAGGAAAAGAGCTTCCGGGTGTTGCAGCAGCAAATGACAAATAAAAAATTAGGAGACTAACAAAAATGGCAAGAAAAAAAATTATCGCCGGCAACTGGAAAATGAACATGACTCCCAGTGAGGCTGTAGAATTAGTAAACACATTGAAACCTTTGGTAGCTACGGAAGATGCTGACGTAGTATTCTGCGTACCGGCTATCGATATCATTCCCGCTATGGAGGCTGCAAAAGGCTCCAATATCCACATCGGCGCTGAGAATATGTACTATGAAGAAAGCGGCGCTTATACGGGAGAGATTTCTCCGAAGATGCTGACGGATGTAGGTGTGAAGTATGTAATCATCGGACATTCCGAAAGAAGAGAATATTTTGCTGAAACAGACGAAACCGTAAATAAAAAAGTATTGAAAGCATTCGAGCATGGCATTACGCCCATCGTTTGCTGCGGAGAGAGCTTGACACAGAGAGAGCAGGGTATCACTATCGATTGGATTCGTCAGCAGATTAAGATCGCTTTCTTAAACGTGACGGCAGCTCAGGCAGCTTCCTCTGTTATCGCTTACGAACCCATCTGGGCAATCGGCACCGGTAAGGTTGCGACTACGGAGCAGGCTCAGGAAGTATGCAAGGCTATCCGTGACTGTATCGCAGAAATTTATGATGACGCTACAGCAGCAGCAATCCGCATCCAGTATGGCGGTTCTGTATCCGCTTCCAGCGCAGCCGAGTTATTCGCACAGCCGGATATCGACGGCGGCTTAGTTGGCGGCGCAGCTTTGAAGCCTGACTTCGGAAAAATCGTAAATTACAAATAATTATACCAATAATTATGCATAACTCAAAACCCGTTTCATTTAGTTTAAATGTACTAATTGAAACGGGTTTTGCTATAGCTTATAATAATTGGAAAACCTTATAGATCGGGCACGAAAAGACGGCTATCGGGAAATTGTTCTGGACACCATAGAACCTTTCCAAAGTGCCATCCACCTATACCGGAAGTACGGTTTTGAAGAAATCCTGCCTTATTATGATAATCCCATGGACGATGTTATTTATATGCGCTTAACTTTATAATTATTATGAAGTTCATGCACTTTTTTAACCTAATGTATAGGAGTATAATGGAAATATTCATAGGTCAAAAAAGAACATCCGGCCATCTGGTTCCAGCGAATGTTCTTTTTTATATTTATTATAATAAATAATCAACCCTTGTATTTGCAGTTAGACCTGGCTTTCCGCTTTCGCCAATTCGAATTCTTTCATAATTTCTTCCGAAGGCTGTTTACTCATAAGTGAAAAGACTATGATAAACAAGCAGGAAATCAAAAATGCCGGCAAAAGTTCATAAATTCCTAAGACACCTCCAAGCGTTCCTCCAAGCGACTTCCCAAACGGCTTAACCACCAGATTCCAGAAAAATACCATAATTCCGCCTGACAGCATACCGGCGACGGCACCTTCCTTTGTCGTGCGTTTCCAGAAAAGACTGAACAAAAGCAACGGCCCAAAGGTCGCGCCAAAGCCTGCCCAGGCAAAAGAAACCACTTTGAATATAATGCTTGTCTCATCCAATGCAATTATCATACCAATAACAGATATCACAATCAAAATAATGCGGGATATTTTCATTACTTGTTTGTCGGTAGCATCCTTTTTGATAATACTCTGATAAATATTTTTAGAAAAAGCCGAAGCGGCAATTAACAAATAGGAATCCGAAGAGCTGATAGTAGCTGCAAGAATCCCCGCCATAACAATACCTGCCAGTAACGGCGGAAGCATACCCTGTGACAATACAATAAATACATTTTCCGCACCGCTGCTGGTTAAGAGCGCTTCTTCCGCAGGATAGAGTACTCTTCCGATAACACCTATGGAAACGGCGCAGAAAAGAGAGATCAACACCCAGGTAGTAGCAATTCGCCTGGATTTTTTAAGTTCTTCCGCTTTGCGGATGGCCATGAAGCGAAGAAGCACCTGAGGCATACCGAAGTAACCGAGTCCCCATGACAGCGTGGATATTATAGTCAAAAAGCCGTAAGCGGCAGGAGCGCCGAATAAAGCTATTCCATCTGAAACCTGCTGAACTCCGTCCGAATTTAACGCAGGTGAAGCCGTCGTAAAGAAACTTAAAAACCCTTCGATGTTCTGCGCGTTGGAAATGACCGCAGCCACACCGCCCGCGTTCACCGTACCAAGAATAAGTATCGTACCCAGAGCACATATCATTACCACCGCTTGAATGAAGTCGGAAGCGCTTTCTGCAAGGAAGCCGCCGAGAAATGTATATATGATAACGAATAAGGCGCCCAGAATCATCATGGAGTGGTAAGAAGCGCCGAAGAGCTTGGAGAATAATTTACCGCAGGTTACAAAGCAGCTTGCGGCATAGACGGTAAAGAAGATGAGGATGAAAAGCGAGGCGATCATCATGATGACCTTCTTTTCCTCATGATAGCGAAAGCTGAAAAAATCAGGAATGGTTATTGCATCGTTGGCCACAGCAGAGTAATGTCTCAGTCTCTTTGCAACGATGAGCCAGTTGATATAGGTTCCCGCAGCCAGTCCGATTGCAGTCCACGCAGCGTCGGCAACACCGCTGAAATATGCAACACCGGGAAGTCCCATAAGAAGCCAGCCGCTCATATCGGAAGCCTCTGCGCTCATTGCAGCGACCCACGGACCGAGGGAACGGCCTCCAAGAAAATAATTTTCACTGTTCTTGTTGGCCTTTTTCATAAAGAAAAGACCGATACTGATAATACATAGCATGTAAAGTACCATGGAGATTAAAACTTGAATTTCACTTGTTGTCATTTGATCCTCCTCAAAGTTATTGTTTTAAATTTATCATAGAGCTATTTTGATGTCAATGCTGCCTGCGCCGATGTGATTGTGTCAGGCTGGGTAAATAGATGTTCGGAGATGCCGCGTACAAAACTTATGCAGGTATTTCGGGATTTGTATAAAAAGCTTTTATATTGGACAAACTACATTTTTTATTAATTAAACGTAAAAAATAAGTAAAATAATTATTAAAAATTATATCCTAACACTAAAAAAATGGATATTTGCTTGAATTTATGAAAAAAGATAACTAGAATGTAAGGGCATATTTACCATATTTGTAAAGAAAAGAGGTTTTTACAATTACTGGAAAAGGATTGATAGCCATATTCTCTGCAGCTTTGATTCTCGTCCTGATTCTTTTTGTGAGAGAGGATTTAAGCAGCGAAAGTCAGACGGCGGAAAAAGAAGCCTTCGATGAAGTAGGAGAAGTAAATGCCGGGGATATTGTATTGTCTGCAGAAAGCGGATTTTATAGCGAAGATGTTGTGCTTGCGGTGAATATGAAGAGGCCGGGGCATATTTTGTATACGCTGAACGGTTCGGAGCCGGAAGAAGATGGCGACGATACCTATTTATATGAGGAAGCAATTACGTTAACCGCCGGAGCGGAAGAAACGGTTAACGTTTTAAAATATAAAGCCGTTTATGACGACGGAACACAGTCTGAAACCTATACGAATACTTATTTCTTAGGTGAAAATATTGATACGCGCTACGACACGCTGGTAATGAGCCTCGCCGCAGAAGAGGAAGATCTGTACGGCTATGAGAACGGGATCTTCGTGGAAGGAAAGCTTCGTGCGGACTGGCTCAGCGAGCATCCGGAGGAAGCGCTTACTTATGATGCTCCGGCAAATTACAATGTGCGCGGAAGGGAGAGCGAGCGGAACGTCCATATAGAAATTTTCGAACAGGACGGCAGTCGTATTATTTCCCAAGACGGAGGAATTCGCATATCGGGTAATTTCACAAGGCAATTGGAGCAGAAATCGTTCAAGCTGTATGCCAGGAGCGAGTACGATGAAGAGAACAAGTTCCGCTTTGCTTTTTTTGAAGATTTAATTTCAGAGGTGGACGGAAGCGTAGTAGGAAAGTATAAGACCTTGAAAATAAGAAATACTGGCAATGACCGCTCGGAGGGCTTTATACGGGACGAGCTTGGAATGACATTGGCGAAGGAAGCAGGATTTCCCGATACGCAGAGTGTCCGTCCCCTCAGTGTATATATCAATGGGGTCTATCAGGGGCTTTACTGGCTGCATTCCACGTATGACCAAGAATATTTCGAGGAGAAATACGGTGAATACGAGGGGGAAATGGTGGTCATCGGTGACGGTGAGACAAATATGCAGGACGCTTCCGATGCTCTGGAGACAGAGTGCGCGAAGGAATATACGGCAATCTATAATAAGTACAGTGCTGAGGATTTGACGAAGGATGCCGTATTTGAAGAATTGAATAATTATATCGATACGGAGAACTATTTGCAATATTTTGCCGTAGAGGTGTATCTGGCGAACCGAGACTGGCCTTATAACAATTTAAAAGCTTACCGCTATGTTTCGGAGGACGAAGCATATGAGCAGGATTCGGTATTTGACGGAAGGTACCGTTATCTTCTGTTCGATGTGGACACTACCATGGGGCTCGGCTCGGTAAGAGACACGTTGGATGAGTCTCAGAGCTTTGATACGCTCGTGATGTTGTGGGAAAGGAATTATGCACCTTTATTTACAGCTTTGATGGAACGAGAAGATTGCCGGAAATATTTTGCTTCGTATATTTGTGATTTGATGAACGGCGCTTTTTCGCCGGAGAATGTAAGCGAAGTGCTGGATGAGCTTAATGCCCTGCGCGAGAACGAGATGCAGGAATATATAGAAGAAAGCGTTATAAACTCCGATTTGCCCGAAATCAGCCCAACCTATTTGGATATGCAGATGGATTGTATAAGAGCTTGGGCAGAGGTGACTCCTTATAATTTATTAGAAGGGATAAGACAGCTTTGGCAGTTAGGCGATTCCTATTCACTGTATGCGTCATGCCTTTCGGGCGAAGGGATGAAAATCAACTCTCTGGAAGTGACCGGGCCGGAATTTGCGGGAACATATCTTACCGGATGCGATACGGTGCTTACCGCTATAGTCCCGGAGGGAAGAGTTTTCTCTTACTGGGAAGTAAACGGCGAAAGCTATATGGAGGAGGAGCTGTACATCGATGAAGGAATGCTTATTGACGGTTCGGTATATGTGACCTTATATACGGAGGATGCGGGTGACGGGCTGATAATCAGTGAAATTAAGTCGAATGGGAAGGAGGATTATATCGTTCTGACCAATGTTTCCGAGGAGGAAATTGACACGAGGGGATATTTCCTTATGGATAAGGAAAGTGTCTCCCATATGAATTATCTGGAGGAAACGGTACTGACTCCGGGAGAAAGTCTCTTGATAGGATGTAAGAATTATGCCGGGGAGAATTCCTTTATGAATGTGAATTTCAACCTGAAAAAGGGTGAAGAAGTGATTCTGGGGCATTCCGGAGGCGGTGTCCAAGAGAAGATAATGATTCCAAGCCTGGGTATGACAGACGGCGTATACCGCAAAAACCTGACATCGGGAAAATGGCAGGAGGAGAGGGGGTAGTAAATGGCACTTTACTATAGAAATGAACTGAAGTATGTAGTGTCGGATGCACAGATAGTATGCCTTAAAAGCCGGATACATCCCTTTATGGAATTGGATAAGCATGTAGGCGGCGATGGGATGTACAGCATCCGAAGCATTTATTTCGATGATTACAAAAATACAAATTTTTATGAAAATGAGGAGGGAACCAGTCCGCGGGAGAAGTTTAGGATTCGCATTTATAACGGAGACGGCGAGAGGATATGTCTGGAACTTAAGCGTAAAGAACGTGGAAAGATACATAAGGATTCCTACATGTTATCGAAGGAACAGTGCGAAGCTATCATGCACGCGGAATTGCTGCCCTGCAAAAAGGAGGAGCCGCCAGTCCTTCAGAAATTCTGCCTTCAACAAAAAAGCCGGTTGCTGGAGCCGAAAGTCATTGTGGAATACGAAAGAGAGCCCTACGTATATAAGAACGGAAATGTCAGAATTACTTTTGACAGGAATATCCGTTCCTCCAATAGAAAAGAAAGCTTTTTTGACGATAGGATTTATTCCAGACCGATCATGCCGGTAGGACAGCATTTGCTGGAGGTGAAATATGACGAATATTTGCCGGATCATATTTACAGAAGCCTTCAGTTGGAGAATCTGCGCCGGACAACATTTTCAAAATATTATTTATGCAGAAAATACAATATAGGAGGAATGATAAGCAATGGGTTTTAATGATGTATTAAAAAAATCATTTATACAGATTACGGCGGATAGCATGAGCAGAGGAGACGTTCTGCTGTCAATAGGGGTGGCCTGCCTGATTGCGGTGTATATTTTCACCATATATAGGGTGATGACAAGGAACTCCTTTTATAACAAGAATTTTAATATATCGCTGGTAGCTTTGGCGGTCATCACAACAGCGATCATTCTCTCCATACAATCCAGCGTGGTAATATCCCTCGGAATGGTAGGTGCGCTGTCCATCGTCCGGTTCCGTACGGCAATTAAGGAGCCTATGGATCTGGTCTTTCTTTTTTGGTCGATCAGCGTAGGAATTATCTGTGGCGCCGGCTTGTTTGAAATTGCCATTGTCACTTCGTTGGTTTTGACGGTTGTCATTATCTTTTTGGATAAAATGCCTGTGGCAAAGACATCCATGATGCTGGTAGTGGATTCCGATAATATAGAAGCCGAAGAGGCCATTATGGAAGTAGTCAGGAAATACAGCCCCCATGTGCGCGTAAAATCGAGGAACATGAACGCGGAGTATCTGAACATGGTAGTCGAGGTGCGAATAAAAGAAGAAGCACAGTGTATTAGAGAAGTAAATGCACTTGAGTGCACCAACAATGTTTCGCTCATATCGCAGGACGGGGAAGCAACTTTTTGACCGTTTTTTTGTTCGTGCTTTATAAATAAAAATATAAAGATATAAATGAGAATAGGTCTTGACTTTATCAATAAAGCACGTTATACTAAATAAGTTCGTAAATGAAAGACAGCACTTTTGAAACGAGTGTTGTCTTTTTTTGCGAAAGAAAGTAATGATGGAAATGTGATTAAAAAGTCCGTTTGACGGACAGAACAGGAGTTAGATGAGCAGTACAGAAAATCAGATTAGTTATAAAGAATCAGCAATTGATGAGAGAATCATTCGAGCGGTAGAAGAAATGGGATTCGAGAATATGACGCCTATTCAAGCGCAGGCAATACCCGTTATGCTGGAGGGCAGAGATATTATAGGGCAGGCGCAGACGGGAACCGGTAAGACCGCGGCGTTTGGAATACCCGTTATTCAGAGCATCGATGTGAATAATAAAGCATTACAGGCGATTGTTCTTTGTCCCACGAGAGAGCTGGCTATTCAGGCGGCGGAGGAGATGAGACGATTTGCCAAATATATGCATGGAGTTAAGGTGCTTCCCGTATATGGCGGTCAGGATATTTCCAGACAGATTCGGGCGCTCAGCAGCGGCACGCAGATCGTAGTAGGTACCCCGGGAAGGGTCATGGACCATATGCGCCGTCATACGATAAAAACGGGGCAGGTGAAAATCATCGTCCTGGATGAAGCAGATGAGATGCTGAACATGGGATTTCGTGAGGATATAGAGACGATACTTAAGGATATGCCAACGGAAAGGCAGACTGCACTTTTTTCAGCGACGATGCCCAGGCCGATACTGGATATTACGAGAGAATATCAGAATGCGGATGCAGAATATCTGAAGATGACGCCGAAGGAAGTGACGATACCATTAGTTAAGCAGGCATACTATCAGATACAGCGCAAGGATAAGGAAGAAGTTCTTTGCCGTCTTATGGATTACTATCATCCCAAGCGTTCTCTCATTTTCTGTAATACAAAACGAATGGTGGATGAACTGACAGAGCATTTGAAAGACAGAGGTTATCAGGCGGAAGGATTGCATGGCGATTTGAGCCAGAATCAGAGAGACACCGTGATGAACCTTTTCAGAAGCGGAAGGACTGATATCCTTATCGCTACGGATGTGGCTGCCAGAGGAATTGATGTGGATAACGTGGAAGCGGTATTTAACTTCGACGTGCCGGATGATATTGAATATTATGTTCATCGTATCGGACGTACCGGACGCGCGGGCAAGACGGGGCGCTCCTTCACTCTGGTGGTGGGCAGAGAGGTCTTCAAACTGCGTGAAATCGAGAGAATATGTCACACTACGATAAAAGAGAAAAATGTTCCTTCCGCAGCGGATATTACTTCTGTAAAAGAGGAGAAGGTCTTAAGCGAAGTTCTGGAAGTGATGCAGAACAAGAAAATGGATAAGACCATAGAATTTCTTGAAAATAAGCTGGCCGAAAGCGATTACACCGCATTGGAACTTGCAGCGGCCTTTATGAAGATGAAGATGGGCGACGATATCAAGGACATCAAAATCGAGAAGTACGGTCCGAGAGACCGTGGCTTCGGTAAAGGAAAAGGCAAGGGTTCCGGTCTGGGCGTGCGAGGCGGCGAAGGACGCAGGAGAGACGACGGAAAGAAATACGATGGCAAGAGATACGGTGGCGGTAAAGACAGAAGCAAGGATAAGGGCTTTAGCGAGAAACGCTTCACAGATAAAAATAACGATAAAAGAGTCCGCAAAGACAGAGAAGCACCGGAAATCTTCAAAGGAAGAGAAAAAAGCAAGAAAAGCAGAAAAGAAGCAATATAAATTGTGAGCAATGATATTTAACGCTGTCCCGAGCTATCAGGACAGCGTTAATTCATTTCCATGTTCTTTTAACCATTTTCTTCTTTCCTTGTAATCGGGAAGAATGGCCGCCACACTGCTCCAGAATCTTTCGGAATGATTCATATGGGCTAAATGGCAGAGCTCATGTACAATGACATAATCCAAAATGGCAGGAGGGGCCAGCATCAGCTTCCAGTTAAAGGATAAGGTTCCTTTGCTGCTGCAGCTTCCCCAGCGGGTTTTCTGTTCCCTTACCGAAATGCGGGAATACAAACGGGGGAACAAGTAAGGATAAGCGGCAAGATAATAGTCGGCACGCTTAGGAATATATTCTTTGGCGGCTTCTTTATAACGCTTTTCGAGAGCGAGGCGCTGGGTCTGTGTATATTCGGAGACCGGCCGCCTGCTCTTTCGCTCTTCGTATTCTGCCAGTCTATCCGTAATCCAGAACTGCTTCTCGCGCAATATCTGCTCCACTTCGCCGTCACTGACGTAAAGGGGAACCCTTATCGTCAGAATGCCGTTTTCGTTAAGGGAGAGAGAGTAGGTCTTGCGCTTGCTTCGGAATACTTCATAGTCGGCTTGCACTGTCATATTCTTTTTGTTTTTTAGTAAAATCATATCTCTCATAAAAAGCATTATAGCATTGTCAAGCTTACTTTTCTATGGTAGTATGAAAATTGTGTAAAATTTGTTTTTGAGGTTATGAGTGAAAGAATCATAGGTATAAATATGGAAAATAGAAACGAAAACAGGAATAAAAGAACGAATGAGATAGTTACTTCCAGAGGCGAAAAAAGGGAGAGAAGGAGAAGAGCGAGACGCAGGATGGTCCTTCTTCAAAGAACCTTTGCTGTCATATTGGTGCTTGTGGCTGCAGGGGGGTGTTTTGCCCTTATCTGGAATCTTCCGGCGCTTAAACTGGACAGAGAGTTAAAGGCAGGAGAGGAATACACTCAGGAGGAAGCTTTCGACGAGGCAATTGCATATTACGAAGAAGCATTGAAAATAGATTCCACTTCCGTGAAAGCATACCGCTATATGGCGAACGCATATTTTAGCAAGGAAGATAGTCTGCAGGCAACGAAGGTACTTCTTGAGGGCTGGCAGAATACACAGGACGAAGGGCTGCTTAAGTATTACTGCACCACTATTTTGAACGAGGCGGTCGCGGAGATAAACGACGGTGCCTGCACCTTGGAGACAGTCCGGAAGATATTGAGTGCGCTTGAGACGGACGAGAATAATGCGGATGCACTGGAACTTATGAACACCGCTTACGAGCGTGTGATTCAAGGATTTCAGGAGGAAAATGACACAGACTTTTTTTATGATGTGAATGGACAGGAGGCCTGTCAGTTTCTCCTTTATCAGGAGATAATGGACAAATTATTTGAGATTTACGGGACAAGTTCCTCTGAAGATGTAAAGAATATTATTTTCGAATATGCCCTTATAGATGTTCCCGAGCTAAAGATAAGCAGAACACATGCGGAATCTTACCGAAGCCTTTTAGAGAAGACATTGGCACTGGGGGAGAATGAAGCTGTAAGCGGGCTGCTTACCTGTCTGAACAAAGAAGAAGCGATTCAAAGCGCCTTTGCGGATATGTTTACCGCATTTGACGCCGGAAATTATGAGGCGGCTAAGGACTTTGTCGTTTCAGAAGCCTATACACAGATTCGGGATGCATTCATTGACGGCACGATGGAATACTGGAGTGGAGAAACCTATATACCGGTAAGCCGTGAGACGGTTATTCTGAAACAAACGGATGGAACATGGGCCTTCCAGTTCCCGGAATTCGAGGACGATGAAACCACGGCGGGAATCATAACGGTGTGGGGAAATAAGATGACGGACGAAGGCATTCAACGATCTTGTATTGCCTACGAACCGGCTAAGGCGGGAGAAAGCTATTTCCCACATACGCAGTACGTTATCAGCTATATGTACAGCAATGTGCAGAAGGAAAATTCCTTCGAAGCAGAGATGAATTATCACTTCGAGACAAGAACGTGGACGGAGGAAGGAATGACGACGGACATGATCGGTGACTGGGGCGGACCTTACCAGTGGGAAAAAACATATTAAAGGAGTGTCTGGATTGGGTGAAGGAAAATGTATTGTAGTCGGGGCAGGAGATTTTACCCCCATAGAAATCAATAAAAAAGAAGGAGATCTCTGCATCGCGGTGGATGGCGGATATTTGTACTGTAAGCTGGTTGGGCTTGCTGTCGATCTGCTCATCGGCGATATGGATTCCATAGACGAGAATATCAGGCCGGAAATAGAGGCGATGAAGGAAGGAAATCCTGAAAAGGTTATTATGTTAAACTCTGAAAAGGACGATACGGATACCTTGGCAGCCCTGCGCATCGGTATGGAAAGGGGTTATAAGGATTTTCGCATATATGGAGCCATGGGTGGAAGACTGGAGCATACCATCGCTAATATCCAATGTCTGAGCTTCCTGAAAAATAACGGCAGGAAAGCATATATCATGGATGCCAATGTAATGATGACCGTAATAAAAAACGAATCCATAAAGTTCGATAAAGGAATGGACGGATTCTTATCGTTATTTTCGCTTGGAGAAAAGGCGAAAGGCGTTACGATAGACGGAATGAAATATCCGCTAAGGGAAGCCACGGTAACCAATGATTACCCCATCGGCATCAGCAATGAATTCATAGGCGAAGAGGGCGTGATAACAGTGGAAGAGGGAATGCTGCTTCTTATTGTTTCTTGGGTGTAAGAGACAATACTCTTTGTCAATTGATGGTATATTCAGTAAAAGAAGCGTTTATTAAAACGCTTCTCAGACTGTAGACAAAGTCCCACGCACTTGCGTGGGATTTTTCTGTAAAAAGAGTCAAAAGTTTAGTGTTCATGCAGACTTTTGGGCTCTTTTTTGGTACAATGGAAGTAGCAAAATAAGGC